>NZ_JANQOP010000115.1 GCF_028285745.1 Acaryochloris sp. IP29b_bin.137 | reverse complement strand
TGGATAGGGTAGTCGTTTCGGCCACCCTATTTTCTTTGAAATCACACTGCCCTATCTACTGCTGACTCTAGATTTGAAGTACCTTGTCATCCCCAAAGGAGATTCAGGTAAGTTCGCCTGTGGCATAAAACCCGAAACGAGTCGTCAGGTGTGGTACCTGTAGTGTGGTTCTCTCTTATGCTTGATTTCACTGTCTAAAATCAGGGGTTCACTTCAGATCCCGCCTTGCGTCAAACTAGATCAGATAGGTGAATCCTAAAAAGCAGAGGTTTACAGAGGATCAGTATGGCAGAAGAAAGAACCTATTTGGAACTGTCGGAAGAAGAAGGGGTCGCCCACAAGTTCTATGAAGTCGTCGTTTTGGGAACGGAACTAACCATCCGCTATGGACGGATCGGCAATTCTGGCCAAACCCAAGCGAAAACCTTTGCCACACCAGAAAAAGCCCAAGCTGAAGCGGCAAAAAAAATCAAAGCTAAGCTGCGTAAAGGGTATGAACATGCGGTTCAGGGAGTGCGGCAGAAACGGGCCATTACCCGTCGTCAAATGACGAGTACTCGCTCCTCGGCTAACCGTGCGCCAGTGCTGTGGAAGTTTGCCTCCGGGGCATCTGCCTTCGGTATTTTTATTGATGAATCGCAATGCTGGGTGGGCAATCAAAAGGGCCAGATCTTTACCCTGACTCCCGACGGAAAAGTCACGCAAGAGTTTAAACTCCCCGATGGCGTTAAATGTATTGTGGCCGATGCTGACTGGCGCTATGCCGGTTGTGATGATGGCAAGGTCTACGATTTGAGCGGAAAAGTTCCCCGCGCTGCCTACTCCATTGCTGAGGATGTTGATATCTTCTGGCTGGATATTAACGACGGCATTTTGGGGGTCTCGGATCGGCAAGGGCTAGTAACCACCATTAACCATGAAGAAGAATCCCAGTGGAACCGCCGCAGCAACGGTGACCACGGTTGGATGGTCCGCTGCGATGAGATTGGGGTCTATCATGGCCATTCGGGTGGCGTCACCATGTATGACTGGGAAGACGGCCAGGTGATTTGGAACCAGCGGACAGACGGAAATGTCCTGTTCGGTTGGCAGGAAGAATCAACGGTCTATGCAGGTACTAGTCGAGGTCAGGTTTATTGCTTTACCAAACAAGGCCAATTGGAACAGATCCTCAAGTGCGACGCTCAAGTGTATTCCTGTGCGGCAGCAGAGGACGGCAAATATATATTTGCGGGAGATAATGCCTCTTCTATTTATTGTTTCGATGCAGAAGGCAAGCGCCTCTGGAAGCTGGGAACAGGCTGTGGTTCAGCCTTCTCCATGCAGTTTATTCAGGATCGTCTGTACATTGTGACTACGGATGGTTCTCTGGCCTGTATTGATGCCAGCGAAACCGCTATTCGGGATGCCCAAGCGGGAACGGTGCCTGATGTGGTCAATGTGAAAGCACCGAAACTGGATGCGATCGCAGCCTCCTCTACCCTAGAAACCACTTCCAACGCTGGAGAAGGCGTGATCTTAGTCTGTGTGCAAGACGGCAGCAAATTGCGGGTTCGTGTGGAATCTGCTGGCTATCACAGCGACTGGAATGTCCAATTTCCCAAAGAGATGCGGGAAGCCGGAGCCCGATATGTCGTCGAAGACTTACGGGAAGCCGCCCGTGGCGGCTTTTACCGCGCCTACGGTGAAATCAAGAAGCTGGTCTAGGGGTTTGAACGCGGGGTGGATACTTGCGCTTAATTCGCTTGACTTGAGCCTGGAACTGGCTGCCCCGCTCAGGATTCACCATGGCGACAAAATTGGCATAGCCTTGGATCTGAGCAAAAGACACGGGCTGTCCCCCCCAATGCTGGTCGTCATAGCCGGACTGCTCAATTTGGTAAAGTAGTGCCCGGAATCGCTTCAGAGTTTTGCGATCCACGTTTAGCTTTTCGTTGACGACGACTCCCGTCACCTCCTGCTGTCGGCCATTGCGCAGAACCCGAGTTTTCTGGGGATGAATCGTAAAGCCTTCGTGGGTAACAATGGCATGGGTCCGTCGCAATAGCTTGCCCACCTGTTGTTGCGACGGACCTGTGGTTGAGAAAGTCAGATCATCGGCATAGCGTGTGTACCGATACCCCAACTCTGCTGCCATAGCAGTCAGTCTGCGATCTAAACGGCGACAGAGCAGATTGGTGAGTATAGGACTCGTCGGTGCGCCTTGGGGCAGGTGTCGCTGAGATTGGGCCACATAATAATTCTGACCATCCAAATCGACCTCCACCACATCGGGTTCCGTACAGAGCAGGGCAAAAATCGTGGCGGCAGCTTCGCTATAGCCAAAGGAGCGAAATAAACCTTTGACCCGAGGATAGGACACAGACGGGAAAAAATCTTGGAGATCGAGATTAATCACCACATCTGCTCCCAGATGCGGCGTTGCGTTAGTGACAATTGACCGACCTAGGCAAAACCCGTGGGCGGCCTCATGGAGGGGGATTGACGTTAGCTGTTCTGCGATCCAGTATTGGGCTTGCTTTAGGCGGGGCATGGGTGCAGAAATCAGCCGCTCTCCCCCCGTTTTCTTAGGAATTTTAAAGCGCACATAGTGGGAAACTTGGGCTGTACGCCGAGAGAAGGCCAGGAAGCGTAACTGTCCAACGCTGATCTGCATGGCCTTGGCAATCTCTTCAGCCGTCCCATAGGCAGGAAGGCCAAATTGCTGGAGTCGGGTGCGATCGCACTCGGTTTGGTTGAGTCCTCCGGAAACCCCTGCTCCTAGATAGACGATATCGCGGGCGTTTCGGTCTCGCCATGCGGCGGCCCGAGCCCGTCGTTCTTGTTCTCGCCGTTCTTTTGTTTCTTGCCGTTTCTGCTTAGAAGCAGCCAGTCGATCTTTGTAGAGCTGCTTTTTAATGGCGGCTTCGTTATGCAGCTTGCGGTTCTCGGCCCGTAGCGCCGCGAGTTCCCGCTGAATTTCCCCCTTGCGCCGGATCTCATCCGCCGGATCTTGGGGCATCTCGCCTTCGGCAGGCCAAAATCCCAACCGCACCATTTCTTCTAAAATGACCTCATCACGGGAGCTTTGACGGATGCGATCGTAGAGTTCTTGGCGAGTACGGGGTTGATTGGACATGAAGTCGAGGAAAGTGAACTCGATGACAGGGATGAGCACCGGGGTTAACCGTTGCCTGCTCAGCAAAAATAAACCCGGTCAGTTAAGCGCCTCTTCGTAAACCTCTTAGGACTGGATTGCTCAACTCGAGCGGGGCCGCCCTACTGTGGCTCGCTAGTTTCATGGAAACCAAACCGTAACAGCCACAGTAGGGCGAAGCCCCGCACAGTCAAGAGCAAGCCAGTGATGCGCGTTTAGACTAATCACATGAATGGTGATACACCATTCGAGTTGCAAGGGGTAAACCTTAACTGACTGGGTTATATAGTACTTATGTACTGTTAGTGTATCATAACACTCTCTTTGTAGAATGCCCAATATTTAAGTTCGTTTGCATCCAGGTCATGCTGGATATCAGTAGTGGAGATGTAACGGAGCTGGACTGGGGCCATTTCCAACTCCAGGGGATGAAACAACGGCGAAGCATTCCTGCAGACATGTATTGGTTCTGACGATCAGGGAAAGCTCACTAAATTGAGAACGCACAGGGGGTATGAACAAGCAGCTCCTTATTGAAAATAACTTGCGATTAACCCTTGAGTATGGCAGGATACTGTCTATGGGGATTCTCGGGTAATTTTCCTGCCTTTTGATATCAGTCAGGCCACCCAATTGATTCATATCTAATCAAGAATTATTTTGATCAGTCTGTTTCTCTGGCCCTTTATTTTGACCCCATCGAATGCTTGCTTGATATGGTCTACGATCCACAAACCTACTCATCCTATGAAATGGGCTGGCAACTCCACAGTAAGGCCGGCAATCAGCGTTTTCAGGCGGGGTTATACACAGACGCTCTTCAGGCATATCGCAAAGCGATTTCCTTGGCAGAATTGATGCTGATGACGGCCAAACAAGAGCGGCATCATCCTGAAGCAGTCCATGCCTATGTGATTGCTTGCCATAATTTGGCAGACAACTTGCTAAAGCTTGAAGATATTCCCGCTGCAGAGACAACGATGCAGCAAGCGTTAGAGCAAGTGATCGATTTGATGGTCGCTAGCCAATATTCTCGATGTCTACGGCTAGAAGCTGCCAAAGCATTGAAAATGGTTAGCCTTAAAGCCTATGCGTTCTATCAGCACTTAGGACAGCCCGCAAAAGCACATGCCGTGTTTCAGCAAGCAGCGGATCAAGCTCAGCAATTCTTTGGTCCAAGGCAACCCCAATCGTTGCGTGTTTAAATGCTTCGGGGGTCAACAAGCATCCTGGCAAAGACTGATTTAAGTTCAGATTAAGGAATGGTTTATGGTTCTGCGACAAATTACGACTCAAATCAAGCGTTGGTTTCCAGCTCCTATTGTCCATGCCCATTGTGATGGCCCTTGTGGTGTTTACGATCCAGCAGCAGCAAGGATTTATGCGGAAGCGGTTGTCTCAATGACTCGCAAGATTCAGGATCTGCAACCCCCGACCGATCAGAATCCCCAAGCAATGGCCACTTATTTGAATACGATGTCGCGATATATCCAAATTAAGGAAGAACAAGCTCAAAAGACAAAAGAGGAAATTTTGATTTTATGGACCGATTATTTTAAGCCTCAACACCTAGAGCAGTTTCCGAATTTACACGATATGTTTTGGAAAGCAGCGAAGCTTTGCTCTGCCTGCAAAGTAGAGGTGAATCTGCAACATGCGGAGGAGTTGCTAGCTGCTGTCCAAAATATTCATCAAGTCTTTTGGACAACCAAGAATCGAACCAATGTGCCGTGGTACAAGGCCAGTTGAAATGGATGATTCGGCAAGGACATCCCTCCCAGACTGCTCTGTCTGGGAGTTCCTATTGTGGTGCTGCCGACGACGCTGGCGCTGGGAGGTGCAGGGGCACTCAATGGAACCGACGTTGACACCTGGCGATCAGGTTTTGGTCCATCCAAGAGCCTATCGGCAAAGCGTCCCTGAAGTTGGAGATATTGTGCTCGCGCAGCATCCCTTTCAGCACCAGTTTTATCTAATCAAGCGGATTCAGGCTGTGAAAGATCATTCTTATTTTCTGGTTGGAGATAACGTAGCTGCAAGCACTGATAGTCGAACATTTGACGCGATTTCTCTAGACCATATTCTCGGCAAAGTGACCAGTTTTTTTTAAGGCTCAAGTGGGTTCACTCAAACCTTTAGGAGTACGCCCCATGTATATTGTTGTTTCTCTATTGCAAGATCCCCGCTTTTCCGTTGTTTTAGTACCGCTAGTGGTCGCCACTTATTCCATCTTATTCTTATTAGAATTTTTCGATGGATAAACTGAACCGTGGTGAGTGCTAAAAAAAGCGGGTGTGTTCCCGCTTAGCTATTAGTTGTACCTGCTCAAATCACTCATAGAAGATAGATTGAGCCGAGATAGGCAAGGCCAATCCCACCAATGCCCAAGCTAGGGACAATCAAATTTGGATGGGGTCGAAGGAACCGTCGATTCACACCACAGGTGGCATACCCTAGGGCAAGCTGAACTAAGGTAAAACTCACCAGGAAATTAACTTGGATCGAGGAAGAGACCGTTTCAATTAAAGCGGCATGGGGATACCCCTGACAAAATCCTGCGATCGCAACCCCCGCCACCATAATTACCGTCGCTACGGTATCGACTCGGGCAAGCAGTATGCCCATCAATAGCAATGTGATCGCAACCCCAGCAGTTGAGAACTGAATCCCCAGTAACCCTGCTGCAATACCCATCAGAGCCGAACTGGTAAAGACCCAGATCAGACTGCCATTTTTCCTCGCGGCTAATAGCCCTACTGCGAAGATCAAGGTAATGTGATCGAGGCCCATCAACGGGTGGACAACCCCTTCCCAAAGCCCATTGATCGGCGGACTCGCGCCGTCATGATGGGCCAGCAAGGGTTGAATACCTCCCCTCAACAACAAACTAATCACAACCCCTAAACTGATCCACAATAGTCGAGGAAGAACCTTTGAGCTTTTGAGAAAGGACGGTCTCATAACATTGCACCTAAATATTGGGTTTGCACCTAAATTTTCCGTAAGCCAGTAATGCAAAAAAGACACCCTCTTCTGCCTCAAGAGAGTGTCAAGCTAGCGTCGTTTTGCCAATCTTATTCCCGTTGCAAGACCTCTTGAATTTCTTGCAAGGTCGGACCACCAAAGAAAACGATATTCCAAGCAATCGAGAATAAGATCGGTACTAAGACCAAAGCGAGTCGGACGTCTAAGCCAGCAATAATTTGTGGAGCAACGGCTTCATAAATGTCACTACGATCAATAAATTGCATCGATGCGATCGCCCCGAGGAACCACACTAACGGCACACCCAACGTATGGATAGCCAACCATCGCACCGTATAGATGGGATATTTTCTCTGTGGGCGCTGGAGCTGAGTTCGAGCTGTCATCGTTAATTCTCCTAATTACTTGCGTCAGACTTGATCTTGAGCTTGCTGAAATCATCGATCTGCTGCTTACCGGCATATCGATCCGTCACAATTTGAATCTGAGACTGTGATTGAGAAAAATATTCATTAGGATGGGGCGTCCCAAAGACATCGTAAGCAAGTCCAGTACTGACGAAGAACCAACCCGAGATAAAAATAGCCGGGATATTGATAATGTGGAGCTTCCAAAAACTAAAGTCGGTAATTATCTCACCCAACGGACGTTCTCCAGTTGAACCTGCCATGATCATCTCCTAAAGCTTATTGAGAATAATTCTTAATCAGCATAATACTATTGATACTCATTTTCAATAGAAATCAACATAGATTTTCTGTTCTAATTTGAGAATCTGATAAGTGATTGCTATCTATATCAAAGACAAGGACTTACAGAACAACGGGCTTATCCCCTTTTCTGGCTGGCAGATGCTAAATAGAGCAGTATTTTTTATTTCAATTGAGAATTGTTGTAAATTTGAAACGGGCAACGCCCTAACACCCCAGCTATAGGGTCTGTCCTTCATGGTCATAAGGTGCCGGGTCTTTTAGTGCCGAAGGAGCAAATGGGGTTTCACCCCCAATTCACCGAGAGGGAACAACAAAGGTCTTCGCAATATGGGTAACCAATCCATTGCGCTTACCAAATTGGACTAGCCAACCCCAACGCTTTGGATTATTACCCAGTGAGGAGGGTACATGTACACTTCTAGTTCGCTCAAAGCAGAATTAAATGAGAAGGGCTGGCGGTTGACGCCCCAACGGGAAATTATCTTGACTGCCTTTCAAGAATTACAGAAAGGACAACATCTTAGCGCTGAAGACCTCTATGAGTTGTTACAGCAAAAAGGAACACCCATTAGTCTTTCAACGATTTACCGAAATACCAAGCTGATGTCTCATATGGGGATACTCAGAGAACTAGAATTTGCTGAAGGTCATAAACATTACGAATTGAATCAACCCTACCCAAATCATCACCACCATCTTATTTGTGTGAAATGCAATCAAACGATCGAATTCAAAAGCGATTCAATTCTTAAGGTGGGCAAAACTAAAGCCAAACAATCCGGTTTTCATCTCTTAGATTGTCAATTGACGATTCATGCGATCTGTCCAAATTGCCAAATCGTTAAGGGGAGATAATCGATTGATTGTCCGGTTCATTTAGAAAAGACTGTTAATCTCCAGGGCTTCTGAACCCCCTTCCTCCAGTGCTTTTAAGAGTCTTTTGAGTTGAAACCACACCAAAAGTCCACTGGACAACACCACGATCGTAGACATGGCAAAACCGATTATCCATGGCACAGCAAAAGTCGTCAAAGCGGAACCCACAAAGACCCAACTACAAAAACAGATGCCTAAATAAGGGATAACTAGCCTGACCTCGTTAACGGTGCTCAGCGATCGCGATGAGTTGCCCTGAAACCATTCTTTGGTTTTTCGCTTGATTGACACTTCAAATGCTTTGCCACATGCAAGTCCACAGAGCGCAGCGACCCCGATTAGCACATAGGGGGGATCAGGCACTTCAAATAATATCTGCAATAGTCAATACCTTCGCCAAACGGTTAAAGATTTTCAGATGCTTGTCTAGGGTGTATCGCGCCTAAGTTGGCAACCTTGGCAATAATCTGTGCCCAAGAAAT
>NZ_JANQOP010000348.1 GCF_028285745.1 Acaryochloris sp. IP29b_bin.137 | reverse complement strand
TTTATTCATGGAAGCAGTTCTGCTGTTGGCGAAACTACCTGAAGCCTTCTCCGTTTTTAGCCCGATTGTGGATGTTATGCCTGTTATTCCACTTTTCTTTTTAGCGCTTGCTTTCGTTTGGCAAGCAGCGGTTGGTTTTAAGTAAACAACACGCATTTTAATAAGCCGTTTATTGATCAATAAACCGTTAACAGGCCTTCGTTATTACTCAGCCGCAGGAAATATTCCTAACGCTGTAGAGGGGAGTAAGTCATTACTTCCCTTTTTTATTGGCAACGGATAGTTCCGCCGAAGATTATGACCTCGACAGCAAAAAAGAGGTCAGCCAATAGGGACTGCTCGGGTAATGGTTTTGACCCACGATCCACCCTGCACTGAGGGTTCCAATGGACAAAATGACCATCAGTAAGAGGGTGAGTCGGCGACTCAGGCCCGCAGATTGCAACTCCAGACGAGCTAGGGTTTGGGACGCTAACAGAACAACAATCATGCCAAATAGGGTCGAGGCCGCCACCGCCATGGTGATAATCCCACTCAAGATCAGCATGGAAATCACTCCCCTTGGCCCCAAACGAAACATTCGCTTAGTGACTTCTTCCCCCCAAAAAAGCATGATGGTCAGGAAAATAGCCACGAACCAAGACCCCATGGCCCAGCCAATGTGATAGGCCGAAAGGTGCCAACCCAGTAACCCATAGGACACTCCCACACAGAAAAGAGAGATGATGGGAGTGATCATGCTGGCTTTGGTGATGAACTTTGCATCTGATTCATGCCTTCTAGTTTACTGATGAATGGATGGGCGTTACGGTTCGATATGTTGCAATTTCTGAGGAAGCCCTTGGATGGGTACCGCCTCAGCGCCATTCCACGTTACGCTCAACTAAAGTAGAGATATGCCTGCCCCTCTGTAGTCCTGTTGAGTGAATAGCCTTAATGGAGATTCATCCTTTGTCAGCCCAACCCGCTCCGGCTCTGGGGACGACTGACTGCGACCCCCACCACCGAAAAATGATGCAGCGCTGTTTATACCTGGCTCAGCAGGCAGCAGGCTTTACGACTCCTAATCCGCTTGTAGGATGTGTGATTGAGCGGGATGGGGAAATTGTGGGGGAAGGCTATCATCCCAAAGCGGGGGAACCCCATGCAGAAGTATTTGCCCTGAGAGCGGCGGGTGACAAAGCCAAAGGTGCTACTGCATACGTCAGCTTGGAACCCTGCAATCACTTTGGCCGTACCCCGCCCTGTTCTGAAGCGCTGGTAAAAGCGGAGGTGGCAACAGTGGTTGTGGGGATGGTCGATCCTGACCCCCGCGTATCCGGCAAAGGCATTGAGCGATTGCGGGCAGCGGGTATTCAGGTGATTGTGGGGGTGGAAGAGGCAGAATGCCAACGGGTCAATGAAGCGTTTGTCCATCGAGTGCTCTATCAGCGTCCCTTTGGCATCCTTAAATATGCCATGACCTTAGATGGCAAAATTGCGACAACTGCAGGCCATAGCGCTTGGATTACCAAGGAGGTCGCTCGCACCCATGTTCATCAACTGCGGGCAACCTGCGATGCCGTGATCGTGGGGGGCAATACGGTACGCCGCGATAATCCGCATTTGACGACCCATCATCAGGCGGATGCCCATCGTCCTCCCAACAATCCCCTGCGAGTGGTGTTGAGCCGAACCCTTGATTTACCGCAAACGGCCCATCTTTGGGAAACACAAGTGGCCCCTACCATTGTGCTGACTCAAGGTCACTCGAACCCAGGCAGCCAGGCCTATCTGGAACAACAGGGCGTAGAGGTGGTGAATCTAGACGAGTTAACGCCCCAAATGGTGATGGCGTACTTGGGCCAGAAAGAACTGCTATCGGTGTTGTGGGAATGTGGCGGAACCCTCTCTGCCCATGCGATTTCAGATGGCTCTGTCCAAAAAGTCTTGGCGTTTATTGCCCCCAAAATTGTGGGCGGTCAAAATGCTCCTTCCCCTGTGGGAGATTTGGGATTTCATAAAATGACGGAGGCCCTTCAACTGGAGCGAGTGCGTTGGCATATAGTTGGTGAAGATTGTCTAGTGGAAGGATATTTGCCTGGATAGATCTGGCTGATTTACAGTAATTAGCACTCTTTCATCACTCCAGCCTAACGGAACTCTCGCACCAGTTTACGCGCGCGAGGTGCTGTGAGTAACTTCTTGCTATAGATAATGCCAACCATATCAAGGTGGCAATCAGCAATTTGCACAAAGTTACGGACGCCTTCGATAAAGCAGATACCTTAGGCATCACGATAGGCGCGGCCATTTTGTAGTCTCTTGATATGATGGAGCGTCGCTTCAAGGTTAGACGCTGTATGGTCAGCATGTTTCTTACTAACCATCCTCCTTACCCTGCCTAATCAGAGATTGATGATGACCCAACGGAATTTTTATGGATGAGGGCCCAGGCATCGCTTGGGAACTTGAAGATCGCAGGAATGCAAATTGAATTCCTTACCAAAATAATGGCAAATGCAGTATAGGCCTCAAAACAAAGCTGTGTTGGTTTCTTGCACATCTCCCCTTTCGCAATTCCGATCAATTTCAAAGTTAGCTAAATAGGCGTATTCTGGCTTAGATTCTCTCAAATAGTTCGCAGTGACATTCGCCCCTAAAAACACTTTTACGATGTTGCTTAAACCATTGGCTAAATTGAGGAAATCATAAATTGACATATCTTCAGTAATGGGGTGAGAAGGATGCACAATAGTACTATTGAAATAGTGCAGGGTTACAGTTTTTTCAATCATTACTATAGGTTGAGATCAGTTCTAAGGGGCAGATAGTATACGTCTGAGACTTGCATCCTCAACGGGGTGTTCTTTCTCAGTGAGAAAGAACGGACGACTGTCTAACTACTGCCAAAAAAGGTATTTAACTCTGGCGTGATGACAGAAATTCAGTCTTGGAAGAAGGGTTAAGTGGTATATCTAGAGCTTTATTTTGACTGTATTTGATTAAAGTGAAGAAAATAAGTCAAAATTCGGGAAGAAATCGGGAAGTTTTTGGATTAAAGCGATTTAAAAGTTGCTGATTGCAGTCAGGCATGAACCTTGAGAGGAAATGGCGGTATGACTGATGACTGCCGCTAGCTTGGCTTGAGGGGGGCAACCATCCTCAGCTTCCGTTCACTTTGAGAATAAGCTGATCCAATGCGAGCTGCATTTCACTGACGACTATGTCGTAGCAGCTTTGAACATAGTCTTTATCCTTCGCCGCCTGTTTGCCGTAATGCTCGAAGTGGATTGGAGGACAAATTTGTGTGTGAATTTGACTGGGCAACGGGAAATTTGGCAGTGGCCCTAAACTGAGTCCCCAGGGTAGTCCTAGATAAATAGGAAATACGGTCGGGTCAGTATCAAATAACCAAGGCAGCCCGAGCGCGTGGAGCTTGCTAATCAACCCATAGCAGTCGGCTAGTACCAGCAACGTGTCATGGGCGCCCCAGGAGATAAAAGGGATAATGGGAACAACTTCTTGGAGGGCGAGCTTGATAAATCCTTTGCGATCGCAAAAATAAATCCGATCCCTTAGGTGATGGGGCCGAAACACATCCTGAGCCCCCCCTGGGAACACCGCAACGCTGGCGCCACTTTGGAATGCTGCCTTTGCCATTGTGGGATAAGCACGGATAGCCCCACCTAGGGTCGCAAACTCTGCCACACTAGGGCTGACCTGCCACATGCCCTTATGCATCAACCCATAAATGGGACGTTCAGGGCCAAAGTGGCGAAACCAGTCATACATCAACATATGTAAGTCAGGTGCTGCTAGCCCACCATTATGGGAGCCCACAAATAAGGCTTTTTCTACTGGCACATAATGCCAACCACTGGTTTGCACCCGAAAATAACAGTCATAAAACCACTTCCACCGAGGCATTAACGCTGCGATCTCATCTGGATCTCGATCTTTTAAAGACCAACCCTGTCGAGGCTTGGGGGAGGTCGTTGACTTCACCAGAACTTTTTACCTGCTTGCGATGCTGATCACTAATTCTCAGATTATCAAACCATGGTCTGGGGCTTGAACGAAAAGGGGAGCAATCGATCGTTGTCAATATTTAAACAAAAAGATAATTAATAGGGATTTGTATCTTAAGAAACGATGCTAAGGGTCGATATTTGTCAAACTAAACCTATCCATTCAGTGCAAATTAATAATAGTGATCAATACTATTAAATTCGCTTATCACCCTCAGAATTGAACCAGCTGATGGGCATCCTATTGATAGCGTCTTGCTTTAAAAATCCATTCCAATAGCTAACTCGATCTTCCCGTGCCAACTTCCCTCACTCTCCCGCCTACCCGCCCTTTCCAGTCTGAGTATCCTCAAACTGAAACGTATTTCATTACCCTTTGCACCCACGATAGAGAGTGCCTTTTTGGTGAAATTGTGGGAGGGAAAATGTGCCTCAATGATCTTGGACGATTGATCGCAGAGGAATGGCAAAAGTCTTTTGATATATGTTCAGATTTTGACTTGCACCACTGGGTCATCATGCCCAATCATATTCACGGCATCGTAGGTGCAACAGAACATCACGATACATCTACCGTTCAATGTTCAACGCCTAGGGCGTCTACAACGGTGCGATCGCATTCCTTAAGCCAGTGGATTACTCACTTTAAAGAGATAGCAACTCAACGGATCAAGCCTTTAAGAAAGCGTTCCCACCAACCGCTGTGGCAGCAAGAAGTGGATCAACAGATCATTCCCCATCGGTTTGCTTTTCATACCTTTCGTCAGTACATCACCACCAATCCCCATGCCTGGGATTGGGATAAGCTCCACCCAGACAGCCCTGCTTTTTCCTGAGGTTTTTCTCAGTCGGTTTATGACGTCATGCCAAATTAAGCTCAAGAGAAGGCGACATGACTCGACGACTGAGCGTCCGACGGAACTTGGGATCCAAGTATTTTCGTTGAACCGATTGCCACTTCTTCCAGTTCCGGAATCGCTCTTCTTGCAGCAAGCTTGCCAAAGACGGCAATTGTTCAGTCCAGGCAGGTCCAAGTTCTCCAGCGAGGAATTCACTTAAAACCGCCTCATCTTGGAACAATCCCAACAGTTCTTGGAGAGCGCGAAAGCCTTGTGTTTGGGTTTGATAGGGCTTGCCAAAGAAAGGGATAAAGAATTCCGTTTGATACCGCACCCGTTTCATCTGCTTACGCAAATCATGGAGGGCAGGTCCTTCCGTCGCAAAAACAACGTCCAAGGCCTCCATACTAATGCCCATGACCGGATAAAGGCGTCCTTCCAATGTCTCAGTGGCAACCAGCCATCCCGGATGGAGAAAAAGCTGACTCAAAAGGGGCAATAACAAATCTGGCACAGCATCTAACGCTGGCATGGTGGCTACGGCCTGAAATTGGGGTGTTTTCAGCCATTGGTCGTAGGTTGCAACAAATTGGCGATACTCCTTACTTTTGAATAATTTGGGGAGTTGAGCAAATTTTTTCTGTCGGCGCTTAGATAAGCGCGCCAACACCCACTGAATTTGTTTTGACTCAGCTTCGTCGACACTGGTGATGGCCAAAAAGTGTTGGAACCAAAGCTGTAAAACATCTAAATCCCTTACTTGCCCCAGTCGTTTAGCAATTTTTGTGATGCGGGATCGTTGGGCCGCGACCGGCAGATCAATAGCAGGGGCAAATACATCGATTGCCGTTCGGAGACGTCGCATCCCAACCCGCATCTGATGCAAATATTCGGGATCTTGATCGGCAAGCACTCCCTCTTGATATTTCGTTGATTTCTTGAAATGCTTTTGAATGGCCCGATGAGCGACCTGTCCTAGTGAGAAGGTTCCATCAAAGGTTAGTTTCTTCTTTTTCGAAGTCTTGGTTGATGAAGAGGACCGAGTTTTCATGAATCCAACTTTCCTATCCTTCCCAAATCTAGTTGATGAATGTCTTGCACTTCAAGGGCTAGTCTGCGCTATCGCTTGCCACACTAGAGCGTTAGGAGGAATGTGTTTCCCTGAAGGAGCGATACAATCACAATTCCTCTTTCATTCTCAATCACCCAGTATCACTATTGCAGTGGTGCAGCCGTGGTATTCCGTGCAGACAGGATATTGAACAAGAGCATAATCCACTCTATTAACCTTACCTTAAACTTCATTCAACCGAATGCCAGGGACGTCCCAACTGTAATGCAACCTATGCATCGCGTTAAGCGGCTTAAACTACAGCAATGGCCAGCTTATTTAAGCTCTAGGTTTGAGAGTAACCAGAATTCATCAATTCCCTGATGTTTTCCAATATATTTACTCTTGAGAAGAATAATAAGTACTCATCCCTGAAATAAATTAAGTAAGACCATTTTGCTATGGTGAGTGTTTAATTATTTTTTACTAAATTAATCTTTGTTAAAATCCTGAAAAATGAGAAGACTATTCTTCAGATTCCTTCTGACCAATCCTGAGATTCTTCTTGCTTTTTTTAAGCTGTTTCCACAGTCCTTTTATATCGTTATAGGCCTGTAGAGAAGATATTTTTCCCGATGTTTCTAAGGCACAGATGAAATTCACCTGATGGGCAAATTCTTGGAGATTGGCATTAAATGCAAGATTGGCAGGAGTAAAGTCTCCACGATAACGACTGCGGGGGTATAGATAGCGATATCTACTATCTTTCGGCTTTTCTGAGGGATAGGGAGGGTTCACATGCGTTTGGCAACTAGCAATAATATTTAAACCATTCTAACGAGTATTGTTTTTTTAGCAGGTTTACGGAGCATAAAAACTTAAAATTGAACTACATTGTTTGCTAATCATTTACGTTCTCTTATCACAAAGGTAAGGCTTTTCTTATCGTTAGCTTAACCTCTTCTTTACCTTGGTCAGATATTCTCCAACGGAATGTAGAATATCAATACCTATTTTGAGTGTGGTTAGGGAGATTTAACACCCATGTTTTCGAAGCATAAACCCATGAAGTTATTTCGCTATGTTTCCCTAGCTTTTCTAGTTGCTAGCATTTCTGCTTGTGCTGGAAGCGAAACGTCTAGTGATAGTTCCTCAAGCTCCAGCTCAGGAACTGACGCAAATTTATCTGGCAAGATCACCATTGATGGTTCTAGTACGGTTCTTCCCATCGCGGAGGCCATGGCCGAAGAATTCCAGGCGGCTAACAGTGATGTCAAGATTACCGTTGGTAAGTCTGGTACTGGTGGGGGCTTCAAGAAGTTCTGTGCGGGTGAAACCGAGATCTCAAATGCATCCCGCCCCATTAAGCAAAAAGAAATAGATTTGTGTGCGGAAAATAATATCGAGTACATCGAAGTACCCGTTGCCTATGATGCCCTGTCTGTTGTTGTCAATAAGGATAATGATTGGGCACAATGTATGACTATCGATGAGCTAAAGACCGCCTGGGAAAAGGCTGCTCAAGGCAAGATTAGTAAGTGGAATCAGGTCAATTCTGAGTATCCAGATGCCCCTCTAACCCTTTATGGACCTGGTACAGACTCAGGTACCTTTGATTATTTCAATGAAGCAATTACGGGTGAAGAAGGGAGCCGAGGCGACTTTGCCACCAGCGAAGACGACAACACCATTGTCCGTGGTGTTGCAGGCGACAAGAATGCCATGGGCTACTTCGGTTATTCCTACTATGAGGAAAATAAGGATTCTCTCAAAGCAGTTCAAATTGATGGGGGAGATGGTTGTATCACCCCTAGCGATGCAACGGTTTTGGATGGAACCTATTCTCCTCTAGCGCGCCCTCTCTTCATTTATCTTAGCAAGGCGGCCATGGATCGCCCTGAAATGAAGTCTTTCGCTGAGTTTTACTTGGATCCCAAGAACAAGGAACTCGTTGCTGAGGTGGGTTACTTCCCCATGCCAGATGATATCTATGGCAAAGCTTTAGCCCGTGCTCAGGAAGGAAAGACAGGAACCGCCTTTCCTGGAGGTAAGACAGTTGGTGTAAAACTCTCTGACGTTCTCTAAACTCAACAAACCGGAATTCTAGGCATTCTAATGTAGGGGATTCCGGTTTTGATTAATTGATTATGAAACAGAAATTGGATTGATCATGCATTCTGCAACCAACTCACTCCCCCCACCAAATAACTCAGAGTTGTGGAAGCCAAAAAGGGGCATCAGCATTTGGTCTGAAAGACTTGTAAAATACTTGTTTGCGAGTTTCGCCCTAATTTCCATTGCCACTACCATCGGAATTGTGGGCACCTTAATTTTCGAAACCTTCGAATTTTTTGGTGAGGTTTCTATCATTCGGTTTTTAACTGATACTCAGTGGACACCATTGTTTAGCGATCAGTTCGGCATCTTTGTTCTGATTAGTGCGACCTTTATGACTTCTCTGATAGCGCTGTTGGTGGCTTTACCTATTGGACTGTTGGCCGCAATCTGCCTCAGTGAATATGCTTCTCCGAAGGTCCGGCAGTGGTTGAAGCCTGCCCTAGAAGTATTGGCTGGCATCCCCACGGTGGTCTATGGATATTTTGCCTTGTTATTCGTCACTCCATTGCTGCAAGGGATCGTTCCCGGCTTGAAAATTTTCAATTCCCTTAGCGCTGGGATTGTAATGGGATTTGCCATTATGCCTTTGGTCGCTTCTTTGAGTGAAGATGCCATCTATGCAGTGCCTCAAAGCCTTAGACAGGGCTCCTATGCATTAGGGACCACGAAGCGGGAAACTGTGACGGGTGTCGTTTTGCCTGCCGCCTTATCGGGAATCGTGGCGTCCTGTGTGTTGGCCATCTCTCGTGCAGTGGGCGAAACGATGATTGTGACCGTAGCTGCGGGGGCATCACCCGTGTTAACCCTTGATCCTCGGGTTTCGGTTCAGACAATGACCTCCTTTATTGTCCAGGCAACGTTCGGGGATAATCCCGTTGGCACAATTGGCTACAAAACATTGTTTGCAGTGGGAATGACGCTGTTTGTCCTTACCTTTTGCCTGAATATGTTTAGCTTCTGGTTTGTCCGCCGTTTCCAGGAGAAATATGAATGACTTTATCTAATCCCAGAGATTTACCAAACCTCCAAGAAGGCGAAAACCAGGCGTTTAAACCTGCACTGGCATCCCGCTATCGCTGGGATCGTTTCTTTGAAATACTCACTTGGGTTGCCACTATTATTAGTCTAGTGGTATTGGTGACCTTGATATTCGATGTATTGAGCGACGGTGCGAGTAGTTTAGATTGGAATTTTTTAACCAACCCTCCTTCTCGAAGGGCTGAGCGGGCTGGGCTTTGGCCAGCTTTGATGGGGAGTGTTTGGCTCCTCTGTATTACGGCAGCGTTTGCCTTTCCTATTGGCGTGGGATCAGGCATCTTTTTAGAAGAGTTTGCCCCAGATAATTTGTTTACTCGTGTAATCGAAATTAATGTAGGTAATCTGGCAGCGGTCCCATCGATTGTATATGGCCTTTTGGGGCTGACGGTTTTTGTGGATATTATGCGACCCATTACGGGGGGAACCAGTGTACTTGCAGGAGGTTTGACGCTGGCCCTACTGATTTTGCCGATTATTATTGTGAGTACTAGAGAGGCACTGAGGGCTGTCCCCAATAGCTTGCGCCAAGGGGGATTTGCCTTAGGTGCGACCCGTTGGCAAGTGGTTCGTGACTTGGTTTTTCCTCAATCTCTACCAGGCATTTTGACAGGCACCATTTTGGCCTTGTCACGTGCGATTGGCGAGACGGCCCCAATTTTGGTGGTGGGGGCTGCAGGATATATTGCCTTTGCGCCACCTCTATCCTTAGAAGGGTTGCAGTCGGACTTTACGGCTTTGCCGATTCAAATTTATGTTTGGATTGCCCGGGCTCAGAAGGAATTCGAGCCAATTGCTGCAGGAGGCATCATCGTATTGTTAGTAGTGCTGTTATTGATGAATACAACCGCGATTCTGCTTCGCAATAAATTTCAGAATCAGAAGTTGTGATTTTGCCCATTTTCCTACGTTAAAGATCGCCATATGCCTTCATTCCTTAACCTAGAAATAAGCTGTGTTACCTATGGTGAAATAAGAAAAGAGCACGCTCATTGATAAGCTTGTGGATGCGAACCTATGACCAACATTGCCGACTTTCCCATGACCTCTGACTCTAGACCAGATACTGATCAGCCTGCGCTAAAGATGGAAGGAGTGTCCGTCTACTATGGTTCCTCCCCAGCTGTTCGTGAGGTTTTCCTAGATATCCCAGCGAATCAAATTACGGCTTTTATTGGACCTTCTGGTTGTGGCAAAAGCACTGTACTTCGCTGCTTTAACCGCACAAATGATTTAATCCCTAGCGCTAAGGTAAAAGGGAACGTCTTTTTTCGGGGCGTTAACCTCTACAGCAAGAAAGTTGATCCAGTCGAAGTTCGACGTCGGATTGGCATGGTGTTCCAAAAGCCTAATCCTTTTCCCAAGTCCATCTACGAAAATATTGCCTTTGGCGCTCGTATCAATGGTTATCAGGGCAATATGGATGAGCTGGTGGAAAGCTCTCTGCGCAGAGCTGCCATTTGGGATGAGGTCAAGGACAAGCTCAAGGATAGTGGATTATCACTGTCTGGGGGACAGCAGCAGCGATTATGTATTGCCCGTGCGATCGCCATTCAACCCGAAGTCATCCTGATGGACGAACCCTGCTCAGCCCTAGATCCGATTTCAACATTGCGGATCGAAGAGCTTATGCAGGAACTCAAAGAGCAGTACACCATTGTGATCGTGACTCACAATATGCAACAAGCCTCTCGCGTGTCTGACAAAACAGCCTTTTTCAATGCTGAAGCGACGGAGCAAGGGGGCAAGCTCGGGTATTTGGTGGAATATAACGATACCGTCACTATCTTCACGAATCCCAAACAGGACTACACCCGCGATTACGTTTCAGGTCGGTTTGGCTAAGTCTTTAATTTATGCCTCTATAGAAATCCCGAGGAAGTTGGGGGACTCCTTCCTCGGGATTATTGTTTGGCTAATCTAACAACTTATCAATGACGCTTTAGACCAGTGCCGCAAGTTGGGCTTCAGCTGCATTCAGGGCGCTGTTGCTACCGAATACATTGACAGTATCCTCCCCACTGAGATCGATTTGAAGAAACCCGCCTGCAACTCTCGTAAAGGCAACTGACCCTCCAGCCCCCAGATAATCATCGAAATTGAAGGAATCCTGAGATTGGAAACCTTGAATAACATCAATATCGGAGATGCCATCTAAGAGATCACTTTCAAACCTAAAGACGTCAGCGCCTCGATTGCCTCGCATCACATCATTGCCGGTCCCCCCATTCAGGTCATCTGCACCCCGACCACCAAACATGATGTCATTCCCCGCTCCACCAGTCAGCAGGTCTGCCCCTCTACCCCCGCGGAGAATGTCATTACCATTTTCACCCATCAGCGTATCTTTACCAGAGCCACTAGTTAAGGTATCGTTGCCACTGCCGCCTACTGCCAATAGATCAGTGGTTGCGTCTGCACCGTCCAGGAGATCACTGCCATCCCCAGCATTGAAAATCACATTTTTCAGGCCGGTTTTAGAGAGGTCTCCGACAGTGAATTGGTCATCTCCGCCATCACTATTGACTTCGAGGGTCTCAACCGTACTGATATCCAGTTCGAATTGGCCCAGATTGACCCGCTGAAACAAGACATCGCTGGCCCCAGCATCCACCACGAATTCATCTCCCTGATCAGGGCTGCCATTGACTTCAACGGTATCTAGATCTGCACCGCCATCGATGCGATCTGAGCCATCACCGTCATTCCAAATAATGCGATCGTTGCCGTCACCTCCTAGTTTGGTGTCATCCCCCTTGTCACCAATAATGGTGTCATCGCCTGAGCCACCCTCTAGGAAGTCGTTCCCGTCTCCGCCGCTAATGACATCGTTGCCATCGCCACCTTGGGCGATATCGTTACCGCCAAAAGCTAGAATGGCATCATTACCCCCAAAACCTCGGATAAACTCTCCGCCTGGTGTACCTGTGAGGACATTATCATCGTCGTCGCCATCCAGGGTTTCAGCAGCTTGGGGTTCACCGTACAGCAAGTCATCAATCACCACCACATCAACCCCATTGGCCGGATCATCATCCGGACCAATCGGGGTATTGCCACTCGTAATTCTGACTTTATATAAATTGCCCTCCTCAAACGTCGCGCCCAAGAAAGACAACCCTTGAGGATCTGGATCGACAAACTCAGACTCCAGAAGATTGCCATCGATATCAAAATATTCAATCTTGGTACTGTCTGCTAAATCAACATCCGTAAAGACTGCCCCAAACCCGCTGGCAGTCGCCCGAACATCAGAGCCCGGCACAAAAAATTCCACCTCAGTAACGTTGGAGCCAACGGGGGTGAACAGTCGAGGTTCGCTAAAGGTATCAAACTGATCGGGGTAGGTCGGGTTGAGACTATCGAACTCATTGTCGGGGGCACCTGGATCGGTGGGGTCTGGATTACTGACGCGGAACTCAGAGCCGGCATTAGTGACAAATTCTGCCCCCCGGGTCACGGTTTTGTTGAAAAAATCAGCAGGCATGTCAAAAGGGACAATGCCTGCATCCCAGTTAATTTCACGCCTTCCATCGGCAACAGGACCAAAGGTATTGCCATTATTGGGGTCTCCTAACGCGGCCTGAAAATCAGCCACAACAGCTGAAATGTCGCCTGTTCCTTCAAATAAAGCCATCGATTTATCTCCCTGTAACAATTAGAAATTGAGTTTTGAAAAAAAATGCGCACATTGAGTTCCAGCCCAAGCTTGAGGTACTTATTGCCAGTACCTCCAAACTTGAACCAGTAGCAAATCTCAAATATTTGCGCTAATAAAGATTAGGGAACACCGAATAAATAGTGGACGAAATGTGAATGGTTGCCCGTGCAAGCCGTTTACTTCCCATGACTAAGCAACAGCTAGGTCGTCAAGAGAGAAGAAGTAAGGTTCATCCTTCCCTTCTCTTGCGTACTGTTGGAGTCGAACCGCACTATCCATTCATAGTTAGGGTAGAAATATCTCCCCGTTGGACTAAGCCCCATGCAGATAAAAACAAGCTTGAATTTCACGACTTGATGATGCCATCAACACCATAATGGGTTGATGTTTTAGGCTAATCAAGAGCTAACTGATTATCATCAAACGGCATAGCTGGACGACTTCAGAAGTGAGAATATTTTGCTTTTGACTGACTTATAACTGAGTTATTATTTTGCTTCTATTACAGAAAAAACCTAAGCGATGCCAGTGAATAAACTCAATGGCT
Organism: Acaryochloris sp. IP29b_bin.137; assembly: GCF_028285745.1. Taxonomy (GTDB): domain Bacteria; phylum Cyanobacteriota; class Cyanobacteriia; order Thermosynechococcales; family Thermosynechococcaceae; genus Acaryochloris. The sequence continues at coordinate 10,678 of NZ_JANQOP010000348.1, read as the reverse complement.
AAAACAAGTGCTGACAAACGATTTTATATGCAATATCAAGAAATTTAATGGTGCAAGACTTATAATTCTCTAATAGGAAAAACCAATATTTTGTGGAGATATAAATAGCTCAAGAAAAGGGTTTAAAAGGGTGGCTTCACAACACAATAGAGGCTCTAAATTTATGGCCGTCAAGATTTCATGGTTAAAGAACGCTAGAACCCACTATTTGTGAGCCTCGATCAGCCAGATTCATCAGGATAAAATGTCAAGATCTCTCTGTCTTCGTCATGATTGTATCGAGCGCACTAAATTAGTGCTGAAACGAAGTGGTTTCCACAGTCAGCGCGCCCTGGCTGAGTATGCCGGATTTAGCCTATCCACAGTGGGAAACTTTTTAAGGGGCAAACCCGTAGATTTTGCCACTTTTGTGGAACTCTGTGAGCAGCTCGACTTAGATTGGCAATCGGTAGCGGATCTGGGTCAAGCCCAGAAACCCAGTTCCCAGAGCCCGCTGCCCTCGTCTAAGTATCCGACTGCTCGAACACGATACCAAGATTGGGGGGAAGCAATAGACGTTTCCAGATTTTATGGTCGATCTGCTGATCTGGATACCTTGCAAGCCTGGATTCAGAATGATCATTGCCGCCTGATCACTGTTCTAGGGATGGGAGGGGTGGGCAAAACGGCCCTTGCTGTTAAGTTAGGCCAGGAATTACAGGATCAGTATGATACGGTCGTTTTTCGGAGTTTACGTAATGCGCCTACTGTAGAGTGTTTGTTGGCTCAATTGATTCAAGTCCTCTCCCATCACCAAGAAACGAGAGTTTTTGAGTCTTTGTCAGATTTGCTATCGCAATTGGTACAGCATTTGCAAGATAGTCACTGTCTGCTGATTTTAGACAATGCAGAGTCAATTTTAGAAGGCGGTAATCGAGCTGGTGTTTATCGAGCCGGTTATGAAGGATATGGCCAGTTGCTCCAGATGGTAGGTGAAACGTTCCACAAGAGCTGTTTCCTCCTGACGTCTAGGGAGAAACCCCAGGGCTTGAATAGCTTAGAAGGGAACAAATTACCGGTTCGCTGCCACCACATTCAAGGTTTGTCCACTCCAGCAGGGCGTAAAATCTTTAGTTCTATCGGTACTTATACCGGAACCGATCAAGACTGGTCAAATTTGATTAAGCGCTATATCGGTAACCCCCTCGCTCTCAAAATAGTGGCCACCTTTGTTCGCGATGTTTTTGACGCTAACCTAAGTCGTTTCCTCGCGTTTCTCAATCAAGAACCCTTTATTTTTGATGACATTGAGGATTTGCTGGGTCAGCAATTTCAACGACTCAGTGCCCATGAAGCAGAGGTATTGTATTGGTTAGCCATCAATCGAGAACCCACCTCCTATCAGGATATGCAGGCCGATATCCTTACGCCTACTGCTATGGGCGACCTTTTACAAACGATCGCAGCGCTACAAAATCGATCCCTAATCGAGAGATCTGCCCATTATTTCACGTTGCAACCCGTGGTGATGGAGTACGTGACCGCCCAGTTGATTCAGGAGGTTTCTTCATCTATTCTCCAGAACCAGGTCAACTGGTTAGCTCAATACCCATTGGTCAAGGCTCAGGCATCCGTTTCTGTGGGTGAAGCCCAACGATGCTTAATTGTGCAACCTATCGTTGATCAATTACGGGCGGCGTTAGGACCATCCGAAACCATTATTGATCGCTTATTTTCTCTCATCCCCAAACTGCGTGACCATGCTCCCTTAGAAAGTGGATATTACGGTAGCAACCTACTTCACCTCGCGAAACAGATGAAGGTTGATATTCGGGGTCGGGACTTCTCAGGAATGACCATCCGGCAGGCAAACCTGCAGGGGATGGTACTGCACCAGACTGACTTTACCAATGCCAATTTTTGCAATTCTATTTTTTCTGAAATTCTCGATGAAGTGAGAGCCGTTGCCTTTAGTCCAGATGGTCGGTATCTTGCGATCGCAGATCAAGATTGCAAAGTCAGAGTCTGGTGCGCCCAAACCTACCAACAACTCTGGGTCGGCCATGACCATCAAAATGCGGTTCTTTCTATAGCCCTTAGTCCCGACAGCCAATCCCTAGCCAGCGCCAGTGCAGACCATACGATCAAGCTTTGGGATGCAGAAACTGGTGTTTGTCGTCATACTTTCCATGACCATCAATCAGAAGTGTGTGCGGTTGCATTCAGCCCCAATGGGCAACATTTAGCCTCTGGCAGCAAGGACAAGACCCTCAAACTTTGGGCCGTCGATAGTTATGCTTGCCAACAGACCTTAACAGGACATCAGCAAGCTATCTTCACTGTGGCTTTTAGTGCCGACAGTTCAATGGTTGCCAGTGGGAGTTCAGATAAAACGATCAAACTTTGGGCGGTTGAGGGAGGGACCTGTAAGCACACCCTGCTCGGCCATGAAAATTGGGTTATGGCCGTTGCGTTTAGTCCCCGAACCCATCACTTGGCCAGTTGCAGCACGGATCGCACGATTAAGCTCTGGGATTATCCTAGTGGAGAACTCCTACAAACTCTCCACGGCCATCGAAACTGGGTAAACGCTCTTGCATTCAGCCCAGATGGCAACCAACTTGTTAGTGGGAGTGGCGACCAAACCATCAAGCTATGGAATCTCAGCAATGGAGACTGCCTTCATACCCTGTCTGGTCACCATCACAGCATTTTTGCTATTGCGTTTCATCCTCAGGACCACTTAGTCGCCAGCGGTAGTCATGATCAAACGGTGCGGCTATGGGATATAAGCACGGGAAATTGCCTAAAAGTGTTAACGGGATACACTAACCGTATTTTTGCCGTTGCCTGTAGTCCTGACGGCCTAACCATCGCTAGCGGTAGCTTTGATCAAAGCATTCGCCTATGGAATCGGCAGCAAGGACAACTTTTGCGATCACTCAAAGGGCATCATCAACCGGTTTACTCCCTAGCCTTTAGTCCCAGGGACCCGATCCTCGCCAGCGGTGGCGGAGATTACACGGTTAAGCTTTGGCATTATCCAACGGGCCAATGTACAGGCACCCTATCTGGGCATCGGGGATGGGTCTATGGCTTAGCCTATAGCCCTGATGGAACCTGGCTGGCCTCTTGCGCTAGCGATCACGTTATCAAAATATGGCGTATCGATACTGAAACCTGTCTAATGACCTTAACAGGCCATCAGACCTGGGTTTGGTCCGTTGCTGTCAGTCCCAATAGCCTGTACATCGCCAGTGGAAGTGGAGACCGAACTCTTAAGTTATGGGATACCCAGACTGGAGACTGCCTTCGTACTTTAACGGGGCATAAAGATCGGGTGTACTCAGTCGCCTTTAGTCCAGATGGGAACTTATTGGTCAGTGGCAGTTTTGACCACACCATCAAAATCTGGGATGTACCAACCGGACAATGTCTGCGAACCTTAACCGGACATACCAATGGGGTTTATACCGTTGCCTTTAGTCCTGAAGGAACGACTCTAGCCAGTGGGAGCCTAGACCACACTATCAAGCTTTGGCATCTCACAACGGGGGATTGCCTGGGAACCTTTGAGGGGCATGAGAATGAGGTAAGGTCACTGGCCTTTTTGCCCCCTTTCGCCAAGGCGGGACATCACCCCCATCAACTCGCCAGTGGCTCCCAGGACCAAACCCTGAGAATCTGGCAAGTAGAGACCCGAGAATGCCAAAACGTTCTGAAGGTAAACCCCCTTTATGACGGAATGAATATTGCTGGAACGACCGGATTAACGAAAGCGCAGAAAGCCTCATTAAAGGCCCTTGGGGCCTGCGAGCATTTTACAGTGCCTGCTTCGAAGTAAATCATGCCTTTTCATACGAAGGTGGCAAACGCCATTATTTGAATTTGAAATCGCCAACCTTCTTGGGGGTAATCCATTCCCTCGGTCTCACGATTTGCCATGAATTAAGCGTTATTGGGACTAAACTCTTTAACACATGTTTAACCTGATCTTGCAGCTCTCTTAACCCTCTGCTCAAAAGGTTTCAGCTATCCTAAACGACGTGAGTCCCGTCTTCAGTAGGCTTACGGTTTTTGGCTTTTTGGGGAGACACCGTGTCCACCATCTATACTTTTCTAACCAAGGGTGGCCCCGTCATGATCCCCATTGTGGGGCTATCGGCACTGACGTTGGCTTGTGCCTTTGAGCGAACCATTTTTTGGATACGGCTGATCAGCCAAGAACATCGCATTGTTCATGATGTGTTAGATGCTGCCCGCTGCAGCTTAGAAGAAGCAGAATCTATCGCTCAGCATGCCCGATTTTTGCCCATTGGCCGCTTTCTATTAGCTCCCTTGCGTTTGCATCAGCCCTCACCCGAGACTTTTCGCTTGGCCTTAGAAGCTGCTGCGGATAAAGAGTTTGTCAGAATGCGGAAAGGGGATAAGCTGCTGGAGACGATTGTGGCCGTTGCTCCCCTGATGGGACTTTTAGGAACCGTAACAGGCTTAATTAACACCTTTAACAACCTCAATATTGGCAGTGGTGGTACCTCAGAGCAGGCGACTAAAGCTGCAGCCGGGATTGGTGAAGCCCTTTTAACCACAGCAGCGGGAATGGTGGTTGCCATTCTGGCCTTGATTGTCCTACGTATTTTTGTGATTCTGCAGGCCCGTCAAATTGATACCTTTGCAGAAGTGGGCAGTGAAATGGAACTGATTTATCGACAGGTTTGGTACGAACCTACTCAACTTAACCGCCCAGCTTATTTACCTAAGGGGAGTGCTGCTCAGCCAACCCAGGTCACTGTGGAAACCCTCTAATTGGACTCTGCCTGCAACAGGCTATTTTTGGTTATTCCCTATGCGATTTGCCCACCCAGCATCAACCATTCCTGAAATCAACCTGATCCCCATGCTCAACGTGATGATGGGAATTCTGGCTTTTTTTGTGATGATTACCATGACCCTCAGCAAGCAAAAGAGCTTAGAGGTCCAACTCCCTCAAGAGGCGGGTGGACAATCCGAGATCAAACTCTCGGATCTTAAAAATCAATTTGTTGTGGATTTAGATGGCAAAGGACAAGCCTCTCGGGATAAGCAGCCCATAGCAACTCAAGCGCTTCAGGCTAAGATTCGCCAGTATTTACAAGCCAATCCCAAGGGAAACGTTTTTTTGAAGCCCGACCCCAAATTGTCCTATGAAAAGATGATGCACAAGCTGGATCTAATGCGAGCCGCTGGGGGGGACCGGGTGTCTCTCATCATTGAATAAACCGATGCGTTTTCGCCATCGTCAAAGCAGTTCTCGAATCCCCGAAGTGAACTTGGTTCCTTTGATGGACGTGCTGATGTCAGTGCTTACGTTTTTCATTATTATTTCCATGACCTTGACGGGGCAACAGGTTTTGAAGGTTAATCTGCCGACTTCTAGTACGTCTACACCGAGTAACAGTCAGCTCCCTCAACAGTCGAATCCATTGGTGGTGGGATTGACAGAGCAGGGAGACATTATTCTAGACAATCAACCGGTTAACTCTGGCAAATTGGCCGACCGTATCGCCTCCTATCTAGATAAAAACCCCCAAGGCAAAATCATTCTTAGTGCTGACCGCAAATTACCCTATGCCAAGGTTTCTGCCTTACTCAAAAAGATGGGAAAAATGGGGGGCGATCGCGTATCGCTCTTACTCCAAGACCAGTAACAACCCAACCCAACAGATTATTTTTCTCTCATCACCAAACTTAACCGTCTAATAACGTTTCCATAAACCGGAAGGGGTTGTTCCATTAACTACGCTTAATCTTGCTTCGGTATTCTGCCTGTGGCTAAACGCATTACATATATCGATCTTTAATTATGGAGCAAGGTATGCAGCTGAATCGTTCGACCCTGACAGGTGCGGTTGTTTCGCTAGCGGTCGCCGTCAGCACAACTGCTTTCTCGGCCACGTCCGCCGTTGCCGAAACGAAAAAGATTAAAATTGATGGTTCCAGTACGGTGTTTCCAATCAGCGAAGCCGTTGCAGAAGATTTCCAGAAGCAAACCAGTGGAAAGGTCAACATCACGGTTGGTATTTCTGGGACCGGGGGAGGCTTCAAGAAGTTTTGTGCCGGTGAAACCGATATTTCTGACGCGTCTCGCCCCATCAAAGAAAAAGAGCAAAAGCTCTGTGAAGGGGTTGAGTACATTGAGATTCCCGTGGCCTTTGATGCTTTGACGGTGGTTGTTAATCCCAAAAACCCAGTCCAAAGCATGACGGTTGGCGAATTAAAGAAAATGTGGTCAGAAAACCCAGAGGGTTCGGTGAGCACTTGGAAAGACGTTAATTCGAGCTGGCCCAGCGAAAAAATCAGCTTTTATGCTCCCGGCTCTGATTCTGGGACCTTTGACTACTTCAATGGCACCATTGCCAAAAAGAATCACCGCAAAGACATCACTGCCAGTGAAGATGACAATATCTTAGTGCAAGGGGTTTCTCGGGACCCGAATGCGATCGCATATTTTGGTTATGCCTATTATGAGGCCAACAAGGAGCGCCTCAAAGCGGTTGCGATTGACAATGGAAGCGGTCCCGTTCTCCCTTCTCGCGATGCCGTAGAGAGCGGGACTTATACTCCCCTATCTCGCCCCATCTTCATTTACGTCAACAAGAATGCGGCCAAGCGTCCTGAAGTTCGCCAATTTGTGAACTTCTATTTGAGAAAGGCGGCTGAATATTCTGCTGAAGTCGGTTATATTCCTCTACCTCCAGCAGCCTATCAGCAAGCTGCTCAAAATTTCCGTGAAGGGAAAACAGGGAGTTTCTTCGCGGGTCGGAAGACGGATGGATTGAAGGTTTCCGAAATCCTCAAATCCAAATAGCATTAGCTGCGAGCTAACTTTGGTTTTCTCACACTCTGCTGATAATTCCTGAAGGGGGCCTGAGTTCTCCTTCAGGAATTTCCTATTTGACCCCTTACCTATCCCTATCCATGAAACGGCTTTACCTAGAAAAACAGAATTTCGACTATCCCATCTGAATTGCCATTCATGACCCCACAGATTAAACCCCCTCCTAAGCCCCCTAAAACCTTTATTCCAGAGGCACCAACTCCCCCAAAAAGGTTCTTCCTCTGGTGGTTATTCAAGTATCCATTGTTGGTGATTTCTGTGGTGCTGCATGGAGTATTATTGGCTACGCCTATCCCACTGACAAAAAAGGTGGAACAGCCCAAGATCGAGAATATTCCCGTCACTAAGACAGTCTCGCTTAAGCGCACCAAGGTCAAACCGAAGCCAAAACTGAAGCCTAAGCCAAAACCGAAACTGAAACCACGACTACAGCAAGCACTGACTAAACCTCGTCCTCAGCCAATCCTTCAGCCCCCTCCCAAACCGCCTGAAGCCGCTAAGCCTAAACCTGAACCCAAAGGAGAACCAGACCCTAAGGATAAAGAGCCAGGTTCTAATGCTTCTAATTCTGATACTCAGAAAGATTCAGACAACCATTCTGACAAGACAGATCCGAATATGCCACCTCCCCCACCGATAGAAAATGAAGAGGTGGAAACTATTTTTGATCAGTTAGACCAAGCATTAATTAATGCTGAAGTCGAATCTAATTTCGAGTATATTCCTACTCCTGGAGATTTTCCTGAGCCTGAAAAGTTCTTTGCGGCAAAAAGTATTCAAGACTTTGATATTTCTAAGAATTCCAACCTGGAGGCTAATGGAGGCATCATCAACAACCCTCGATACTACCGGCTTAAGGATCCTGAAGGGGTTCTAGAGATTTTACCAACCATTCCCTCATTTCAATCTGCTTCGGCCCCCAAACCCATTGGAGAGTATGGTGGTGGTCCAGTATATGAAATCAAAATTGAGGATAAAACGTATTTCATTAACTTAGTGAAAGCCAAAGTGATTGGTAAAGCGACATTCGTTATTTTCTGGCGTTGGGACCCAAATAACCCACCTAAGCCGGATCCGGCAACGTCATAAAATTTGAAATTAGCTAGGTACAAAGAGCTTTAATCGGACCAATGCACCTATGGGAGAGAGACACAATCATAGGTGAGAGCAGTGGCAGGAGGTTACCATACTGCGATCTCCAGTCCCCCCCAGTTCAGTAGGCGACAAGGCAATAGTTCAAAGTCAGCCTACCTCTGCCTTTGCCAGTCGCAATAGATAACTCCATTTTCTACTCTCGAAGTATGGTTAAAGCATAGAGTAATGAAGAGATGGTGGATCTGGGTTCTATTCTTTTTTCTGTGGGAAAAAGGGCTGAATGGCCTCAATATCTACAAAGTAGGCATCATCACCATCTCGAATAATCCGTTTGCCCAAACGAGGAAATTCACCAATTTCAGCATGCCTGTGTTCGCCTCCCATCAGATAAACCAGATCTTCCTCAAACGGATTGCGGAGATGATGAGCCACGGAAGGGGTTGGAAAGCCCATAAAATCTCCAGGACCCACTTCATATTCTTGATCCTCAATTTCGGCAATCCCCCGACCGGACAATATATAAATAAACTCCTCCTCATGGTGGTGGGCATGATAAATAAAAGATTCTTTGCCCGGTGGCACTCGACTCAGACGCAGGACCGCTCGTTCCAAGCCGACCTTTGCTCCTAAATCTCGCAGATAAATTTCAGAATTAGGGTTCAGGGGGTGCTGAAAAGCAAACTCCGGGGTTTGTTCAATCGCATCCGCGCGCAGAAGATAAGGGTTGGTTTCAGTCATTTCAGTTTTCCTTTGAAAATTGAGCGTTACACCATAAATTTAGTGCTGAACCAGCTATCCAGAGACAGGTTGGCCGCGCTCCGAGGCTTGAATAATTTCAGATTCGGTCTCTCCCGCCTGCAGCCAGTCCTGCATATGCAGATTCTCGAAGATCGTGTGGATATAGTCCTGGGCGATCTGGGGTAGAGACACCCCATAGGTCACAAATCGCGACGCAACAGGGGCATACATGGCATCGGCAATCGAAAAATTCCCAAATAGCCAAGGTCCCCCTTCTCCATAGGCTTGACGGCAGGATTGCCAGACCGAGAGAATCCGTTCAATATTGGCTTTGCAGGCCGCAGAAGGCTCCACCCCTGTGCGTCGTGCCCGGCAATTCATCGGCATTTCAGACCGCAAAGCCATAAAACCGGAATGCATTTCTGCCGCAATAGCCCGAGCTTGAGCCCTTACTGGTGAGGGTTGAGGCCAACCCTGTTGATGGGTCTCTGCCACATATTCACAGATTGCCAGGGAATCCCAAATCGTTCCCTCATCTGTGATAAGGACGGGAACCAGTCCTGAAGGAGAATAGTTTGCCAGTTGTGATCGCATTTTATCCGTACATAATGGAACTCGCACTTCCTGAAAAGGAACGCCCACCTGCTTCAGGAAAAGCCAAGCCCGTAATGACCATGAGGAATAATTTTTATTGCCAATCACTAATGTTAGATCTGCCATGGTGACCTCCAAAATGGTGAGGATTTTGCCTGGGTCTAAAGGATTCAGCGGTTCTGCAATGATGCTTCGTTATATTGAAAGGATTATCGGGTCTCCCTAAGACAGCAATCGCATTTGTTCATCAGGGGGCTGATACCCTAAGTGAGTCCAGGCCGCAGGGGTAGCCACACGCCCTCTAGGCGTGCGGTTCAGATAGCCAATCTGCATCAGATAGGGTTCATAGACCTCTTCAATCGTCTGAGAATCTTCCCCGGTCGCCGCTGCTAACGTATCCACACCCACCGGGCCGCCGTTATATTGCTCGATCATTACCGTCAGTAATCGCCGATCCGTCCAGTCCAAGCCACAAGGATCGACATTAAATAGCTCTAGGGCTTCTTGGGCAATGGTTTGGGTGATCTCCCCTGAATGCTTGACCTCCGCATAATCCCGCACCCGTTTCAGCAAGCGGTTGGCAATCCGAGGGGTGCCCCTGGACCGTCGGGCCACTTCTTCTGCCGCATCTGAAGTGATTTTGGCCTTGAGGATATCTGCGGTTCGCAACACAATTTGCCCCAGCTCATCAGCTTCGTAAAAACGCAACCGTTGCACAAAGCCAAATCGGTCTCTCAGGGGTGAGGTCAAAGCTCCGACCCGAGTAGTTGCACCGACTAGGGTAAAAGGCTTTAAAGGCAAACTACGAATTCGTGCAGACTGCCCCTTCCCAATCGTGATATCAAGCCGAAAATCTTCCATCGCCGGATACAGAAGCTCTTCCGTCATCCTCGACAGCCGATGAATTTCATCGATAAACAAGATATCTCGGGGCTGCAAGTTAACCAGCAAACCGACAATATCCCGGGGACGTTCTAGGGCGGGCGCACTGGTGACTTTACAGTTCACCCCTAATTCAGCCGCCAAAATCAAAGAAATCGTTGTTTTTCCCAGCCCTGGGGGGCCATACAGCAGGAGATGGTCCAGAGCCTCTTGTCGGGACTTCGTGGCCTGGATGGCAATATCCAAAACCTCTTTCAGTTCCCGTTGGCCAATGTATTCGTCAAACCGCTGGGGCCTAAGCTTATCATCCTGCTTGCCGACGAACTCTTCTTGCACTGCTTCCGGTTGCAATAATGCATCCGTCTGCTGAGGCTTAGATTGCTCGACAGACTTCTTGACGGATTTTGCCTGAGCGGGCTTTTTCGACCCATCCGGTTGAGGAGATTGCTTAGAGGAGACAATGGCCATAATAGCCTCCATCATAGCGGCCAAAGGCAGTGGGTGGGAGATCCC
>NZ_JANQOP010000346.1 GCF_028285745.1 Acaryochloris sp. IP29b_bin.137 | reverse complement strand
TGCAACTGAAACCCCATAAACGACTCAATTACCAGAGAGGCATGAGGGCGCTATCACTGATTCAGACCACATTGTGAAACCCTTGTCATCCCCAAAGCTGAATCTCATATCCTACATAACACCTCAGCCGAGTTTGAGGACTTCGATAGCAGCGTAGCGGCGACGGTCTTTTTCCGATAGAGATTGGTAATAGTGCTACATGCGCTATTCAACTTCATGGGGATACGGTTGCATTGGACTATTGCGCACGAGGTGAAATATTTGTGTTGAGTCTATCCTCTACTCTCCCTGGTTTTATTCTCTGCTTATTCCTAAAGAACGACACCATAATCTCTAGTCACGAATCGGATTTCAAGAACCAAACGATCCGTTCGCGTTGGAAAAGTTGCTTTATGAAAGCAATGAAAATCTTCTACGAATCCGAACCCAGATGGTCCTGTAATGACGTCGATTCGATCTGGGCCGTAGCTGCCAATGATGTCTTTTTCTGATTTTACGCGACTGGCGGCCAGCTGATGTCGAAGCTTTTTATAGTGATGGGTGCCCCGGACACAAACATGAGGTCCCCCTCCCATATCCACATCTGTCAAGTAAAACATGAACTTGATGGAATGGTAATCCTCTAAGTCAAAGTGGTAATGGAAGGTGTATTTTTTTCGCCAATCAGGAGTGGGATTTTTAACTGATGTCCAACGCAGTAACGTATCTAAGCGAATTGGCTCTCGCTGAAAATATTGAGTCGCGATATCCCACAGTAGGGGGTCTGCCTCTACTCTTCGTATGGCGTCACATGAGCTCAACTCTTCACCGATTAAAGAATGCTTGGGAACAGAGCAGCGACTTTCATTCTGGCTTGAACTCAAACAGGGACGATCTGCAAACCCCAGTATTTCATTCTTAATTGTTTCAGGTAGATAAATACCCTTGAAGATACCGTGTTCTTGCAGACTCTTAGTGATATTCAAAGATGTGTCCACCACAAAAAGAGAGTCTTCAGTATTGTGCTTAACAGCATTTTCCTTCCGAAATATAACGTGATGCAGGGTTCGGATGATTGTTAAGCGGCCTAGACTGAAGACGAGTAAGTATCGTGGATGCGTTGCGATCGCAAACAGAACTTGGAGCCAGCGTTTCATGTCTGTTTCAATTCAGTTTCAATACTGGAATAAAGAGATGGGGCAAGATAAAACACAAATAAATCGTCTAAATAACTGAATTTACTTTAATACGCTGTTTTATATAAAAAAATCCACTCGCCCAAATTATAAAACAAGACAAATTTATCTTGGAGCCATTCCGGTCCATATATTTCCACTTATTTCCATATATTTCTACTTATTTCCACTTAATCTCATAGGCCACAGGTTGTTTCGCGCCCCCAAAAGGGTGGCACCCACCTGCTAAACCTTGGTAGAATGTCCCTTACAACAAGTCTTCATTAGGTTACTGTCAGAGATATTATTGCGATTTCTGTATTGCAGATTACCGCATCCTGTCGTTTTAACCTCTTGACTTTTGGTTCGGCGCAGAAAACTTTCGGGTTCAGCGCCGGGGGGATCAACGATACACCTTGGCTTAAAAAAATTATTATGAATCTGCACTTCAGTGGCTCTTTTTTAGGGCAAGTGAAGTGTAATGAAGTGTGTTTTTTTTTGCTCCTTATGCTTCACACTCAGTGAGGGTAATAGTGGGGCGAAAACTGTATTTCGTGATCCTAATAAAAACTTATGAAACTACTTTTAGTCACCTCTTCTGGCGGTCATTTTTCCACAATGAGCGGCCTAGAAGCCTTTTGGCAGGCTCATGATAGGGTTTGGGTTACAGATCTAAAAACAGATACTTTAAAGCTCAGAGACAGCAATGAACGGGTAATCTGGCTTCCCTACCAGGGGCCTCGCGATGTCTGGGCACTTGTTCGCAACATCCCCCCCACTGTTCAGATCTTAGGGGCAGAGCGACCTGATCTGGTTATTTCGACAGGTCCCAGCATTGCCATCAACTTCGCTATTGTAGCGAAATTGCTTGGAATTCGATTTATTTATATTGAAAGTGTTTCACGACAACGGAATCTCAGTCTCTCGGGTCGATTAGTCTATCCCTTGGTAGATGAGTTTTATGTCCAGTGGCCAGAGCTGTGCCGCCGATATAACCGTGTGACTTTTGCAGGACATGTTCAATGATTACTGTTGTGCTCGGTACAAGTCCATTCCCTTTTAATCGGGCAATCTCCTGGGTTGGGACTCTGCTAGAGCAAGGCATCCTTAAGAAGGATATATTCATCCAGTATGGTGCTAGCGATATCTCTCAGCTTGCGAAGTGCTCCCAACTTTCAACAGCGGCATTCATTGCGGCGAGCGATATGAAAGCGAATATTGAGCAGTCACAACTGGTGATCTCCCATGCTGGGCAAGGGCTCACTCGTTTTCTTGCTGACTCAAAAGTGCCATTCGTGCTCCTGCCCCGGTTGGCCCGCTTTGGCGAGCACATTGATGACCATCAGCTTTGGTTTGCCGAAGCAGTGGCTCAGCAAGGTATCCATTACTGCATGTCTCTTGAGGAACTGGAACAGGCTGTTCGTCAACCGCCGGACATTCTCCAGTCTCCCCTATTTGAGGGACCAAAACTGGTGGACCATCTCTTGAAAACCTATCCTACAACCTCTCGTAAAGTCCCCTTCCTGGGCCAGTAGAGGGATTGACAACATGAGTAGATTTACTTCACTACTTCGTGAGCATTGGCTTCCTCTGCTCGTCATCAATACGGGGCTTTGGTCGCTGGTAATCTATTTCTTAGTCGCAACACCCCGTACCTGGACCGCTCAGGCAGAACTGATTGTGCCAGATACCACCAGCGAATTGGAGGCGGATTTAGGAACGCTAGGCAACCTCAATAGTGGAGATGGCGTAAGTTATACGCAGCAGCTTAATCCGCTTAAGAGTCTAATGTCGGTGCTGCTGAGTGGCGACACCCTGCGCCCTGTCTGGCAGGCTGATCCTGAACAGGGCGACTTTCCTCGACTGGGTGCCTATCGATCGCTATTTTCTCTATCACCACAAAGTGAGTCTACGATTTTGACCCTTAGAGTCGAAGGGTCAAGTCCAGCGTTGGCACAACAACGATCTACCGCTCTGATTAACAGGCTACAGATGCGCCTGAGTGAGCTGCGGTCAGGAGACGCTAATGAGCGGTCGAAGTTCTTGAAGATTGAGCAAGAAAAGGCTCGTAGCAAACTAGAGGCTGCTCGTTCTGCCCTCACGCAGTTTCAACAGACTTCGAAGCTTGTTGATAGCCAAGCCCAGACGGGACAGTTGGTGACTACAGTAGAGACGCTCTCGAATCAGCAGGCCCAGCTCTTGGCTGAGGCTGAGGCTCGCGAGGTACAGGTGAGAATGCTATCGGTTCGCTTGAACCTGAGCCCTGCCGAGGCTGTCCGCTCCCTGAAGCTGGGGGAAAACAAAACCTACGACTTCAGCCGCAAGCGCCTATCAGAGATAGAGGCCCAACTAGCAGCAAAGCGGACTGAATTGACTGATCGCAATCCAGAAGTGCTGCAGTTGCTCGAAGAGCGGCGATCGCTACAGCGTCAGCTAGCAATCCAGATCAGTAATGCGGTAAGTCAAAACCGTCCCTCAGGCGAGAACTCTGCCTCGTTAATTCAGCAGTTGGTTTTGGCAGAGAGCGAATCTCAGGCCCTCCGTCGACAGGCCAACGCATTACAGCAGCAAATCGACCGGAAGCAGGTCGCGATTCAATCACTACCAGCTCAACAGAGTCGCCTATTAGAGCTGAGGCGACAGTATGGCATTGCTGAAGGCGTCTACAAAGGGATTGAGGCCCAGATTCAGCAGACCAATCTCAACGCTTTCAGTACCTATCCCAGCGTGCAGGTATTGGATCGGCCTGATGTTGATCCGCTGCCGACGAGTCCAAAACGTCGTCTGATGATTCTAGGGGGACTGCTTAGCTCGTTGCTTGGTAGCGCTGCTGTAATTCTCTGGCGCGAAAACTGGAATCCGTTCTTAAGACCTTCCGATTTAGAAGCAACAGCCCTTCCCGTACTCAGACGAATTCGAAAGCTCCAATCGTTAGACTCCAGCACTGATATTCGCTTCGAGACAGCTGTTGAGCTGCAGTGTCTGGCTTCGACGATCAGCATGACCCACTTGTCCAAGGGACGGTTGTTGATCAGCAGTAGTGGGGCAGGTGAAGGAAAAACCACCATCACTCTGGGCTTAGCCATCGCCCTAACCATCTTAGGCTTTCGCGTTCTGATCGTGGATGGGGACTGGTATCAAGCGGATCTAAGCCGACGCCTCGGCTACGGGAACTATGGCCTGTCTGATTATCAAGGTTTGCCAGTGCAAATCCGATCAAATTTGGACCTGCTGCCCATTTCGCCTCGTCCAGAGGGGATGTCAGAATATATTGCCAGCGGCACCTTTGCCCATCACTTGAGTGAAGTCCAGACAGGCGGTGATTATGACTATGTGCTGGTGGATAGCCCCCCCGTCAGCCTTACGAATGAAACACTGCTAATGGCACGAGCGATCCCCCAAGTCATGTTCGTGGTCTGGCCAGAACAAAGCAAACGTCAAATTTTTGTCGATGGGATTGAGCAACTCAAGCGACACCGAGCCCAGATTATCGGTTTAGTGGTGAATGGTGAATCGGCACCACAGGGCCGCTACCAAGATCGGATTATGTCTGGATTGGCGAAAATGCTCCTCCATGTTGAGGCGACGACGGTGAGTGATGATGCTCGCTACGATACAACAGACTCAGAGCAGCGGTGAGGTCCTTTCTATGCTGAATTCACCGAGGAGGCAGCAATCTTGGTTCTCTGGTCTGCGGTTGCAGTGGAGTGCGCTGACGCCAGCAGAACATCTGGTGAGCGCCTGTATTGTCCTGACGCCGCTTTGGTGGCTATGGGGGTGGAGTTATCTCCAGCTTGCGCTGGTGGTGGGTATTTTTGGATACGAGTTTTATCGCACTGGGCAACTGCGTCTGTCGCGTCCCAGTCCCCTAGTGATCACGATGACTGCTTTTAGTTTCTATGGCATGTGTACCAGCTACTTTTACCATCAATGGAATGGTTTGCCCCTCGGTCCACGAGAACTCCTAGGAGAAATTGATGCTTGGTGGGCACCCGCCAGCATGGTCTGGTTTATTCAGAGCAAGGAGATCCGAGTTCGACTCAAAGTGGTAGCCTGGGCCTTTTCTATTCTGGTGGCCTTTATGTTTCTCCTATGGCTGGGAATTCACGTGGTTGGACAGCAGGGAAATTACAGCCCGCCTCGGAGTCTGTTCGGTTTTTTGACGGGTAAAAGTGCCACGTTTGTAGAGGGTGCCGGAAACTCTAACTATCTAATGCCCTACCGACCCGATGATTCCTCCATTTTTGGTTTCGCCCGCTACTCGTCGTTCTTCCATGGTCCTGAATCCTTTGCCCTGGTGACCGTGTTCATTAGCTTATTGGCGCTCGACCTCAAACATAAACTGTGGTCCTTGAGCTTACTGGGAAGCGCGATCGCACTTCTTGTCCTCAGCGGAACGCGATCCGCTTGGCTGGCATTCGCTGCTATCTTCTGTCTTCGGTATTTGGTTCAGATTGGCAAATCAGGTCAACTGGCTGGGGTCTGCACGGTTCTGGCAGTAGGTTGCTTTGCGATCTTTTGCATCCCACCCGTAACTGATATGGTCTTCGATTCGGTTTCGACCACCGCCAATACTACGGCTGAGCTACGGGCAGACTCAACGGATACCAGGGGAGAAATCTATCGCAGAACCATAGAGGATATTCAAACTAGCTCCCACGGAGAGTTCCTGTTTGGGCACGTAGTCTCGGGGGAGACGGTGCTGCCTGGATATGCGCCTGCCCAAGTGGGCACCCACAGCTTTTACCTCGGCTCACTACTCTATCGACAAGGCGTGATTGGAACGGGCCTATTTGCAGTTGTCTGGGGCGCTTGGCTACAGTGGCTGTATGCTACCCGCGAGGAGCGGCCAACGGTTGTCTTTTGGATCATGCTGACCTTCAATTTGACCTTTTGTGTGATGGCCTTTGAATCTACAGTGATGCCCATTTTGCTCATCTCGGCAACCTTGCGACAGTCCGCCCTGCAGAAAATTGCGACAATTCGTTCTCCAGTCCTTTAAGTCTCGCCATGCTGCAGCGACTTCTTCCCTTCCTCTTATTCTCTTTGTGCTGTCCATAACTATGGGAGCGATCGCAACCCACCCAAAACTGATCATCGTGCCCGGAACATTTTCCTCTTTGGGGGGAACTGTCACTGCGCTATCCAACTTCATTAAAGGTCTCTTTCAGTGCGGCTTGGAACAAGAGTTTTGCGTGTTGGTTCCCGCAGAGTCTCTGCTGGAAAGATACCTACTGCACCAGCATCAAAGCTTTTGCCTCCATTCTATTGCTGCTCAAGATAGTAGCGACTTTCTCACCCAAGCGCTGCAGTGGGTCAAGCAGCAGCCCATTACGTGGCCTCTATGGCTAGAAGGGACCGCCAAAAAGAGTCTACTGTTACCTCTAGCGAGAGCCATTCCGAGTTTGCGCTGGAGTGGCCGCCCAGTCTATCACTACTTCCATGACTCTGCCCAGTCCTTCAACCTGCTGGGAGTATGGAGCCGTAAAGCCGTCTTTACAGGGCTTGCACCAGTCGGAATTTGCAACTCTCGCTATACCGCTCAACAACTCACTCGCCTAGCCCCCAATTTGCAGACGGTCTTGTACCCTCCCATCGATTATCAGCGCTTCAGTAATCCTCCCTATAAGCAGACACCTCCCCCTGAATTACAGGCCATTCGTGAGGCGGGGAAACGTATTCTGTTTAACCCGTCTCGAATCACCCAACCTGGAATTATGAATGATAAAAATCATTCTGTGCTGATTCCGATGATGGCGTATCTCAAGACCCATAACTATCCCTATCATCTCGTTCTCATGGGCAAAGATAATCAGGGAGATTATGTTCAACAGCTAAAGGACAAAATTCAACAGGCTGATTTACAAGACTGGGTAACCATTTTGCCCCCCTGTTTCGACATTGAGAACTACTACCGACATGTGGATGTGCTCGTCACCCTGGCCCCTCGTGAACCCTTTGGCATGATTGTGGCTGAAGCGATCGCAGCCAGTGTTCCGGTGGTTGGTAGTCAGACCGGCGGCATCGGCGAGATTTTAGGTGCCTTTGCCCCTGAATGGAGCGTTGATCCAGCCGATCCTGTTGCTGCTGCAGAAGTGATTCTTCAAGTTGAAAAGAGTGGCGAGACGGAAGATGCGATCGCTCGAGGGCAACTGTGGGTTCAAACTGAGTGTAGTCTTGAGCACCATGCCCGACGGATTGCAGAAATAACTGGTATCGGGAAGAAAGTAGTGTAAAGAGCCATGCTCCAGAGAACATTCGTTTATTCAAAACATTTCTAACTATTTACAAGATAGATTTTAGACATGATGGCAGCTGATATCGATCTTAAGTCTTCACAAAAAAATGACCTTCAAGACCCTCTATTTAGCGTCATTATCACTAACTTCAACTACGGCAGCTTCTTGAGGCAAGCGATGGATAGTGTTCTGCAGCAAACCTATCGGAACTTCGAGCTAATTGTGGTGGATGACGGCTCCAGCGACGATTCTCTTGCGATCATCGATTCATATGGTGATGTTGTAGCCAAAGTTGCTCAGAAAAATAGCGGTATGAGCGCGGCTCGCAACGCTGGATTTGATCGATCCAGTGGGCAGCTTGTTTCGTTTTTGGATGCTGATGACTTCTATCATCCAGAGCGACTGGCGACCATTGTGCAGGCGTTTGAGACCCACCCTGAATGGACGATGCTGAGCCATCTGTGGCTGACGGTCGACCGGAATGGGCAAATCGTAGGACAAAGCACTAGCAATATCTTGAGCACGGGAGATGTGCGTCCGCTCCTGCTCAAGTGGGGCAAGTATGCTTCAGGAATTACCTCATCTCTAGCCTTTCGGCGCTCTGCTCTAGAAAAGGTGATGCCTGTGTCTGGAAATATGGGCATCGACTCCTATGTGAATGCCACTTTGCCCTTCTACGGGGAGATTGGCGGCATCAATGAGCCATTGATGTTTTATCGGATCCATGGCAACAATGCGCGGGCGCGAAGTACAGACCTGTCACGCCTGATTGGGCAGCGGGAAGCGATCGCAAGCTTTATCAACCAAGCCGCAGAATGCCAAGGACTCCGGGAACGATTTGACTTGGGGAATGATGCCGACTACCAAGCCTACAAAAACATTGAGCGCGACACGGCGTCCCTGGCATGCGCCGCTCGAATGCTCTGGCTATCGATCAGAGAAAGCATTGCGATCCGACGAAGCCGTCGAGATTTCATCATCAGACTGATGACGAGGCTGAGCTGTGCCTTCCCTGCTCAGGGACGAGCAGTCTTAGAGCATGGCCTTAGAGGCTACCTGCGATTAAAACTAGACCGAAACCGTTAGATTCAAATTCCTGTTGAGCGTTATCCAGACTCAGGCATGTTTAGGTCAAGGCTTGGTAGAAGTCTCGCACCGCAGAGACCACCTGGCGACGCCGACTCTCACGGCGAATAGCAAAATAGGGCATTTGCTTGGCCCCAAAGCCACGAAAAAAACGCTCGATGGGTTCCTGCATCGATCCTTCAAAGTCGAACCGTTGGGTGACGGTAGCTGCAAATTGAATCGCTTCCCAGAGGGCCAAGCTGTGGGCTCCGCTACTCCGCAACTCTGGATCGCCTCCCCCCATCAGGTAATAGGCGGCATTTTGATCCCAAACAATATAGACGGCTGCATGAATACGCCCCTGACTATCCTCAGCAAAAAAGATCCGACGGGCATTCTGCGCGACACAGGCTTGGTCTAGTCGACGAACAAGATCGCGACTATGGGGAAGCTTGAGTCCCTGACGTTCATAGGTTAGCGTTTGGATGTCTAAAAATTTTTCAACCCCTAAATCGGTTCGAACGGCCACCTGCTCCTTTGCCTTGCGGATTTTTCCACGCAAGTTGCTCTGGAATCCCGACCTGATCTTCTCTAAATCAGTGAGATCCTCCAGAACATAGGTATAGCGTGTGGTCTGCGTAAACCCCTGCCAGTAAAACGGGAGCCAGTTGGTAATTGAGTAATGAAAATTTTGCGAAAAGCAGTCACAGGGGGGCAGTTGCTCAATGAGGGCGATCATCAACTCTTTCTGCTGAGTCAGTTGCCCTGAATATTTCGTGGAGCTGATGGCTAACCAGGGTCCCAGCGTTTGAGTCAGTGGTGGCATCGTCACCCACATGAGACCTTTGTGGCTCTTTCTAACAAAGGGCAAACGAGCAATGACATCCCCATTTTGGTTGAATAGCTCTATCGCTTCCCATTGATTGGGGGCCAGCGCTTTCAGCCACCATGATTTCTGAAAAACCGAGTTTGTTGTCATGTCAATCTGGCAATTGTGGCCCGATGAGGATTGATGTTGCTTTCTAGGGCTGGTGATCGTGATGAGGACTGGGGCTCTTATGCTTCACAATAGTAAGGCGAGGTTCTGCTTCCCAATGCAGGTTCTGGAGGAATGACGTTAAACCCATGACGATTCCAGAAGACAACATTCAACTGGCTATGTTAGGGGGGGATGCGGCTGTACGGCACGATTTCAGTGCACAGATCGCCCCTACCGATGCAGAAATTGAAGCGGTGACTGCGATCGCAGCCAGTGGCCAGTGGTGGATGGGGAAGAAAGGTCACCCAGCCATACGGAAGCTAGAAGCCAGTATGGCCCAGTCCCAGGGTACCTCATACGCTCTGGGCGTGACAAACGGGACTCAGGCGCTTGAAATTATTCTTCGTAACTTAGGCGTTGGCACAGGAGATCAGGTCATCATTCCTGCCTATGCTCCGCAATCAGTGGCGATGGTGGTGCAAATTCTAGGTGCAGAGCCAGTGCTCGTGGATGTCTGTCTCGGCACGATGACGCTGGATCCAGAAGCGCTGTCAGAACGCATCACACCACAGGTCAAGGCGATCATTTATGTGCACCTATCCGGTGTTGTCGGAGCGATTGATCCCGTTTTAAGCATTGCGAAGGCTTATGATTTGCCTGTGGTTGAAGACTGTCGCCATGCCTACGGTGTGAAGTCTAAGGGGCGACCAGTTGGGAGCTTGGGGATTGCCGGGGCCTTTGACTTCCAGAGTGGACAGATGGTGAGCGGTGGTGAAGGCGGTGTCATTGTCACCCAGGATAAAAACCTCTATGGCCGCTGCTGGAGTCAACATAATTGTGGACGACGGCAAGGCAGACCCCGTAGTGAGTATTACGAATTGGGTAGCAACTGTCGACTGGCAGCTTTCCAAGCTGCATTGATTCAGGCTCAGTGTCAGTGCTGGAGTGAGGAACTACCTCAGGTTTTAAAGAATCTCGACCAGATAGATGCGTGCTTAGCTGCGATTGAAGGACTCACGCCACAATATCGTGCAACCAAGGATCAATCACCGACGTGGCGCTATCTGTTTCGGTATGAGTCTCATGCGTTTCAGGGGTTGCCCATTACGCTATTTATCAAAGCACTACAGGCAGAAGGTGTTCCTTGTGAAGGGTCTCCCTACAGGGGGCTACATCAGATTTTACAGTCGAGGGACTCTCAAGCTAGTTTCCCAGTAGCGGAACGACTTGCTCAGACGGTTGTGGGGATTCCCTACTCGATTTTTCTGGGAGCTGAGGCACCAATTCAAGAGATTGGAGAAGCGATCACAAAAATTCAGCACTATGCTCAGCAACTCGTGCAGAGTTCCCGCGATGCGTAGAAACTATGTTGAGGTTGCTGTTTAAAGTTTATCTTCTGAGATGACACCCAAGTGAACCGCCATAAAATATTGGAATACTCAACGCAAGGTAGGGATTTTGGTCAGCTTGCCCACCTGAAATTCAAGACAGCATCTGACAACTTTGGTCGGTTGTGCCGCTGAAGAATATCTATGAGTGAGCGGTAGGCGGGTTTCGGTCGGTAGGATTGATCAAACAATAGGGGGGCATCCGGATGTCCTAAAAAAGAGGGAATCCATGAATGGTGATCAGCTAATCCCCAAGTGCTGAAGGAGCGACAGCGATTGAATTGAAGACAGATAGATAGAACGGCACTATAAATATGGGCCTGACGCTGAAGTTTTTCAGTTAGACTTCCTGGTCCTTTATGAATACTCACGTCCATCTCGGTTATTTTAACCTCTAAACCCAAGTTAGAAAGTCGCCTCATATTGTTTGCGATCGCATGCCCATTTGGTGGAGTTTTGATTCCCTTATGCATTTGCCAACCCACACCATGAATCGGCACACCTTTTTGAAGCAGTGTCTTTACTAGTTGATAGACAGCCTTGGATTTAGGGTTGAGTTCTTCAGCCTGGTAATCGTTATAGAGTAATTTTGCTTGGGGATCTGCCGCATGTGCCCACCGAAAAGCCATAGCAATGTACTCCGGGCCAATGCCTCTTAGCCAAATGGAATCCCGCAGGGAACCGTCCTTCTCTAACGCCTCGTTGACCACATCCCAAACCGCCACTCGACCTTGGTACCGACTGACCACAGTGGTGATGTGCTTATGCAAGATGTCGATCAGTTCTGCTCGACTCCAGTTCTTCCCGGTAAGCCAATTGGGTAAGTTTCGGTGCCAAACAAGCACATGGCCATGAACCTGCATTTGATGCTGTTCTGCAAAGGCAACAAGGGCATCGGCCTTTTCAAAAGTGTATTGCCCCTGTTTCGGGCTCAACTGTCCAAATTTCATGGCGTTTTCGGGCGTGAGGCTATTGAACTCGCGGGCCAATACCGCTCTGTAGGTGGCGTCATTCTGAAACGGTTCCATTCTGACAGCTGTGCCGATTGTCAGCTGGCGCTTCTCTGCTAGCTGACGAAGCGATTTTGCTCGATCACGAGGCTGACTAACCAAGACGACTGGGACATTCTCAACGCCCAATTTTGAAGACCATACAGGTTGCCACGCTGGTAGCATAAATAACAGCAGAATTCCAGTCTTGTGTGTTATCCGCATCGCGTCAATATCCAACCCGATCCACTAGCAGACTAGCATGGGTAAATTTCTGGATAGGCCAAAATCAATAATGCCATCTCTGATTGGCTTCGCAGATTAGTATGGAAATACCTCAATCCCCTTTCTTATTGTTTCGATCCACAGGTGCAGCAGCTCTGTTAAGTCTATGCCTTTCGGGCATATTGATCAGTTGTGTTATTGCACTGCATGTTGTTGGTGGGATCGGATTTGATGAACTTATTCGAGACCCGATCGCATTCCTCGGGGGATCAATTTATACGGGTTTTCTCTCGCAGGTGGGGATCCTCCTTTGGGCAGCAGTGTCGGCCATTTGTATTTTTGGCAGCTATTGTTTGCCTTATGCAATTGGCAGTCGCTTAACCAAGCGTTTTCTGCTCGCCTCCGGTTTGCTTACGTCTATGCTAGGTCTAGATGATGCCTTCTTACTCCATGAAAAATCTTCAGTTTTTCTGGGGATCTCTGAAAAGCTTATTTTCCTTTTCTATATGCTGTGCACCTGTGCCTACCTAGCGAAGTTTTATCGTTTGATCCTCAAAACTGAGTATCCTCTACTTGGCATGGCATTTTGCTTTTTTGGTCTTTCCATTCTCCTTGATGTGATAGAGCCTGCCACCATTGATCCCTACTTGCTCGAAGACAGCGCCAAAATTGCCGGAATCATCAGTTTTTTGATGTACTTTTTTCGACTAGGTGTGATGTCGATTCATCATGCATATACCCAAAATCAACCCTTTCCCTGATCACTCCAAGTTGAAAGCTGCCGTCCAAGGAATATGTTTCCTGACCTGTATACTATGAGGTCCTCACTCTAAACCCTCTCCTAACTTTGCGAGAGGGACTTTGAAGACTGATCATAGATTTGTTCCAAAATAGTGGCTTGTTTGTGAATATTGAAAGATTGACAGACTAATTCACGACCTGAGCGTCCCATCTTTTCCCCAAGTGGCCGATTCGAGAGCAATAGATGCAGCTTCTTAGCGAGTTCAGAAATGTTCTGCTCGGGTACCAGAAAACCAGTTAGACCATCCACAATGGCTTCAGGTATGCCACCATGACGGGTTGAGACGACGGGAATACCGCAGGCTGAGGCTTCGTTGAAAACAATGCCTAGTGCCTCACAGTTCCCATCGGAGGCTGTGTGGCTGGGTAGGGCAAAGATTTCAGCCTCCTGAATCAGTTCTAGAACGTGCCCATGGGGCTGTGCTCCCAGGAAACGAACCTTTTCTTCCAAGCCCAATGTTTGCGTCAACGCTTTAAGTCGGTTGGTCAGCTCTCCCTGACCAACCTGCACTAGCAAAACGTCTGGATGCTGTGCGGTAATTTGGGCAAAGGCCCGTAGCAGGATATCAATACCCTTTTTCTCTGTATGGCGCCCCACACATAAGATATATCGCTCATTTGGCTCACGGGAACCGGGACAGAATTTATCCACATCCACCCCGATGTAGTGCTGGATAATTTTATGCTCAGGATAGCCTGCTGCTAAGAGCTGCTGGCGGATGAAACCAGAAACGGCAATGAATGCTGCTGCTTTTTCCTGGAGCTGTTTTTCGTATCGCAAAAGCTGATAGTACAGGGGCCGTTGGTAGTGGAATTGACGGCGATTAAGGGTAATGTCATAGCCATGAAAGGTAACACAGAACGGAATGTTTAGATGCTCAGAGATCGCCATTGCGTACACGCCTTCTGGCCCAAAGTGGGCATGGATGAGGGATAAGTCCCGCAGTTGTTCAAGATTAGGCAGTAACTGCGGGGCGCGAGTAAGCAAATACCGTAGTTGTCGCAGCGTGAGAGACGATCCTTGATGGATAAAACTGGTTCTAAATGAAACCTCTTGCAGTTGCTTGCAGCCGATGAAGGTGGGCTCATATCGTGTTAGCGCTTGAGCCTGCTCTAGAATGAAGGCTTCTGATGCCTTTGGAAAAACCTTGCGATAGATCCCAACTTTGCGAGTCTTGGAGAGTGGGCGAGTCATGGGTAATCAGGAAGGGGCGCGCTTCAGTACTTGTTGCACGGTCTGCGCCATCTGCTGGGGAATTTGTCCCCGCGATGCGATCGCAACCCCACTTAGATACACTCCCAGCACCACTAAGATTTGGAAACCCCAGCGTAGTGTTCCTGACCCAGGAATATGGAGTGCTAGGGCAATGGCAGCACCAATTGTAACCGTGGGTAACACCGCAGGCTGGAGCAGAGGCAGTAAGCGCCAATGAGCAGCTCGTGCAGTTGCCATCCAAAACCAAAGTGCTGCAACAACGCCCATTAGGCCTGCAACCGAAATCGCAACGCCCATCACACCATTCCACTGCGCTCCGAACCAGAAGGCTGGGAGACAAAGAGGTACCAGCACCCAGTTGATGACGGCATTAATTTGGGGCTTGTTGAGGGCATTGAGGGCCGTGCCAAGAATGGACATAAATCCACGGGAGTAGGCAAACAATAGCACCACCTGAAACAACGGCACCACAGGGGTCCAGTTGGCACCATAGCATAGGGGAATCAGCCAGGGTGCCACCACATATCCAAGGCCATAGATGGGGGCGGCCAAAATCGTGTAAAGCGATAAAATCTTGCGGATATACTGCTGCTGTTCTGTGGGATCTTTCTGGGAAAGAACCGAAAAGTTGACGTGGTTGATCCGGGAGAGGGCGTAAAGGGGCAGCATGGCCAATTGATAGGCCATGTTGTAGTAGCCTAGCGCTGTGGTCCCCAACAGCTTGCCAACGATGAAGTTATCACCGTTGGTGTTGACATACACCGCCAGGTTAATGCTGATCAGACTGCTGATATAGCCTCTGACGTCTTTGACGGCTTCAGGATTGGGTCGCAATGTGTACTGGAACGAATACTGACTAAAGCGACGTTTGAAAATTGCTTCGACTAGCGTGCGGGCAAGTTCTGCGATCGCAAAAGACCATACCCCAGCTCCACAGGCCGCTGCGATCACCGCTCCCCCCAGTCGGGCGAGACCAGACAGCCCCTCGGCAATAGCAACCTCACCGAACTTCATTTGGCGCTGCAAAACGGCGTGATGGGATCCGGTTCCGGCACCCATTAAGAACACTAGACCCGTCACAGCAGTTAGGGGCCAGACGATGGGTTGCTCAAAGATGCGGGAGAGGAGAAAGCCGGCGATCGCCTGCACCCCAAACATCAACACCGACAGGTTGACGCCCAGGCTGTAGACCGCATTCACCAAGGTTTTGTCAGCGAGGCCCCGCTGGACCAATACCTTAGCCACCGCCACATCTCTGAACAGCTCTGACAGAGTTGTGAACACCAGCACCATGCCCCAAATGCCGAAATTCTCTGGAGACAGTAGTCGGGCCAGAATAATCTGGGAAACAAACTGCGATAGCTTTGCCAGCATATAGCTGGCGGTAACAAAGACGCTGCTTTTGGCAATCTGGCGGGCGTTGGGAGCCATAACGCTAGTCTTGCACCCTCTGGTGAAGGTAAGCAGCAAGGCGCAAAGCGAGGGCAGCAGCCGTAAAAGTAGGATTTGCATAGCCCCCCGTTGGGAAAACAGACGTCCCAGCAATGAAGAGGTTTTCAATCCCGTGAACCTGACAGTGACGATTGATCACGCCCTCGCGGGGACTATCACTCATGCGGGTGGTGCCCAGATGGTGAAACGCATTTAGGAATGGGAGTGGTTCCGGGCCGGGAGTCAATGCCTGCATATCGCCAATCTCCTGGTTTTGAAAGCACTGCCTGAGAATACCGTGAAACCGATATAAATCCTGTGCCTCCTGCTTGCCCACCTGCCAATGGAGCTGGAGTTGCTGCAAACCGAGCTTATCGCGCTGCCGACTTAAGGTAACCCGACTCTCTCGACGGGGCACCTGCTCAAGATAGTTTTTAATTTGCAAGAAATCGTGCCGGAGCGGCTGCTGAGTCAGCTTGCGGTAAAAATAGCGCAGCTTGCCGCCTAGGCCAAACCCTTGGGAGCTTTTGTCGCCGTTCCACACAAACTGGGGCTGTAAAAGAATGTAGTGATTGAGAATCCGCTCTCGCCGCTGCACTGCGTCAGAGAGGCGAATCCCGAACTGTGTTGTTCCTTGTAGCGTGCGGTAGCCAAATAGAAGGGGGGCGTTGAAATTGGGTGCCGTTTTCAGAATGCCGTGTTCAACTTTGGGGTGATCCATGTAGTAGCGTCCTACCACATCGTGTTCATTCCCCAGTCCGGCAGTATTTTGGTGCCGAGACAGTAGTAGAATGCGGGCATTCTCTAGCCCGCCACAAGCCAAGATATACACTTTGGCTTTGATTCTAAATTCAAGGCCATTGAGGCAAGCCAGTCGTAGACAGCGAATAGTGTTGAGAGACTCTGTGGCTTCCACCTCTATCACATTGGCATTGAGGTAAATCTGGATGTTGGAGGCTCGCTGTAAATCTTGGCGATAGGCGGTACGAAAATTTAGCGAGGTTCGTCTTCGGAGAGAGACCACTGGCGTGAGTTTAGGACTGGCAAAGATTTGTCGCTCGCTCTTGTAGGGATGTCGTAAGGGCCAATGAGCCGCCTGAATTTGTCGGTAATCGGGCAGCTTGAACAGAGCAGCCGCTCGTTGAAAGTAAGGTCGGAGTGTGTTGTAATCAATGGGCCAGCCGCTATTGGCCACCCACTCACGCTTTTCAAAGTCGATGGCGTCTAGGGGGAGACAGCGACCCGTCCAGACATTTGTTGTGCCGCCAAAGTAACGGATTCGTGAGGGTGCAGTTTGACGAATCGGGTAGCCAACATTTTCAAAGTCGTAGAGGGATTGGGTGGCCTCGTCTGGTCCTAAATCACCACTTTCGATCAAGCATACATGCTGGGTTGTGTCTTTGAACTGGAGCGAGATCGCAATCCCCATCGCTCCCGCCCCCACAATACAAAGATCGGTATTAATCGTTGTACCGTCAGGAAGCTGTCGGGCATCAATCGTCGGGGTCATGATGTGGATCCGTGAGGCCGGAGTTTGGAGAGAACTTTACGGCTGAAGGTTGCGGCACTGAATGTGATCGTATTTCCCCACTGGGGCCAGCGGCGCGCCTGCTCCTGAATTTTGGTGATCGCCGTCACAACTCCTTCAATTTGCTGGGCGGTTGCTAAGAGATTGGCATGGGGCAAAATCACCACGTCACGAACGACCCGCTCCACATGGGGTAGCTGCATCGCTTGATAGTCTGGGAATGGCTGCCCACCCCAGTCGTGGGTCATCACCTGCCCACCTGGCCCAAAGTTACGATTTTGGAACAGGGGTGTCTTGTAGAGCGGTGGATAGCCCGCTTCCCCACAGGGAATCCCTTCCGCTTCTAAAGCTTTCACGAATAGATAGCGAGGTAAACCGTTGAAGGCTTGGGCATCGTAATAAAACATATACAAATATCCCGGTGCCTCCTCTTCAGGATGGCGAAGTTGAGGCTTAATCCCTTCAATTTGACCTAGACCAGCATCCAGTCGAGCAATATTGGCTAGCTTTTGAGCCCGCTGCTGTTGAAAGCGTTCAAACTGCACCTGAACCACCGCTGCTTGAAACGCCGTCATCCGGTAGTTAGAGCCGATCAACTCTGACTGCAGATTTTCCCCATCCCGCTGCTGAAGACAGTTTTGATACAACGCCTGATCACTGGTGGTGATCATTCCCCCCTCCCCTGCCGTGATCACCTTACCCCCCTGAAAGCTAAAGGAAGATGCCACTCCAAAACTGCCCGCAGATTTGCCCTGTCGCTGAGAGCCGTGAGCGTGGGCACAGTCTTCAATAACGTGGAGCTGATGCTCCGTTGCCATCTGGACAATTTCATCGATTGTGCCCGTAACGCCAGCAATGTGAACCGGCATAATGGCCTTTGTTCGAGGCGTGATTGCAGCCTTTACCGCCGCCGGATCAAGGGTGAACGTATCGGGACAGATATCCACGATAATGGGGGTTGCTCGCACCATCAGCACTGCTGTTGCACTGATCACGAACGTAAAGGCAGGGACGATCACCTCATCCCCAGGGCCAATCCCCATGCCACGCAAGATGATTTCTAGCGATTGACTGCCGTTGGTGACCGCAAGGCCATAGCTTGATTGATGAAATTGGGCGAATTGGTTCTCTAGTTCCGCTACAACAGGATGACTGGCGTCCCAAATGCCGCTGGCTGCGATCGCACGGGTCGCCTCAACTTCACGCTGGTCAAATACTGGCCAGCAGGGGAATGGAGTTCTAACAGCGGGTGCCCCCCCCAATAGTGCGATTTGCCCCATAGCGCTGTGTTGCTGTTCAAAAGAGGAGTCATGCAGCGTCATGCCACTCACTGATTTATCTTAATATCATGATTGGCCTATACCCCAGTCCAACATAAATATCAGTGAGTATACTGGCTGCACATTTGACCGATATCTGGCATATATTCTAGAGCTTTTGAAAATCAATATGCAACAACGAGATGGGCATCTAGATGTTGCCAGAGGATTGGGTATTTCCCTAGCAGTCTTCGAACACAACTGGCTCGTTGTTCATGAAAAGGGAGAGTTGTTTAACGTGGGGTTCACAATAATCCTTTCCCTGAAGTTGAGCTTTTGTAAGGCGCCAGTCGATGGCTAGGCCAATGCCTGAACCGATGCATATGCTAAATATCGATCTAAAGCGGCTTGCAGTTCTTCTGTCCGAATGGGTTTACTGACATAATCTTGCATCCCCACTCCTAAGCAGCGCTCACGATCGCCCTGCATGGCATTCGCCGTCAAGGCAATGATATGGGGGCGTTCTTGCGGTTCCCAATCCCGTTGAATGGTTGCGGCTGCTGTCAGACCATCCATATCCGGCATATGGACATCCATCAGGACAATGTCATAGGTTTGGCGCTTGAGGGCGGCCAAAACTTCATGACCATTGTTGGCGACATCGGCGCTGTAGCCCAGCTGCTTTAGGATTAGCAACGCAACTTTCTGGTTCACGGCGACATCTTCGGCTAATAAAATTCGTAACGAGTCCGGTCTCACCCGCTCAATCTCAGACTGTTGAAGAGGTTCGGATTGGATGGGTTCACCAAATATATTGGCTAGGACATCATGGAGCCGTGATTGCTGAATGGGTTTATTCAAAATGGCGGCAAAATTGATATCCGGCTGCTGTTGAATCAGCTCGTCTTGGCCCAGAGAACTCAACATGACTAAGGGAAAGTCTGCCCATTGTTTTCGAATTTGTCCAGCCAAGGTTAAACCATCCATTTCTGGCATCTGCATATCTAAGATAGCGAGATCGAATGGATGATCGCCGGTCAGTAACTCTAGGGCATCGGTGCCTTGCTGGACTGCGTGGCTGGTCATTCCCCAGGACTGGGCTTGCAGGGTCAGGATTTTACAGTTGGTGGGATTGTCATCCACAATTAGCACATGTTTACCCCCCAAAGGGGCGGGAGAAATTACGGGTCGTTGCTTAGGCTCGGTAACGGAGGCGGAAATCGTGAAGCAAAAGGATGAACCCTTGCCCACTTCACTTTCGACCCACATGCGACCTCCCATCAGTTCGCAGAGCCGATGACAAATGGCTAACCCTAATCCGGTCCCACCATATTTTCGGGTCGTGGACGCATCCACTTGGCTAAAGGACTTAAACAACCGATCCATGCGATCTGCCGGGATGCCAATGCCAGTATCTTTGACCACAATCTGGAGGATATGATGATGCTCCTGGACTGGGGCGGGCTGATCGGTGGTGATGTCATTTACATAGACCACCACTTCACCTGCTTCGGTAAACTTGACCCCATTGGTGAGCAAGTTGACGATAATTTGTCGTAACCGGGTGACATCCCCCATAATCCATTCAGGGGTATTCGGTTCAAATAAATAGGCCAACTCTAAGGTCTTATCCACGGCCCTGGGGGCTACAATTCGCAGAGCCTCTTCGATACAAACCCGCAGATCAAAGGGCTGGTGCTCAAATTCCAGTTTGCCCGCTTCAATTTTAGAGAAATCCAAAATATCGTTAATTAGGGTCAGCAAGGCATCCCCGCTGCTACGAATGGTCTCTACAAAGTCTTCTTGTTGCAAGTCTAAATCAGTATTGAGAAGCAGACCAGTCATACCAATGACGGCGTTCATGGGTGTCCGCAACTCATGGCTCATATTGGCTAAAAACTGGGATTTAGCGATATTAGCAGCATCTGCATCGCGTTTTGCCTGCACGAGGGCGGCATTATTGGCTTCTAGGGCCTGGCGCTGCTGTTGCTCTTGTTCCAATAGCTGCGCCTGGGCAATGGCAATTCCCACTTGACCGGCGACAGCCCCCAACAGTTCGATATCAGCTTCTGACCAAGGGCGGGTGCGATCGCACTGATGTAACACAATCACGCCATTCGCCTGTCCTTGATAGGAGGTGCGGGTAGCCAGCAGTGACTTCAACTGGGCCTGTTCACAGAACTGGATTTCTCCCTCGGTCATCTTTTCCAGATCCAGCTCAGGGATGGCCCAAACCTGATCATGGTCAAAGATTTCCGTTAGCAAAGGATGATTGCCCATCTCTAGGTCCAGGCATGATATATAGTCCATCTCCAGATACTCAGCCATATCAGACTCGGCTGAGATCTGGGTTGTATAGCTTTGAATAAAGCATCGACTGGCTGTCAGCGTATAGCCTAACTGATCGACTGTGGTTTGAAAAATATGCTGAGTATCTAAGCTCCAGCGAATATCCTGGGTAATTTGCTCAATCAACAGGACCCGCTGAATTTGCAAATTCAGATTCTGATTGACGGCTTCCAGGGCAGCAGTTCGTTCTTGAATGACTTGCTCCTGCTCCGCTGTCAACTGCTGGAGCTTTTGGTTCATGGACTGCAGTTTGAGGTTCTGCTCTGTCAATTGCTGATCCGTCAAATAACTCTGAACCGCAGCGGAAATGGTTAATCTTAAATCGTCTGGCTGCCAAGGTTTGGCAATGTAGCGATAGAGATCGGCATGGGTGACCGCATTTGCGATCGCATCGACATCCGCCTGTCCCGTCAACATCACCGTGATCGTTTGAGGAGACTTCTCATGAATCTGTTGGAGGACTTGATCCCCCTTCATTCCTGGCATGATGTAATCGGAGATCACCACCGCCACTTCATATTCATCTTCGAGCAGTTCATCAACAATCTCTAGAGCTTCTTCCCCTCCCTGAGCGGTTTCTATCGTGCAGTCCTGACCAATAGATTTGCGTAGCTCAATCTTGAGGGATTCTAGAACCGTAGATTCATCATCCACACAAAGGACAAAAGGCTTACTCATAACGCTTCCAGATTCGACTTCAGCAGTTCAATTAGCTCGCTTTTACGCCAGGGCTTATGAATAAAACGATGGAGATCCGCCTCCTCTTTTGCCCGCTCAATGGCCGAAGGATCGGCCTGCCCAGAGAGCATTATCTTGATAATCTTGGGATGTGATTGATGGAGTTGGACAAAAAATTCGTCTCCCTTCATCCCCGGCATTAGCCAGTCACACAGCACCAAAACGACTTCTACGCCATCTTCATAAAGTTCTTCCACAATTTCTAAGGCTTCGTTGGCATTGATAGCTGCCTCCACATTGCACAGATCACTGAGTTCTTTCTTGATCTGTATTTTGAGACTATCTAAAATAACCTGCTCATCATCCACACAGAGAATCACTGGTTTAACCATCACCTCTATCCATTGCTAAACGGTCTGTTATTAAGACGCCTTCCCTTTACAGCATCAAGCTAAAGGGATAGACACTGTAAACTGGGTATTTCCTGGCTCAGATTCCACCGTTATCTCTCCCTCATGCTTCGCCACAATCTTTTTGACAATATCTAATCCCAAACCGCTCCCTTCCCCGGGGGGCTTGGTGGTAAAGAAGGGTTGGAATATTTTGGGCATGACCTCTGCCGGAATCCCCTGACCACTGTCAGCAATTTTGACTTGGACCTGATGGTCCTGCTGTTTGACGTCCAGGGTTAAGGTGCCTTGATAGTCCATGGCCTGCAAAGCGTTATGGATAAGATTGGTCCAGACCTGACTCAGTTCATCGTGGAAACAGGATACTGAGGGGATAGGACCATAATTGCGGATCACCTCAACCCCATTCTTGAGTTGGCTTTGATATAGGGTTAAAACCGTCTCAATATCATTAATTAGATTTGTGGTTGATTTATTGCCAGAATGGTCGAAATGGGTGTAACTCTTGAGGGCAAAGACCACTTTGGCCGCTTTGTCCGTGGCGGTCTTAATGGTTTTGGTGCTATTTAATAAGGTTGAAAACTGATAGGCCATATCCAGCGTCTGGCGGCCTTCCGGGGACCGTAGTCGGGGGACGATTGCCTCAATCTTTTCTAGATAGTTCAGCTCTGCTAAGGTATCTGCCACGTCATCAGCCTGTTCGATTCCTTGTTCTTCGAGCATGCGGATATTGCCTCGCTTAAGCTTGCGTTTTTCGCGACTGCTGAGAATCATCCTGTCTTGGTTGGCTGAGTCTAGTAACTCTCCGAATAAGTGATTGCCCTCCACTGTCAAGTTCTGAAAAAAGCTAGGCAGTACCCTGAGATTGCGTTCCAAAAAGTCAGAAATATTTTCGACAGAGGATCGAATCGCACCTAAAGGGGTGTTGATCTCGTGGGCAATCCCGGCAATCAGCTGTCCCAGGGAGGCCATTTTCTCGGATTGAATCAGCTGATCTTGGGTGGCTTCTAATTGTTGGAGGGTTGCTTGCAAGTTCTCATTTTTGTCCTGAACGATCTGCAACGTTTGCTCCAGTTCGGTCTGCTTTAAGGTCAACTCTTCCGTTAACTTAGTGGTGTCTGCTAAGGCCGTAGATTTAGCTTGAAGGAGATAGAGAAAATCAGACGTCGGCTCATGGATCGCGAAATCCTGCAGTTTGACCCCATTCTCTTTGAGTTCGCAGAGGTCGGTGACCCAAAGTGAACCAATAAAGAATATGACCTCTTCAGTTTGAACAGGCATCAACTGACCTTTCAGTTGGAATCCCTGCTGAATCGATTCGATTAAAAAGAGTTTTTTCGACTTTTTAATTAGAGCATCATAGTCCAGCCCAACTTTAGGACGCTGTATTTGAAAAAATTGGTCCAGTTGCCCACCAATCAGTCCTTCAGGGGCAATGCGTTGCAAAACCTTCCCCGCTTGGACAATCTCCAGATTGCGGTTGAAGACAAAATGAAAGGGAAAAATCTGAGCAAAACAGTCTGGGGGCAGATTATGCTCAATGGAAGGGGCATTTGACTCTGTACTTAACTGAGAACTGATCATGATCGGCACCCTCCTCACGACTATGGGTCTGATTGACATCTACCTCTGTTTCAAAACGCTCACCGAGCCCTTCCACCAGTCCCATCACCATGGGGGCTAAGCCATCTCGTTCCGAGTGATAGTGCAAGGTCAATTCATCCTCATCGGCTTCATCACAATCGAAAGATGGGGGTTGTAATTTGGGGAATATCACGCCCACTCGAGCATGAAGATCATCCAAATTCTCGAGGAATTCGGGTAAATCATCACCATTCATTTCCATTAATTCTCCATACCCTTCTTGAGCCGTAAACTGAACCCAATACTTGCCAAAAGCATGCATCACTTCTGCTGGAGAGAGTTCCAAAACTTCGCTAGCCGCGCCCACCAACCTGTAGGTCACTTCATCGGGATAGCCCTCCAGGCTGACGAAGGTGTCCGTTTTAACCTCAGCTTTCTGTTTAATCGCTTCCCAGATTGCATCACTAAAATGGCTGCGCACCATTTCTTCGATGGCTTTATTCACCAGGCCGTACATGAGGATCTCCCAAGTGATCTAAAGATTGACAGCTCTATGGTTCCCAATCCCATAAAACATGTTCCAAACAGTTCGTAAGTTTTATTTTCTCTATTTTTATGCTTATAAATATAAATAGCACCTGGCAAAGGCCTTGTAATTTGGGTCTCATTTTTTAATGCTTCTGTTAAAGATAATAATTTCCATGTTAACTGGATATATTGATAAATAAATCTAGAATAACTTGATGCAAAAAGAAAAAATGAATGCAGTGAAAAGCATTCATAATGAAGGATTTGATTTGTTTTTGTCTACTGTTAATAATTTAATTAAGATTGTTTTTTTGTGTTTGATCTGTTAGCGATGGCGAGTAGTTTGTATACTAAAGAATATACGCGTAAAGCTATAGAGAATCCGTATAAACACTCATAAAAACCTTATCTAACTGGGTTTACATGCATGAAAGTTAAGTGTTTATACGGATGCAAGGCCATGGATAAAACAAATACTCTCTGATTTATTGCAAAAACAAAATCAGTTTTTAGCAATGAATTTTGCATTTCGAACCAAGCAATAAATTCTTCCGAGAGATATTTATAGGCTGTAAATTATATTTTTTGGCCACAGGTATCTCAGAATACAAATAAATAGATAATATTATCTATTTATTTGACCAAATTATTATGGTAAGCAGCTATCTCTACCAGAATTAGAACTCGGTAGAGAACATTTTCTTCTTGAAAAGAAGTATGGCTATATCTGCTTGGAAGAATTTAGCAAGCAGTCAACAACATGATGTGGTTATAGGTTAATGACTAACCTTAGACATGATCGAAAAAGTGGAGCATATTTTAACCTGTTCACTCATTCCTTCACCCCTCTATCTGAAGTAACAGCAGATCCTATTTTCTGGCTGGTCAAGCAGTGTTAACCCCTCGTTTTTGTTGTTAATCCATTTAGAACCCAAAAGGAATCCATGATTACTGCCAATAGACAATCAACCCAAGCGTTGTACAACGATACAGCGGCTCGATGGGTTCGTGGGGGACCCAGTTCTCTATCTGACTTCACAGCCCGTCCCGCCATTTTGGAGATGTGTGCACCTGTTCAAGGGCAAAAGATTCTTGATCTTGGATGTGGTGAAGGCTATTGCAGCCGCCAGCTACACCATCTGGGTGCAGCATCTGTTTTGGGAATCGATCTTTCGCAACGGATGATTGAAGCTGCCCAGACTCAGGAGCAACAAGAACCGCTCGGCATTACCTATCAAGTGGGGTGTGCCACGGATGTTCGTCATTACACTCAGGATCGGTTTGATCTGGTGGTGGCGGTCTTCTTGTTTAACTACCTGACGGTGGCCCAAACCCAGGCTTGCATGGCTGAAATCTTTCAAGTGCTTGAACCCGGGGGGCGATTTGTATTTAGCATTCCCCACCCCGCTTTTCCCTATATGCGCCAGGCGGAGTTTCCCTTTTATTTCCAAGTGGAGGGGAACAACTACTTCAGTGGACGTGACCAGCAATGTCCAGGCCGAATTTGGAAGCGTGATGGTTCTTGGTTAGAGGTTCAGCTGATTCATAAAACATTGCAGGACTTCTTTGAAGCCTTGCAAATGGCTGGTTTCTCTAGTATGCCGACTGTTCGTGAATTACGGGTTTTACCTGAGCATGTCGAGCTTGATCCTGATTTTTTCGGCCCGTTAGTTGATTACCCCCTGCATATGGCGATTGAGGTATACAAATGAAAACAATAACTGCCTACTCAATGGATTCTTTTCGGAGACTGACTGAACACCATCCGTTATGGAAACATCCGTTTCTGGAACGGTGCCGCGCAGGTGAATTAACGTTGGCAGAGGTCCGCGTCTTGGCGGTCCAGATGTACAAATTTTCTCAAGCCTTTAATCGCATCCTAGCCAGCATTATGTCCTGCTGCCCGGATGAGAGTGCCCAGTTGGTGATCATGGAGAATCTTTTGGATGAAATGGGACAGGGGAATTTGGCCCATGCGCATCCAGAACTCTTCCGACGCTTTACCCGATCGTTGGATATTGATGATGGGACGTTACTGTTAACACCGCCTGAGCCGGAAACCCAGGCCATGATCGATACGTACCTTGCTTTGCCCCATAAGTATGGTTACTTAGCAGCTTTGGGAGCTGTCTGCTTTGCGTCAGAGGGAATTGTGCATTCTCTGTATACTCAAATCCGTCAAGGCATTGTCGGGACATCCCCCTTCTCACCAGAAGCACTGATCTTTTTTGAAGTCCATATTGATCTGGATGACGAGCATGCTGCTCATTTGGAAGCCCTGATCGAACCGCGATTAAAGACGGTTGAAGCATCAATCTATTTGCATCGAGCGATAAAGCAAGCGATGGATTCTCGACTGAGATTCTTTAATGGTATTCAGCGTGCTTCCGAAGCCGTGTCTCATGTTTGGGCAGCCTAACGATCTTCTTTTGGTTGCTCAGTCGCTTGGAGTTTCACTCAATGGGACTCCAACTGTATCTGGGGGGCTCGGAGACTGACGGTCACTGGTTGCCATCTTCTCCTTCCCTCCCTTTTTAGCTCATCCGACGCTTCAATCCATTCTTTACGTCATTGTCATGCCACTTTTAACTCGTAGGGGTCACATCGAAGACCTATCCTCGGTGATGATCAAAGCTAAGTCACAGCCTAATTGGACTAGATCCGGTTTAGAGGCTACGCCTCATTGGAAAATCACGCTGCCCGATTCCCTATTGTCTTCAGTGTTAGTGCTCAATCATTGGTTGGAGGCAAGGGGGTATACCTGGCAATCCCCAGAAGCCAAGGGAATGAAAATTAAAAATCTTGATCTTTTGGCAAATCTTATTCGCTACCATCTCATTCGAACAACGGGTGTCGTTTTATTGTCTGGGTTCAATGTTGCCGAGTATGGCGAGTCGGCAGGGCGTCTTCTGCTCTCTCAACTCGGTTATGCGTTGGGCACTGTGTTGGATAAGCGGGGCCTTTTGTATGATGTTTGCGATCGCGGTCTAGATCATCGTCAGGATAATGTCCTATTCTCCAGCACGTGCACATCGCCGGGATTCCACACGGATAGTACGGATGCTGACCTAATGCCGGGAATTGTGGCGTTATTCTGTCTGTGCACTGCTCAGTCAGGGGGCCATAACCGACTGGTCAATACCCTTGCGACCTATCAACATTTGCTGCGAACTCAACCTCATGTTTTGCGGCGGCTGTGTCAGCCCTATATTCGCGACAAAATTGTTGTTAATGAAGTGGGAACGCGATCACACCAAGAGCGATTGCGGAATTCGTTTCCAGTCTTTGAGTGGGGACGTTGGTATCCCGGCTTAACCTGTCGGTATATGCGCTATTGGATTGAGGCTGGGCATACCAAAGCTGACATGCCGCTGACGGATATTGATCAGTTGGCACTGGATCAATTTGAAGCCGTGATAAATCGGAAAGATCTGACTTACGAGCTGAAGCTCGAGCCGGGGGATATGCTTTTCCTCAATAATCATTTGATTGCCCATGACCGTACCGAGTATGTGGATTGGGAAGAACCTGAGCGCAAGAGACATCTAGTACGGATGTGGGTGGGGAATGATGCCCTACACAACCAGGCACCCAAACCCGATCATCTGCAGTTGAACCATATTTAGTGGTAGGAGTTCTTTGTGCCTTATCCTGGCTGTCGATTGTTATTGAGGTGGTTTGAAGAATACCTTCTTTGAGGGAGCAGTATAACCTCTCATCTAATCGATGATTATTTTTGGCGTTCAATCAGGTCGACCCACAGCAAGGCATCATAAGGAACTTTCCCAGCGCCTCGTTTGTATTGATCAAGCACCATACTGGCATCATCAATCAGGACTTTCTCAACAGAAACACGATTCACTGTGTACGGAGTATCGGCAAAGGGTGCATCCAGGCGATGTCTAAATTCTTGATCGATTAAAAAGGATTCAATCAGGCGATAGGGATGACCGTCATGACTGGTGCCCTTCTCCAAGTCCCAATCTTTACTCTGAATCGCTGTCCTCGCAAGATATTTGGAAATCCAGGGATAATTGATCGCTCGTCCCAGGTACATTCCCTCAAGCGGTGTGGCATTAATTGGGCGCTTACTCAGCCATTTCTGAATCGACGTTCGATAGTTCGCTTCATCAAATGTGCAGCCGAGTTCTTGTCCCCGCAGTCTAAAGCCCGATGCAGTGGGGCTACCATCAATGATGGGAGAACATTGATTGCTATTCCAATGGTTGAACCCACTTCCCGAAATAAGGTACCAAACCCCAAGGGTGACGAAAAAGACTGGCATCAACTCATAATCCTTTATGGACAAGATATTTCAAGTTTAGCCAAAACCAATTTGTGAGTGATTCTCAAACTTCTATCCTCATATCTTACAACTCATTTCGGGTTTTATTCCATGGGTCAAATTATCTGAAACCCTCTCACTGCATAGCCTTCCATCGACACAGATTAAAATGGCTCCAGCCTTT
>NZ_JANQOP010000337.1 GCF_028285745.1 Acaryochloris sp. IP29b_bin.137 | reverse complement strand
CCGAACCACCACATCTGCTGAGCGACTCAGCAAATCGGTTATTTTGCCCTTTCCTTCATCGCCCCACTGAGCACCAATTACAACTACGTTAGCCAAGGGATTATTAAAAAAACAACGATTTAACAAACAACAATTATCGGTAGTGGAAGAGACTTCTGTCAATCTTGCTATCAGAATCTCTCCTATTCACTGGCGGATAATCTTGCCTGTGGTTACTGATTTATATTGCCCAAAACCTAAAGTTATTAATGCTTTAGACACCAGTTCAAGTGTCAGGCTCTTGCTCAATGGTGCGAGAGAGTTGCTCTAAGTTCTCTAGGGGAACCAATTCTTTTTCCTTCTCTTTCACCTTATTGGAGAAGAGCAGTGGCAAGGGTTTCTCGATCCAGCAGCTGGCAACGGGTAACATCGCTTCTAAATCATCCAAAACCCGAGGAATAACCATCACAGAATTTAATTCGCCAATCCGTTCGGCCTCAAACATGCCTGCTTCAATAGCGACTGCAACATTGGCAACGGACCCCCGAACCATGGCGGTACATAATCCTGCTCCAATGGTTTCATAGGCAGAAAGTTGAACATTGGCAGATTTGAGCATGGCATCTGCTGCCCCCACCATGGCAGGAAACCCCCGAGTTTCTAACAGGCCAATCGACTGATTACTTAAGCGGGAATAGCCCCGTTGCTGCTGGGCAATTTCGACTAGATGACTACCAATGGGAAAGACGGCTTCCAAATTAGGCATGGGTCTAGCAATCACCAGTTTGGAGACAGTTTGCCCTAGTTTTTCGGCTAAGCGACTGCCTTCTTCTACCGCCAGCCGTACGTCCGCAATATTGCCCCGCACAATCACTGTGCACAGCCCACTTCCGATTTTTTCATAGCCCACCAAGGTCACTTCTGCGGCCTTGAGCATCGCATCTGCGGTTCCTACAATCGCCGGAAAACTGGGAGTAGACAACAAACCCAAAGCACTATCAGGTCTGCGTTTCCGTTTTAACGTTGAAGCGGGAATCATATCGGTGGGCAATACCTAGACGGAGACAATGGACCCAGACATCCTCTAGTGAGTCTCGTTCAGTTTAGCAATAACCGCAATGGTTGATTAGCTTAGGGGTTATGGCGATGAATGACGAGCAAACAAGACCTGAAGCATCTGGGTCACATAGGCTCGTCCAATCACTTGGGATTGCCTCTGTGGACTACTCGCAGGCGCAGGACTCGGCAGGGGTGGAGGACTGGGCCAAGCTGGATTGACCGGATTTGACGGCAAAGCGTCATTCAAATGTGAACCATCTTGAGACTCGTTAAGGGTAGAGCGGCTAGAATCCCCCATCAGCGAACCCTCTGGAATCACCTGTTGGGCCACAATATCGGTATTGATAATGGTGGTGCAATCGCCGATGCAGGCATTCATACCAATGGTTGCCTGGCCAAGCACCAATACCCCTGCCCCTAAAACGGCATGACTATCGACGGTAATCGTCCCTTCGAATGCCTGAATCACCACTCCGATGCCGATACAGGCTCCTGCTGCAATCACGATTTTGCTTTGGGGGGCCGCCTGCAAGATCACACCAGAAGCAATTTTGGCGTGGGGATGGATCGTGACATCCCCAATCACACAAAAATGCGAGGTGCTAACCGGTTGCAGGGGTGAAAGTTGCATTAGCAATAAACCTTAGGCTCTTAGGCTAGGAATGGAAAGATCGTTCAGACTAAGATCCTTGTGATATGACATCCTAGAGGGCTGCCAAAGGTTTCTGGATAACGGATTCTAAGACCCGTCGTTTTGCTTTGGTGTCGATACCGATCAAACGAACATATTCTTTTTGGTGATCCGCCAGACAGGTTTCTAAGGCTGCGATAACTTGAGATTCCTGTTGAGCTTGGATCGGAGGGCAGCTTTGCCAAGAGCTGGTTTGAAAGCGCCGTTTGTCGGCATGTTCGGTGCCAATTCGATAACCCTGGGCAAGGAGCGATCGCACTTGGGCTACGGTATCCGCATCTAAACCGCCGTGACTTCTTGGGGTAAACCCCCGCCCGCGAGTGCTCGGTGCAGACGGCGCTTGATAGGAGCGAGAACTCGGTGCTGCAGCAGGTTTCGGGTTAGAACCCGATCCACCGGGACGTTGAATAATCGTTTCAGAAACGCGTCGCTTAGCTCGCTTATCAATACCAATAAGACGAACATAGTCATTGGGGTGCTCGGCTAAGCAGGCTTCGACTCCAGCAATGACTTGAGATTCTTGCTGGGACTTGACGGGTGTACAGCTTTGCCAAGAACTGGTTTGGAAGCGGCGCTTGTCCGCATACTCCGTCCCAATCTGGTAGCCTTGGGCTAACAAAGAGCGAATTTGATTGATTACGGCTCCATCTAAGCCGCCAGCAGGCTGGTAGCTAGACCCATTGCTTTCAACCTTGGCATAGCTGGAGCTGCTTGAACTGGATGAACTTGGACGGGGGGCTGGAGCAGAGGACGCACTGGCTTTGCCGTTGCTGTTAGGACGTTGAATAATGGCTTCTAAGACTCGCCGTTTGGCCTTTGGGTCAATACCAATTAAGCGAACGTAATCTCCAGGATGTTCCGCTAGACAGCTTTCTAGGGCAGCAATGACTTGGGACTCTTGCTGGGAATGGATGGGCGTGCAGCTTTGCCAGGAGCTGGTTTGGAAGCGGCGTTTGTCTGCATATTCAGAACCTACTCGGTAGCCTTGGGCCAACAGTGAGCGGACCTGAGCGATGGCCTCTGCACCTAAGCCTGTACTGGAGCCTGCACTGGCGCTGGCATAGCTGCTTGAGCTGGAGTAGCTGCTGTTAGAGGATGCAGGTCGGGCCGCTTTAGGGGCGGCCTTAGGCTGGTCGCCTGGGCGTTGAATAATGGCTTCAAACACCCGCCGCTTGGCTTGGGTATCGATGCCCAACATGCGGACATATTCCCCTTGATGTTCAGCAATACAAGCTTCAAGGGCAGCAATGACCTGGGATTCCTGCTGGGAGGCTATCGGAGAACAGCTTTGCCAAGAACTGGTTTGAAAGCGGCGAGCATCGGCATGTTCGGTGCCAATTCGATACCCTTGACCCAGGAGAGAGCGCACATGAGCAATCGTCTCTGCATCCAGGTTCCCACTGGTAGTGATGTGGCTTGTGGTGTAGTTTTTAATCGTTTTGGTGACTGAACTGATGGACGCCGACTTCACCGGGCCATCGGGACGTTGAATAATGGTTTCCAAGACCCGCTGTTTGGCTTGAGTATCGATACCAATCAGTCGAACATATTCACCTTGATGCTCTTGCAGGCAAGATTCTATCCCTGCCAACACTTGTGATTCGTTGTTCCCCGTAATGGGGGGACAACTTTGCCATGAGCTGGTTTGGAAGCGGCGTTTATCCGCATGCTCACTCCCAATTCGATATCCTTGCGCCAGGAGTGACCGAACTTGACTCACAATTGCTGCATCTAGGGTGGTATGATTCATTGGCTTGGTATCAGTAGTAAAACGGTGTGATTGAGAATGGCCGATATTTGATCGGACGGGTCGGATAGAGGCCTGTGCGCTTGCTCCAGAGACATCCGCTTTGAGGGCTTCGTTAACGTGAATGATTTGCTGAGTGAATTTGCGATCGCTGTCCAATACATCAGGTAGGAGATTGGCCTGCTCTTGTTTGGTAATCACGGCACCCGAAGGCACATACTTACCCGGAGGGATTTCGACCCCCTGAATCAAGGCATGCATCATGATTACGCAGCCATCGCCCACTTTGGCGTTAAAAATTGTAGAGCGGAAGCCGATAAAGCAGTGGTCACCAATAAATGCGGGACCATGGACCAGGGCCATATGGGTGACACAACTATTATGACCAATCCAAACCGCATAATTTTGACCATCCTTGCCGCGAACCCGCCCCGGCTCGATGGCATGAATCACGGCTCCATCCTGGATATTGACGTTATCGCCAATATAAAAGGGTGAGCCTTGATCCGCCTGAATCGTGCATCCTGGGGCGATCAGCGCATTTTCACCCACGTGAACATCACCCATTACGTTTGCAAATGAGTGAACATAGGCAGACGGATGCACCTGTGGATGGGATGCACCGCCTGCCCCTAGGGCTGATGAGGATTGGCTATGGACTACCATAATGATCTCTCCTACACAAAACGCGATCGCGAGTGAGTAGTGATAAATAAAAGAGAAGGCTAACTAGGCTTAGGAACGAACCGAAAAAATTGCTTCGGCATTATGCTATTCACCCAGTGAAAAAGTCAGATTTGATGCCGACCGTCGGCTTAACGCAACCCCACCTCCTCGAAGGCTAGAAAGAAACTGAATCCAAATAACGGAAACTCATTTCAAACTAGATTACTTACTGTAGATACGGCCCCCTGCGACCGATACGGTATCAATGATGGCAATAACCAGAGCATCTAGGGGTCGCTGTTCATAGCCAGGCATCTGTCTAGCACCACTACCTTGAGTAATCAGCACCCACTCATCAACCCCGGCTCCCACACAATCGGCAGCCACATCATATTCAGGCAATAATTGACCTTCCTGATCAATGCGCTGAACCAACAAGAACTTCGTACCCTGAAGGCTGTCCGCTTTTTGGGTACTGACTACAGTACCTAGAACTTTTGCGATTCTCACTCAACTTTGCGTCTAGGATTTACGAATTGGAAGAGCCCGAGGACCACTAATGCTTTCGCGGAATTGCTCAACTTCTTCGGTGTAGCGCATCGGCAACACATATTCGAGGTTTTCATGGGGACGAGCAATGATGTGGGTAGATAAAACCTGCCCACCGTTCACCCGCTTGACAGACTCAGTTCCAGCTGCAACCGATGCTTGCACTTC
This sequence comes from Acaryochloris sp. IP29b_bin.137, assembly GCF_028285745.1. Lineage (GTDB taxonomy): Bacteria > Cyanobacteriota > Cyanobacteriia > Thermosynechococcales > Thermosynechococcaceae > Acaryochloris. Next base: position 576 of record NZ_JANQOP010000337.1, on the reverse strand, counting down.
GGAAACATCTCCCCGAACAATAACCGTGACCCGGCCACTCCCGATCTTCTCATAACCAACCAAGGTGACCCGCGCTGCTTTGACCATGGCATCTGCAGCTTCGACCACCGCTGGGAAGCCGAGGGTTTCCACCATCCCAACTGCTATCGACATAGTTTATAACTCCATTCTTTCGCTTAATGAATGATGTCTTGCTGCTTTGGGGCAAGACATCTATGAATTCAATCAGGGTGAATAGTCATCACCCGCGATCACGTTCGGAATTGTTCTACTTCTTCCGTGTAACTCATCGGTAGTACGTACTCCAGGTTTTCATGAGGACGAGCAATGATATGAGTCGAAAGAACTTCTCCCCCATTCACTCTTCTTACGGATTCCGTTCCAGCTGCCACAGAAGCCTGAACCTCAGAAACATCTCCTCTTACAATCACTGTGACGCGGCCGCTACCAATCTTCTCGTAGCCCACCAGCGTTACACGAGCTGCCTTCACCATCGCATCTGCAGCTTCTACCACAGCAGGAAAACCTTTCGTCTCAATCATCCCAACCGCAATTGGCATTGCCACATCTCCTGTT
>NZ_JANQOP010000318.1 GCF_028285745.1 Acaryochloris sp. IP29b_bin.137 | reverse complement strand
CGCCCGCTTAATTAAGCTCAATTCTCCGGTGATTAATGAAACGGAGTTGAGTGAGATTCGCGACTCTGACTTTGGAGTGCAAACCCTCTCCACCTTATTTCCCCTCAGCAATGGTCCTGAGGGCTTAGCCACCGCCGTCCAGTCCCTCTGTGAACAGGCCACCGCCGCCGTCCAGGCTGGACAGCAAATCATAGTGATTAGCGATCGCCATACGCCCACAGGAGAGACCACCTGGCTTAATGCCGACTATAGCTATATCCCACCATTGTTAGCGGTGGGGGCGATCCACCAGCATTTGGTCAAGCAAGAGATTCGTCTGCAGGCTTCCCTGATTGTGGAAACGGCTCAGTGCTGGAGTACCCATCACTTTGCCTGTCTAATTGGATTTGGGGCAGCGGCCATTTGTCCCTACTTAGCCCTAGAGTCCGTGCGTCACTGGTGGTCCGATGAGCGCACCCAAAAGCTAATGACGCGGGGCAAAATTCCAGCCATGACCATTGGCGGTGCTCAAAGTAACTATCGCAAAGCCGTGGAAGCAGGCTTACTTAAGATTCTCTCCAAGATGGGGATTTCACTGATTTCCAGCTATCAGGGCGCTCAGATTTTTGAAGGGATTGGGATTGGCCCTGAGCTGTTAGAGCTAGGATTTGCAGGCACCACCTCTCGGGTGGGCGGTCTAACCATTGCCGAACTGGCTCAAGAGACGATGGCTTTTCACCAGAAAGCCTTCCCCGAACTGGATTTGAAAAAGCTAGAAAACTTTGGCTTTATCCAGTTTCGTCCGGGGGGTGAATACCATATGAACAACCCGGATATGTCCAAGGCGCTGCATAAAGCTGTGGTTGATAAGGACCATGACCACTACCAGGTTTATAAGCAGCAGCTCCTGAGTCGGCCCGTGACGGCCCTACGGGATTTACTGGATTTTAAGAGCGATCACAACGCCATACCTCTTACGGAAGTGGAGCCGGTGGAAGCCATCGTCAAGCGCTTCTGCACCGGCGGCATGTCCTTAGGGGCTTTGTCCCGGGAAGCTCATGAAGTGTTGGCCATTGCCATGAACCGCATGGGAGCTAAGTCTAATTCCGGTGAAGGCGGCGAAGACACGGTGCGATTTAAGGTGCTCTCGGATGTAGATGCCAACGGCAAGTCAGCCGTGCTACCCCATTTGCAGGGGCTGCGCAATGGCGATACGGCCAGCTCTGGGATTAAACAGGTGGCATCGGGACGGTTTGGGGTCACGCCGGAATATCTAATGAATGCCCAGCAAATTGAAATTAAGCTGGCCCAAGGCGCTAAACCCGGTGAAGGCGGGCAGTTGCCAGGGAAAAAAGTCAGTCCTTATATTGCTATGCTGCGCCGCTCCAAACCGGGGGTCACTCTAATTTCTCCTCCACCTCACCACGATATTTACTCCATTGAAGATCTGGCCCAGCTAATTTTTGATCTGCATCAGATCAATCCCCAGGCCAAGGTCTCCGTTAAGTTAGTGGCAGAGATTGGTATTGGCACGATTGCGGCTGGGGTAGCGAAAGCCAATGCTGATGTCATTCAAATTTCCGGTCATGATGGGGGTACCGGAGCCTCGCCCCTAAGTTCGATTAAACATGCAGGCAGTCCCTGGGAACTAGGGCTAACGGAAGTGCATCGGGCTTTGATGGTGAATCAACTGCGCGATCGCGTTATTCTCCGGGCCGATGGCGGCCTAAAAACGGGATGGGATGTGTTGATGGCGGCCTTAATGGGGGCAGAGGAATATGGGTTCGGCTCCATCGCCATGATTGCCGAGGGCTGTATTATGGCCCGCATCTGCCATACCAATAACTGTCCGGTGGGGGTGGCTACCCAGCAGGAGAAGCTGCGCCAGCGCTTTACGGGTATTCCTGAGCATGTGGTTAATTTTTTCTACTTTATTGCCGAAGAAGTGCGCTCCCTCTTAGCCCATTTGGGCTATCACTCCCTCAATGAAGTGATTGGTCGAGCGGATCTATTACAGGTGCGAGAAGATGCTCAACTCACCAAAACCTCGCAGCTTAACCTCGATTGTCTCACCCAACTCCCCGATACTCGTACAGATCGGAGCTGGTTGGATCATGGTCCTGTCCATAGCAATGGTCCTGTGCTGGATGACGAGCTATTGCAGGATGCTGACATTCAACAGGCGATTCAAAATCAAACGGCGGTGGCTAAAACCGTGAAAATTGTGAATACAGATCGGAGTGTAGGGGCGCGGATTGCGGGTGAGATCGCAAAGCAATACGGCAATACCGGATTCACTGGCCAGCTCAATCTCACCTTCGAAGGCAGTGCGGGCCAAAGCTTTGGGGCCTTTACCTTGCCCAACATGATCCTTAACTTAGTGGGAGAAGCCAATGATTATGTGGGCAAGGGCATGCACGGTGGTGAAATCACCATCAAACCTTCACCAGAAGCCACCTATGCTGCGGCGGACAATGTGATTATTGGCAACACCTGTCTCTATGGTGCGACCGGAGGCACCCTCTATGCCAACGGTAAAGCGGGCGAACGATTTGCCGTGCGTAATTCCCAGGGCCAAGCGGTGATCGAAGGCTCCGGCGATCACTGCTGTGAATATATGACGGGCGGTGTAGTCGTCGTCCTTGGGGAAACGGGGCGCAACGTGGGTGCGGGTATGACGGGCGGACTAGCCTACTTCCTAGATGAAGATGGCAGTTTCCCCACTAAAGTGAATCCCGAAATTGTCCAAATTCAGCGAGTCAATACGGAAGCGGGTGCCCAACAGTTAAAGGCTCTTATCCAAACCCATGTGGACCATACGGGTAGCCCCAAAGGTCAAGAGATCTTAGATCGCTGGTCTGAATATCTGCCGCAATTTTGGCAGGTGGTTCCTCCTTCAGAGGCAGAGCGAGCAGAAATTAGCGAAGGGGCGACGGAAAAGATGTTGACGTCTGCTTAAGCATACTGCTCAGCGATATCTCAGGTGAGTTCATGGTTTATTGGGTACAATAATTCCCAATTCATCATGCGCGCGACCCATTCTTATGGCTAAGTCCAGCTTATCTCGGGTGTCGTTGACGGTGTTGGAACAGGATGAGGTTGGAAACAAGGGACAACGCACCCAGCTGGGTACCCACAAGTCATTGTCTTGGTTGTTGGTGGGGTGTATCGCTCTCCCCATTAAATTGCCGTTTCCAGTCCCTTTTGAATGTAAAACGCCCCGACAAACGCCCACTATTCGTCGACAGCCCCGACAGCGAAAATCAGTGCCTCAGCCTACCCCAGAGCCCGTCTTGGAGTCTCCTAAGCCGATTCCACCTCAGGAATCCAGGCGCGATTCAACAGCCGTTGCTCAAGGCAACTTATCCCAGCTGATTTATACAGAAGTGAATGATATTCGCCAGTCCTATGGCCTGCAGCCTTTGCAGTGGAATGCGAATGTTGCCAACGTGGCTCGCAGACATAGCCAGAATATGGCAGATAACAACTTCTTTAGCCATGCTGACCGCCAGGGTAATACGGCGTTGGAACGCTTATTGAATGCCGGGATTCGGTTCAATCTAGTAGCCGAAAATTTGGCCTTGAATGAAAATGCGCCAGATCCCGTGGCCCTGGCGATTGAGGGATGGTTGGATAGCCCTGGACATCGACAGAATATGCTGCGGGCGGAAGTCACTGACACGGGTGTTGGTGTCGTGCGCCAAGGCGAGGAATATTTCTTTACACAGGTCTTTATTCGCCAACCTTAAATGATTAAAAGAGTCTAGATATCAGGCTTTGAGGGGCTTCTATTAAGTAACATTGTTTGAAGTTTCCTCTCATTTTTGTAGAAGTGGCAAATGCGCTGCTGTAAACTAAAACACGTTATAGGATCCTTGACTATACAGTTGTCTTTGAAAAGCACCCGGCGCTAACAGACGCCACTTATTTTTTGGAGCTCTTATTCAATGTCTCACACAGTCAAAATTTATGACACTTGCATCGGATGCACCCAGTGCGTCCGCGCCTGCCCGTTAGATGTTCTTGAAATGGTCCCTTGGGATGGATGTAAGGCTGGTCAAATTGCCTCATCCCCCCGCACAGAAGACTGTGTGGGCTGTAAGCGTTGCGAAACGGCTTGCCCTACCGACTTCCTGAGCATTCGGGTTTATCTAGGTGCAGAAACAACTCGCAGCATGGGCTTGGCTTACTAAGCATTTTCGCTATCATCGTAAATCTTGAGTCATTTTTGCTGTGTTGCATTTTAAGGAGAGGGAGCTTCGGCTTCCTCTTTTCATTTTTTCCTTGAGCGTTGGACCCTCGATCCTATGAGCCAAGCAAAGACCATTTGGGTCAATGAACAGCTTGATCCCGCCGGGTTGGTGTATGCCTGTATCGCCTGTTGTGATGCCCAACATGCCCAAGACTGCCACACTTCTTTTCAGGAGAATCTGACGGAGCACCAAAAACAAGAAGGGTGGGTGGCCCGTTTGAGAACCGTAGAATCTTGGGATGATGTCCCTGCCTGTGCCTTGAAACTCAGCTAAGATGTCTGAAGTGTCGGGTCGTGCATAGGCAATCAGCATGGAAAATGGTCGAGATAGGGCTACTAAAGTTTCCCCAACCCTAGCGACAGAACTGGATAATGGCAATTCCCGAGACAAGCCAATACGTACAGAGCAGCGACCGATAGCAGACCCCAACCCTGCTCCAACGGACTCGATCCCAGCTTGGTCGGTTGAGGATAGCGAAAAACTGTATCGGATTCATGGCTGGGGAGAGCCTTACTTCTCGGTCAATGCGGCGGGTCATGTCACGGTATCACCCAAAGGCGATCGAGGGGGTTCTCTTGATCTCTATGATCTAGTGCAGTCTCTGCAACAGCGAGATATTCACGCCCCTTTGCTGATCCGGTTTTCGGACATTTTGGCAGATCGAATTGAGCGGTTAAATGCCTGTTTCGCCAAAGCGATCGCACGCTACAGCTATCCCGGAAGATACCAAGGCGTGTTCCCTGTTAAGTGCAATCAGCAGCGTCATTTAGTTGAAGACTTGGTCCGTTTTGGCCAACCCCATCAGTTTGGTCTAGAAGCAGGATCTAAGCCGGAGTTACTGATTGCGATTGCCTCCCTCAAGACCTCAGGGGCATTGCTGATTTGCAATGGCTATAAGGACTTGGAGTATGTCGAGACGGCCATGCTGGCCCAGCGCTTGGGACATCAATCCATTATCGTTATTGAGCAGTTAGAAGAAGTCGAGTTGGTGCTTGAAGCCAGTCGTCGGCTTCAGATTCAGCCGATTTTAGGGATTCGGGCCAAACTGAGTGCCAAAGGGATTGGCCGCTGGGGCAGTAGTGCAGGCGATCGCGCCAAATTTGGTCTCAATATTCCAGAAGTCGTGGCGGCTGTTGAGCAGTTGCGTAACGCTGATTTGCTCAATTCCTTGCAACTGCTCCATTTCCATATCGGCTCTCAAATTTCAGCCATTAGCGTGATTAAAGACGCCCTGCGGGAAGCCAGCCAAATCTATGTCGAGCTGGCTCGCTTGGGTGCCAATATGAAATTTCTAGACGTTGGTGGTGGCCTAGGGGTCGATTATGACGGATCGAAAAGCAACTCGGCCGCTTCCAAAAACTACAATATGCAGAACTATGCCAATGACGTGGTTGCCGAGGTCAAAGAAGCCTGTGCTGAAGCAGATATCCCTGCGCCGACCTTAGTGAGCGAAAGCGGGCGGGCCATCGCTTCCCATCAGTCGGTGCTGATTATGAATGTCCTGGGCAGTAGTGAAACCTTAGACCTAACCCCTGAGCCTGCCCAAGCCGATGAACATCTGATTATTCGGAATCTCTGGGAAACCTATCAAACCATCGATGCCGAGAACTATCAGGAGGCCTATCATGATGCCCTCCAGTTCAAAGAAGAAGCGGTGAGCCTGTTTGGGTTTGGCTATCTGAGTCTGCAAGAGCGGGCTCGGGTCGAGCGACTCTGTGGAGCCTGTTGTCAGAAAATACTTGCGATCGCACGTCAAGACGATGATGTGGCGGTTGATTTAGAGGATCTCGAACGCCGAATGGCGTCGCTTTATTACACGAATCTGTCGGTGTTTCAATCGGCTCCTGATACCTGGGCCATTGATCAACTCTTTCCGATTATGCCGATTCATCGTTTAGATGAAGAGCCCACCCAAAGAGGAACCCTCGTTGATCTCACCTGCGATAGCGATGGCAAAATCGATCAATTTATCTACTCGCGTGACACTAAACCCATCCTGGAATTGCATACCCTAAAATCCAATGAACCCTACTATCTGGGGATGTTTCTAAATGGGGCCTACCAAGAGGTGATGGGCAATCTCCATAATTTGTTTGGAGATACCAATGTCGTACATATTGACCTCACCCCCATGGGCTATCACATTGCCCATGTGGTGAAGGGGGACACCATCACTGAGGTGCTGGAATATGTTCAATATGACGCTGATGATCTAATTGAGGAAATCCGAAAGCAGTCTGAAGTCGCATTGCAAGAGCAGCGCATTACTTTACCCGAATCGCAACGACTCCTCAAAAATTATGAACGCAGTCTGAGAAGTTATACCTACCTCAAATCTTAGGGGTTAAAACTTCATTTCAATCCTGCTGCAGTGGCCGATTCTCTTTTTACACTGAAGACGCATGACATCCTAGGAGTCTAATATGGTTACCTTCAGAAACGCTATCGGTGGATTGGTGGGGCTGTTATTACTGGTGATTTTGGGCGGCTTTATCCTGCCCAGTCAAGTGCATGTTGAACGCAATATATTGATCAATGCGCCTCCAACAAACATTTTTCCTGTGGTCAGTGACTTATCGGCATGGTCATCTTGGTCACCATGGGCACAAAGGGACCCTAATATGGCCTTAACCATTGCTGGGGATGGCTTGGGGCAGACGATGCAGTGGCAAAGTGAAGATCCAATGGTGGGGGCAGGGACTCAAGAAGTGACGGCATTAACTGAACCCAGTTATGTCCAGACTCACCTGGACTTTGGGCAACAAGGAATGGCAGATGCAGCGTTCCAATTAACCCCCCAAGGCAATGGTACGCTTGTTGTTTGGTCTTTAGATACGGATATGAGAGCAGGGGTTCCGCGCTTAATGCAGCCTATTAGCACCTATCTCGGGTTTGTGTTGGATAGTTCTGTCGGACAAGATTATGAAGCGGGCTTAGCCAACCTTAAGGCATTGATTGAACAATAGTCTTGTTCTATCGGTTTAATGGGGGGGCAGCGATGGCGGACGGGGTTGGAGACCAAGGCTTAATCAGCAGCATCCCGAACAGGATGAGGGTAAACAATGCTGCCGTCTGATTTACTGATGCACCGCTATCAAGGCGAGGCGATCCTGCCGAAACGGTTGGAGGTGAATGCGAGGAATCTTGCGATCGCAACAGAAGCCATTGACTGCTTCAAATCAGCTTGTAACCAGACTCGAGGTGACCTCAACCAGCAGTTACAAGATCTAGAAGGAGAAGGGACGGATTATCGGGTGAAACGGGGGCTTGCCCACCTGCTATCGAGTAGTTTCTCCACGTTTGAAGTGATTAGCCCCCTTGATCCTCCGATGTTGCGTCAACGGGTCTTTGCTCTATCGGCTCAGTCAGTTCCCAGTCCCCAAGCAACGACCCAAACGTTAGAGCGATTAGCGGTTAACTTAAGCCAGGAGCTCGATCAAGACGTCAGCGCGATCCAAATCCGGGAAGGACTCTATGCGGATCGGCCTGATAACCAAATCTTGACGACTTTTGATGCGCCGACTCCCGAAGCATTGCTGCATCGCTATAACCTGTCCCAGGTACAAGGCGTATTTTATAAAGCGACTCAAATCATCATCAATGCCCATCGCAATGATCCTGGCGAGTATAAGCTGCTGTTTCGATACCTCAAGCTGTTTAGCCTGATGGCCTATATAGAGGGCGATGCCGATCAGGGTTTTACCCTTAAGATCGATGGACCGGCCAGTGTGTTTAGCGCCAGCACGCGTTATGGCTTAGCTTTAGCGAAGCTGCTTCCAGCCCTATTGCATGTAACAAAATGGAGCCTAATCGCGACGTTAACCCACAAAGACACCTACTCCCAAAAACAACGGACGAGTCGATTTGTCCTGGATTCTAAGTGTGGGCTGGTCAGTCACTACCCGCCGGGAAAGCCCTATGACAGTATGCTTGAAGCTAGCTTCGCCGACCGTTGGCAGAAGACTAAAACAGACTGGAAGCTGGAGCGCGAAATTGATCTGATTCCCATCCCAGGAAGTGTGATGATTCCAGACTTTCGCTTAGTGCACCCTGATGGTCGAACGTTTCTATTGGAGATCGTCGGTTACTGGCGACCTGAGTATTTGAAGAAGAAATTTTCTCAGGTTCGACAGTCCAATCGGTCGGACTTAATCTTAGCGATTTCTGAACGTCTCAACCTCGATAAAGCTGGCGTGAATTTCCAAGATACCCCCGCTCGATTGGTATGGTTCAAAGATAAACTTGCCCCCAAAGCCGTTTTGCAAGCTTTGGCTGACTAAGATCTCACACCTGTCCTTATGCCATGCCTTTTATGGCCTTGACCTGGTTAACGAATGCCTGCGGCTTGTCTGGGGTAATAACGATCACCTTTTGCTCAAATTTAAGAACAACACATCGACGCATATCAGTCGCTAAGGCTCGGTAGGCTCCCAGTCGTTGATTGCGAAAGGAGCCTGAGAAACTGAATAAACCTCCATTCCCCATTGTTTTGATGGAACTTTCCATGGCGTTGGAATCCGCTTCAATACTTTGCAATCCTTGGAGGGGTATTTCAGTATTCCAGGCAAGGCGCTTCACCAGTAATGCATCCGGGGTCAGTACATACCCTCGGACCGTAAATAAAGCGGTGATGATCAAGATACAAAGGGGAACAACCACCATACTGAAAAGCCAGATCCAGTTGCCTTTAGGACCCATGAATAGGCCCACAACCGCGATGCCGATGAGTAATAAAGTGATTGCTCCAGAGATAGCTTTCAGCGAAACGCCCCAAGGGGCAGGGTAGGTTGTTGCAGCAAGATCCATCTTTAAAACCTCTACCTAGAAAAAATTATCCACTTAAAATGTTAAATACCTCAAAAATCTGACATTCTAAAAGGCCAATATACCTCAACTATTTACCCATATAGAATAAATCAGTGTCCGAAAATCAGAGGTTATCTACTCTGATTATAGCTAAGTTACGCATTCTCACTGACGACGAGCCTAATGCTCCCGTTTAAATTAGGAGAACGTGAACATACGCTGACTTTTCTTAAGTAGATGAAACTCACCCGATCTCTCCTTTCTTTTGCCTCAATTTCTTTTTTGTCAATCTTGGCTGCCGTCCCCGTATTTGCGGCACCTGCGTATCTGGTTGGTGCGCAACCTGGAAGTCGAGTGAATGTCCGTTCTGGCCCAAGTACTTCCTCCTATTCTCCTCATTATGGTTTGGTGGGCGATCGCGTGCAGGTGATTAATTCTACAACGGGCAACGATGGTTATTACTGGTACTATGTCGAATTTCCCTCAGGTGCTCGGGGTTGGATTCGGGGCGATTTTATTCAAGTACAACAACCTCGTAGATTCTAAGTCCTTGTTGCTGATAAAAGAATCGTTAAGAGAACATCTATTGTGGATATAACCTAGCCACCCAGTCTCAACCGAAGGAACTTAAATCTTATTCGATAAGCGGTGACAAGCGCTTGAATGTAAATGAATAGCGATTGCTAGGCTTGCCTCAAAAATCTCCTCAATAATTCACTAGTCTTATATATTGTGCTTCATATTTTTGTGGAGCATACATAGAGGTTTACTCAATAAAACAATGAACTTTATTGGGGACAAAGTCGTGGGCTTTTAAAGAGATTTTTTATAAAAATTGGTTTTCAATACCCAAATACACAATATTTATAGCCAAATGTCTAACTCTAAAGTAGTCCTTAAAAGTTTACTATTTTCTGCATTTCTATTTGCAGTGCCCCAAGCTGCACATTCAGCTCCCACAGGTACATGGCTTTCGCAGCCCCAGATTCGGTACCATGCCTCCTCCAATACTTTGACTGAGGCAATGGCAAAGATTAAACACCAAAAGTATAAGGTTGTTTTTCTGGACTATCGCAATGTTCCCGATGAAGTTCAAAAAAGAGTCAGTCAGGCGGCTCGAGACAATCAGCTTAAGCCTGTGGTGTGGATTCAGTCACCACAGTTGCGATCGCTAACGGTATCCCAACTGATCCATGAGGCACGGCATACCGATGGCCTGCAAGTAGATGATCACTACTTCAAACATTATTCATCTAAAGATTTTGCTGAACTTCGTTCAACTTATGCAAAGCCAATTTACTGTAGTATTCAGCCTTTTCAAGCCAAGCAACTGCCGACTCAAGGATGTCATCAGATTGATGTCCAGTGCTATACCCCCAATACGTTTCGCCGCTGTATGGGATTAGCCGATAGATTGAATGCTGTGACCAGTTTGGCAACCAAAAGAACCTTTCAATATCGGCAAAAACTAGGTAACCGCAAATTTAATGTGTTTCTATGGCCCCATACGAATGACTTTTTCAACAGAACACGTCAAGCGAAACCTCAAAAAAATGTAAAGAGTGTCTTGGGAGTAACCTCCCTGATGCTCAGCGAGGCAGCAGTTTCTGCGGTAATTCCGACTGATTTCAGATAGTTTCAGCCTGTGTCTGAATTCAGCATTGCGCCCAATCAATGCCATAGATGCTGTCCTTACTTATCATTACGATCATCATTTACGATCAACGCTTGTGCCGACTCCGAGACTGGGCAAAGCGCCTTAACAAATAGAATAGTATCCACCAACGGCTGGCGGGTATGAGGTATTGAAGCTCACGGTTCTAAGATGAGAAAAATTCGGTCTATCTCGGCGCAAGGTGAACTAGGGAAAGCAAGTAGTCTGGGCAATATTGTCAAATGCCGCTGGATCTTCCAACATAGTCACGGAATTCAGAAGCTGAACTGGAGCATTATTGTTATTCACTGATAGATTATCTCGATCTCCGACCTGAAATAGCGCTTGGACAGGAAATACAACGCTAGTGGTTGACAATCGAATCCCTTCAGGGACGGTGTTGCCTGACGCAACAACACAAGTCTTATTGGTAATATCGTTAGCCGTTACCGCAATACCAGCAGCGTCTGGAGAGGGAGTAGTGTTATTCCCCGCAAGGGAATTGTTATTGATATCGGCAGCTTGGGTAGCAAGGCCAGACGAGTTTAAGTCAATCCCTTGCCCACCGTTGTTAGAAATGAGATTGTTACTGATGCCAAACGAGCCATTATCAGAATCAGTAATAAACTCCTGGAATGAGGTTTGGCGAGCTTCAGCAACAATACCTGCGCCAGTGTTATTGCGAATAACATTGTTGTCAATAACGGCTTCCTGAAAGACCGTTTCGTTCGCCTCAATATCGATACCAGCACCGTTATTATTTTGAATCACATTATTACGAATAAAAACCTCTTGAAATGCAGTGGAGGAACCTCCTAGCGTTCCACCATCAACTTCAATACCTGGGCCACCATTATTGCTAACCGTACTATTAGTGATACTAATTTCTTGAATGCCCAGGTTTGCTGCTCTAATGTGCAATCCTTGAGCAGCATTATTGCTGATCGTGTTGTCAATAGGCACATCTCCACTCGTGCCAATGCTGGTATTGTCAGAACTGCTTGGGCCAATGTCGATAATTTGACTTGGAACCTGAGTCGTTGCGATATCGCCGATCGCTGCAATTTCTATCCCTACACGATTATTGTTGGCCTGATATCCCGCAATCACCACGTCACTGGCACTCAATGTTGTCGTATTTAGGATAAAAATTCCTTGACCAGAGTCAGGCGCAGTGCCCTGTGAGCCAGTCACAACATTATCAAACATCACCACTTCTCCCCCAACATCATTCAGAAAAATGCCCCGCTCTCCAGAATTACGGATAATGTTGTTGCGCAGCTCTACCTGGCGAATATTGGAGCCTATGATGCCGTTTCCTGCAGCAGCATCCACCCTGAAGCCAGCGAGCACTGTGCGATTGCCCAGTGTCACCAGATCAGGTCCACCACCAGTAATTTGCGGGAAATTCCCATCACCTGAGAAGGGTAATTCTACTAAAATGCCATTTTCAAAATTTGCTGATGAGTCAAAAGGAAGGCGAACGGTTGCCCTGGGAAAAGTAGAGAACGGCATTCCAGCCAAAATCTGTCTAGGACCTTGAGATAATACCTGCACTCGATCTGGAATTCTAAAGGCTGGAATAGGGATGTCTGCTTCCCCATCGACATAGACGATATCATTGCCATCTCGACGGGTTGCATCCAATGCAGCCTGAACCGTTCCAAAGGGATTTTCAAATGTCCCATCCCCTCCGGCTTTGCCGAGTTTGACATGTTGAAAGAAGTAGGGCTGCTCTTCTTCGGGATTCATTAAAAACCCCGATGATTGCTCGCTCAAAAATTCCACTTCTTGTTGGTGATCGATGGTAATACTATCCGTTCGGGTCCATGACTCTCGTAAACGAGCGATGACCCTTTCGGTTTTCGTCAGTGCGTCCCGTGGGCGTATACCAGGTAGTCTAGCTTTGAGGGAAAAGACAACGTTAGTCCCAAATAAGTCATCATCTTGCACCGCGAGCCCCAAGCCAAAATTTTCTGTGGGTTCAGCCTGTAATCGCAGCCGCCAACCAACAGTACCGGAGCTACCAGGGGCATCGTAAAAATACAATCCTCCGAAAGCTCGTAGATTCCCCCTGTCCCATTGTGCTAACTTAACCCCTGCCTCCAGATCAACTCCGGCCATGGCAGCTTCAAATTGGCGAATGCTTTGGCGCTCCCTAAACGTATCCAATACCAGGAAATGATCTTGGAAGCGAGTTGACACTTGTACACCCGTATCAAATGTGTTT
>NZ_JANQOP010000301.1 GCF_028285745.1 Acaryochloris sp. IP29b_bin.137 | reverse complement strand
TCAAACTGGCGTCCGCCGATTAAGTTGGCATATTCATTACTCTTAAAGTCGGACATGCGGACGATCACGGGATTCGGATAGAAAGCTGCCGCAATCATGCCCACCCCTTGGGCCAGCTTATCGACAAAGAAATCCGGTTTGTAGGCGTAATCAGCAGTCAGTTGAGCAATGGCCAACTTGGCTTCTACATCCGTCAACTCGTCATATTTCAGCAGTGCCAAAGGATGGGTCTTAATCTGATTGGCGATAATAAACTCCAATCGCGCTAGCCCCACCCCATCACAGGGAATAGCTGCCAGCCCAAAGGCTTCATCGGGATTGCCCACATTCATGAGGATTTGGGTCTGGGTGGGAGGCAGTTCATCTAAGGCCGTTTCTTCCACTACAAAGGGCAGCAGTCCGGGATAAACCTGTCCCGTTTCACCTTCAGCACAGGAAATGGTGATGTTCTGACCTGTTTTTAGGACTTCGGTGGCGGTGCCACAACCGACAATGGCGGGAATACCCATCTCCCGAGCAATAATCGCGGCATGGCAGGTGCGTCCCCCTTGATTGGTGACAATGGCACTAGCCTTTTTCATAATCGGTTCCCAATCGGGGTCCGTGCGGTTGGTCACTAAGACCTCTCCCGCCTGGAATTCCTTAATCCCTTGCACCGAAGCAATCACCCGAGCTGCCCCCTGGCCAATGCGATCACCCACGGCTCGACCCTCAATAAAGGGAGTAGGCAAGGTATCTACCGTCATTCGATAGGAGGAGAGCCGATTGGCGACCTTCTGGGATTGGACGGTTTCTGGCCGGGCTTGGACAATAAACAGTTCTCCCGTTTGGCCGTCCTTGGCCCATTCAATATCCATGGGGGTGTCCACACCCCGGACTTGGGAATAATGGTCTTCAATAATGCAGGCCCAGCGGGCTAAGGTGAGGATTTCATCGTTGTTGACGGCAAACTTGGTTCGGTCCGCTTCAGGAACGGCAATATTTTTGGTGAGTTTGCTGCCCCCCAAGTCGTAGACCATTTTGATTTCTTTACTGCCCAGATGTTTGCTCAAAATAGGACGAAATCCGTCGAGCAAGGTGGGTTTAAAGACTAGAAACTCATCGGGGTTAACTGCGCCTTGGACCACATTCTCCCCTAGGCCGTAGGCGGCGGTGACTAAGGCTGCATTCTTAAACCCGGTTTCCGTATCGATGGAGAACATCACTCCAGAAGAGGCTAGATCCGAGCGCACCATTTTCTGCACACCCACGGATAGGGCCACCTGGAAATGGTCAAAGCCTTTAAGGGTGCGATAGGAAATCGCCCGGTCTGTAAAGATGGAGGCAAAGCATTTGTGGCAGGATTCCAAAACCTGTTTAACACCATGGACATTGAGGTAAGTTTCCTGTTGTCCCGCAAAGCTGGCATCGGGTAGGTCTTCTGCCGTTGCACTGGATCGGACGGCGACGTCAACGTTGTAGTGATAGGCTTGCAGGCGTTCTTGCTCTTTGGAAGCTTGCCCTTCGGAAGCGGCATTGCCTACGCCATATTGTTCGCACAGTTGGCAATAGGCAGTGGAAATCGCTAACTCCAGATCCTTGGGAAAGGGGGTGTGGAGAATCAGCGATCGGGCCTGTCGTCCTCGCTGGCGTAGATTATCGACATCTTCGATATCTAAATCGGCAAAAATCTGCCGCAGCTGAGTTTCAATCCCTGCCTGCTGAACAAAATACCGATAGGCATAGGCGGTGGTGGCAAAGCCATTGGGGACGTTCACGTCCAGGGGAACTAGATGCTGGATCATTTCACCCAAGGAAGCATTTTTGCCACCGACTAGGGGGATGTCGGCAATGCCCACCTCATCAAAACCTAAGATCAATGTTTGCTTGCGGTTGGTTTCTGAGACAAGGCGGGGTTCTGTATGAATCATGAATTGAAGCTCCAGGAATCTCGAATTAGGCTTGAGATAAAACGTGAATTAAAGCCGCTCTATATCTTTACCCTCTCTAATCAGAATTTTTAAGGCACTAACTATAGTGTTCGCTGGAATTGTGAGGATTTTCTGAGCATCTTAGTACCAGAATTAGTGCATTGTCCTACCCGCATATTTGTGTTGACTCGGCTCAATCACCTAACAAATTCGAGGGAGTTGCTCCCCACTTAAGAAATCAACGATCCTCTCTACACCAATTCGGTTGGTTAGGGTAACCCGAGGGGATGAGGTTTTTGTGACTTGACCAATCACCTGTGCCGGATACTGATGTTTTATTTGAGGATTGGTATCGAGCGGCTCGGGGAGGGGAGCATTTAATCTGGCAAGGGCTAAATCTACAGACTGTGGTGGCACGAAAGCGATGAAACGACCTTCATTTGCCACATACAAGGGATCAAATCCTAGAATTTCACAGGCACCCTGGACATCCTCTCGGATAGGAATACAGGTTTCATCCAGTGAGATCGCAACCCGAGCAGCCAAAGCGATCTCATTTAAAGCACTCGCTAATCCCCCTCGCGTTAGATCTCGCATACAGTGCAGCTCTAAACCCTGGGCTAAGAGATCTAATACCACATAATTCAGAGGAGCTGAATCGCTCTTGATTTCACTCTCAAATTCCAACCCTTCCCGTTCCGCCAAAACAGCCATACCATGATGGCCCAAGTCACCATTCAGTATGACTAGATCACCCGGTTGGATCGATTGAGGATGGATGGTCTGATGGTGTTCAATTACCCCCACACCTGCCGTATTAATGAACACGCCGTCCCCTTTTCCCCGTTCCACCACTTTTGTATCACCCGTGACGATCTGTACATCAGCTTGGTGGGCGGCCTGTTGCATGGATTGCACAACTTGCCAAAGGGTAGTCATGGGCAGTCCCTCTTCCAGAATAAAGCTGGTGCTGAGGTAAAGGGGACGAGCTCCTGCCATCGCTAGATCATTCACAGTGCCGTAGACAGCTAGCGAACCAATATCCCCTCCTGGGAAAAATAGGGGATGGACCACATAGGAGTCGGTCGTCAACGCGAGTCGTCCCGGTGGGACATCAAGGACCGCAGCATCATGCTGGTGACGATCTTCCGATTGGAATAGACGCCCGAACATCTGCTCAATCAGCTGATGCATCAGCTTACCCCCTCCACCATGAGCTAACAAAACCTGGGGATATTGCTCAATGGGGATAGGGCAAGAGACAGAATCGATTGGCATGGGCGATTTCCAATAGTTACAACAGGACAGGCTAGGCGGGCATCATGGCATCGCCTTGTCCCAACCAAAAGAGGAGTGCTAGGGCCTTTTGAATTGGCGTCTTGAGTTTATCCTGGTCAAATGCGTTGAGTCTCAACTCATCTTCAATCAGCATTTGAGAGAGTTGGAAGATGGATGCTTGCCACATGAGAAGGGCCAAGGCATCCCTGAGTCCAGCAATTGAATGATCGGTTGGGGAAAGTTTCAAACCCCATCGAAGTAAAAATTGAACTGTAGGGCTTTTCTCACGAACGCCAGCCGATAAAGCCGGTGCGTCAGGGATGCCAGCCGGACTCAGTATCGGCTGTAAGTTCAATGGAACGGTCGGAGTCTCAGATGGGTGCTGGGGAATCGATTGCACCAGGGTACCCTGCCAAGGATCCGTCACTGGCTGGAATGGTTCTGGGTGTTGGTTGAGCTTAATATTCATTATCACACTGTTACCTCCCTCATGGTCCCTACCGCAGACTTTTGGGATAAGCGCCTGACCGTAGGATAAACTGCTGTTGAAAGGCTTCAATCTCTTCTCGACTCGGTTGGCCATGGGTAACGACGGCAATCCGAAAGCGCTGCATCACAGCTGCTGGCGATTGCCCATCCACAAGACTTTTCAACGCAGCCATCATCGCTGGGGAAGGAATACAAGCATATCCAAACTCATCCATGACGGCCCGAACGTTCGCTGCTGTTTTGGGGTCGAGCCATTCTTTGAACTTAATCCGCATCAACCATCCACCGGATAAATAAATAACGGTTACAACGTCTAACGACAACCCTCTGCATTGATGCAGATACTCGATCACCCGGATCGTAAGACTGGCATTATCAAAGAAGTAGAGATATTCCATGACTTCATTGATTCCTAGACAATGCAGCTGTTCAGGGTTGAACCCAACGCTGAAGCTCTCTATTTCAAAGGTATGAAATTCCCTTGAGGAATTCGTGAGGGCAACGTTAGCCTCTACTTTGAATGCGTTGGTTCGCCTTGATCTGCTCCGTGGGATGAAGAATGACTTCTTCACCGACTTCTAGTCCTTTCTTCACCGCTGCTTCAAGCTGACTGCGTTGGCTGATGATCACTTGACGTCGCTGGGCCTTTCCCTGATCAGCCACAAAGGTACACCATTTCTGATTCTCACATCTAAATAATGCACTCACGGGCACCTTGAGCACATCCTTATCCTCCCAGACAACAATGCGAGACTCTACTCGATAGCCATCCCCCAGGGATCGAGAAGGGGATATAAAATCAGCAATAACGTTGACGCGCTGTTCTTCTACTCCCAAAGCAGACACTTCTGTAAAAGCTGAGGGTTCAACATAGCGCACTTGGGCTTGGAGGGGGTGAGGGCCACCCCAATGTTCAACTTGAATAAAAGCACCGGGTTTGATCTTAACGGCATCTGTAGAGAGGACGTCAATTACCAGTTCCAATTGTCTGGCATCTCCCAACTCTAGGAGCGGTTCACCAGCTGATATAAAGCGCGCACTTTCTTGCAGCACTCGAAAGACATTGCCTCCAACAGGGGCTCGAACAACGGTTCGACGTGCTTCATCCGCAAGATTAACCAAGGTGGATTCTGTACTGGAAATTTGGGCTCGATAGACCTCTAATAAATAATCGGGATCTTGCTGTTCGGCCTTGAGGACAGAAAACGCTTTTTGAGCGGCAGCAACAGTTGCGATCGCACCTTGGACCTGTTTTTGAGCCACTTCCAATTCATGCTGTCGTTGGGTTGCCGCTAACTCAGCATCCTCACGGACCTTTCGAGTCTGGGCTCCTGCCGCTTCCAAGTCCTGGGCACGTTTGCGATCGCGAGTGGCCTGAGCCAAGGCCGCTTTAGCATCCGCTAGCCGAGCCTCTGCCTGTTGCTGGGTTGCGATCGCCGCTCGAATCTGGGCTTGGGCTTGAGCCAAGGCTGCGGATTTAGGACGCTGGGTTTCCACTCCTGCCAGTTGGGCGCGCAGTTCTTGCAAGCGCGCTTGGGCTTCTTGGACCTTGGTCGTCAGAGGGAGGGGATCTATCCGAGCCACGACGGCTCCTGATTGAACCGGGTCGCCTGGATCCAGGTCAATACGGGCCAGACGTCCTGCCACAGGGGCTGCAATCGTAAAGCGATGGAGTACCCTCGTTTTACCCTCAGCATCAACGGTGACTTGGAGCGGACCGCGTTGAACTTGGCCTAAGTCCACTGCAATGGGTGTAGGTCGAAAAGCAAGAGCCACGAGGGTCGCAACGCCCAATCCTAACAGCCAATAGGGAAGGCGACGGGGGAGGCGCTTCCAGGGAGGCAGGCGCTTTTTAGGGTTTGGGGTTTGGGGTTTCAGTTGGGTTGAAGGGGTAGAGTACCCATCGTCTGACGGGTAAGGAGGGGAGGGCACCGGGGGCTTCTGTTGCGGCCTGCGCAACCACGGGATTAAGGGGCGATGTTGCTTGTGTTGCATCGGATCTTCCTTCTCATTCGCGGGTTTTGAGCACGGCAATTAAATCCAGATGGTTGAGCTGACGACGAATTAATCCTCCAGAACCCAGAGCTGCTAGAAAAATAATCACAAAGGCAAAGGCGTAGCTAGCGGGCGTGACAATTAAGGGGAACCGAAACAATTCCCAGTCATAGGCCCGAGTAATCAGAGCCGCTAAGCCAAATCCCAAGGCAAAGCCGAAGGGAATCGCCACAACGGTGACGATGGCTTGCTCACCGAGCAAGATGACGGCAATTTCTCCTTGGGTAAACCCAATGATACGCAAGGTTGCGAGTTCACGGTCGCGCTCTGAAAGCGCAATCCGGGCAACGTTATAGACTACCCCAAAGGCAATCACACTTGAAAAAATAACCAACACTGTCGTGAAAATCGCAAAACTGCCACCAATGGTCTTTTCAAACTCAGTAATCACCCGCTCCCGCAAGGCCACGCTAGCCACAGCAGGGGTTTGTTTTAGTTGGGTATAGAGCTGCTCCAAGTGGTGGGCATCCACGGTCAGGTAGGCTCCTGATAGGGTTGGCCCTTCTCGCATTAACTGATTGAGGGCATGAATATCCATATAAGCCCCCAAACCAATCAATTCATCGACGAATCCCACCACTAGCACTGTCCGGGTAGGGCGTTCTCCCTCTAAAACTTCCACTGTCAGCGGGTCACCGGGCGTTACGCCTAAGATCTCAGCCAACTTTGTGGTTAAGACCACCCCCTGATCAGGGAGAGGTACAGGGTAGAAGTCTTGGTCTAATAGACGCCGTAATTCTCCTTGAGGCTCCAATCCTGTCAAGCCACTCAGGTGGGTTTGATGCTGAAATCGTAGACGAGCTGGAACGGCCCGGAAGGGCTCAGCTTGCATTACTCCCGGTAAATGGGTTAATTCATAACGGGCGCGACTGGACAGCGGTTCATTAAATACCAGGGTTACATCTTCTCGCTGCACCTGCCGAAACTGGGCTTCGATCATGTAGTTGGTGGCATCCTCGAAATAGCGACCAATGACGAGGATGGCTACTGCAGCAGCAATCCCCAGAATTGACAGACTCGCCTGCAACGATCGCCGTTCTAGGTTCCGCAGAATAATTTGCCCCACTGGAGGGATAAACTGTTGCATTCCCATCCGCTCAATAATCGTGCGTCGAAAGGATGCTGGAGGCTCGGGCCGCATGGCCTCTGCGGGGGGTAAAGATACAGCCTGTTTCACTGCCGTGAATGTCCCCAGGACAGCCGCCCCTCCACTCACAACAATGGCAGTGATCATAATCTGAAGGCCCGCTCGATACCGCAGCACCGGAAAGTGATAGAAGCGGGCATAGTTCTCAGTAATAACGGCCCCCAAACCAATACCAACAATTGTCCCTAACCCGGCTCCAAGCAGGGTAATCACCAAGACGAGCTTTAAGTAATGCCAACCCACAGCGAGATTGTCGTAGCCAAAGGCTTTCAAAACGGCAATTTGATCTCGCTGGGTACTCACTAGCCGCGCAAGAACCAGATTCAGCAAGAACGCAGCAATCCCCAGAAACACAAAGGGCACCATGACTGCGGTGGCTGCCAAGCTCTCGATTTCGCTGTTGATAAACTGATGGGAAATCTGATCAGCCCGTTCGTAGGCCCCCAGCCCTCCGTAGGGTTTCAATAACTGATCAAGCCGGAAAATAACACTGGCCGGATTAGCGCTTGGCATCAAGGATAGGGCGACATCATTAAACGCTCCATCCATATCAAAGGCTGTGCCCAACGCCTCTCGCCCCATCCAGATCACCCCAAAGCGCTGATTGTCTGGGAACAGCTCCACTCCCCTAATTTCATAAACATATTCGGGTGATAAGGCAATCCCGACAATCCGTAATTGCTGCCACCGTTCGTTGATCACGGCGCCCAAGGTATCCCCCAGCTCCAAATGATTCGCTTGCGCAAACACCTCACTGACTAAAACCTGATCTCGTCGTCCGGGTTCAATATATTGGCCTTGACGAATGAACAGATCATTTAACATCGGGGTCCGCTGCTCAGGAATGGCAATCAACCGTCCAGTTGCAGGTTCCGGTAGGGAAGGCACATCCAAATTCACATCCACGACCACCCGCGTCTGCACCTGCTGCACACCTGGTAGTTCAGCAATCCGCTCAATAAGGGAATCTGGTGCCCGCTTCAACTGGGCAAATACATCCGCAAATTGATAGCGATCATAGTAGGTCTGTTGTGAGAGCTGCAGGGAATCGTAGGCACTCAGCATGGTCACCAAACAAGCAATTCCACAGGCGACGATCAATGCGATCGCAATCACCTGTCCCCGGAGATGACGGAGATCTCGAAGGAGTTTTTGGTCAAGGGCTACCACTCCAACTCTCCCGGTTTCACTTTGTGTTCATTCTCTCGAACAGCCACTATCTCGCCACTCCGCATGGTAATCACCCGATCGGCCATTGCGGAAATCCCAGCGTTGTGGGTAATGACGGCTGTCGTTGTCCCTAACTCCCGATTGACTTGGGCGAGGGCTTCCAGGACGAGCTTACCGGTTTGAAAGTCCAAAGCTCCCGTGGGTTCATCACAGAGCAGCACTTGGGGGCGTTTAGCAATCGCTCGTGCGATCGCAACCCGTTGCTGTTCTCCCCCGGATAGTTGAGCTGGAAAGTGATTGATACGATCACCAAGATGAACCAGTTCTAACGCTTCGCGGGGATGCATGGGCTGGGGGGCAATCTCGGTGACGAGAGCAACATTCTCACGGGCGGTGAGGCTGGGGATAAGGTTATAGAACTGAAAGACAAAGCCCACACTCTGGCGGCGAAAGCGGGTGAGGGTGCGATCATTAGCCGCGGTTAGGTCTTGCCCCTGAAATATCACCTGACCACTGGAAGGCACATCCAGACCCCCCAGAATATTGAGAAGAGTGGATTTCCCGCTGCCAGAAGGACCGAGTAGAACGATAAATTCACCGGCAAAAAGCTCCAAATCCACCGATCTGAGGGCCTCAACCGTCACCTCACCCATGACATAGGTTTTAGTCACCCCCCTCACCTTAAAAAGACTTGTACTGGCAAGAGACATCAAGGAGCTGCCTTTGTTGTTAGAGATTTGTGAAGGCTGAGACATGGCTAAAACCATCGTCACGACAAGACTTATTTCCGTAATATCCTTGGCTCGGCATGTAAAAACTCTTTGGCACATTAGTTTGAACTTAGATTCCAAGCTTGAGAAAGTTGTGAAGTAGCAAGGACACTCACAACTTTCTCAAAGGATTAGCGTTCTCGGACGTGAGGAAGCCTCAAACGCTAAAAGTCCTTTTGACCTGACTCATCAGTCATTACTAAAGCTACGGCTCCAGTCACCTTTCCATTCTTCAATGCCGACAGTGCCTCATTGGCAGTACTCAGCGGAAAAGCCTGGACTTGCGTTTGAATGGGAATTTGAGGGGCTAAAGTCAGAAATTCTTCCCCATCTTGGCGCGTGAGATTGGCCACTGAGCGAATAGAACGTTCCTCCCACAAACTTTTGTAAGGAAAGCTAGGAATATCACTCATATGAATACCGGCACAAACCACCACCCCTGCTTTAGTGACAGCCGTCAAGGCCGCTGGCACCAATGAGCCAACGGGAGCAAAAATAATCGCAGCATCTAGGCTTTGGGGTGGACTTTCATCAGATCCCCCGGACCATACCGCCCCAAGTTCACGGGCAAACTGCTGTGCTTGCATATCCCCAGGTCGGGTAAAAGCATAGATCTGACGTCCTTGATAATTGGCCACCTGAATTAAGATATGGGCCGCTGCGCCAAAGCCATAGAAACCAATCCGTTCGGCCTTGCCCACCATGCGATAGGATCGATAGCCAATGAGACCTGCGCAGAGTAGTGGGGCTGCCTGTAGATCAGGATACTCTTCAGGAATGGGAAAGCAGAAATGGGCATCGGCCACTGCATATTCAGCAAAACCTCCATCCAGGTTATAGCCCATAAACCGGGCTTGATCGCAAAGATTCTCCCGACCTGAAAGGCAGTATCGGCAGCAGTTACAGGTTTGTCCCAACCAGGGAACACCGACGCGATCACCTTGTTTGAATCCTGTCACTTGTTCCCCCAGTTCAATCACGGTGCCCACAATCTGATGTCCCAAAATAAGCGGTAATTTGGGATTTGGCAGCTCGCCATCAACAATATGTAAATCGGTTCGACAAACCCCACAAATATGAATCCGCAATAGAAGTTGGTGAGGATTAGGGGTGGGGATGGGGCGTTCTACCAACCTGAGAAGTTGACCGGGGGCATCTAGTTGCATTGCTCGCATTGCTGATTCCTCCAAGGCTAGATGTATATCTCTCAATACTGTTGGCGAAAGGGAACCCCTCACAAATTCATCAAGTTTATTTTTTAAATTCAAAGTAGAAGGAGGTGACTCCCCTATCGTTTCAAACATAACGGTGCTTTATAAAACTTCTGTGGGGAGCCCCCCAATCCAGTCGTGATAGCGAGGAGGCGTAATGATGTCTATTGTCCTTCGTGATCCATTCCATAGTTTTGAACGCATGTATCCGTTAGGTTGGGAACCTTTTCAAGAATTGGAAAGCTTACGACGTGAGATGGATCGGATGTTTGGACGGTTAATGCCAATTTCTGAACGGGATGGAGAAAAGAGTCTTACCTTCATGCCATCTGCAGAAATGGACGAAACTGATCAAGAAATCCATCTCAAATTTGAACTTCCTGGTCTTGATGCTAAGGATCTTGATATAGAAGTCACCAAAGATGCCGTTTACATCCGAGGAGAACGCAAGACTGAAATTGAAGCAGAGTCAGAAGGGACCGTTCGATCTGAATTCCACTATGGAAAATTTGAACGCGTTATCCCCATGCCTAGCCCCATTAAGACCGATAACGTTCAAGCAGAATTCAACAATGGGGTCTTGAGTCTCACCTTATCGAAGTCTGAGGAGGATATGAAAAAGTCTGTAAAAGTAGAAATTAGCTAGATACTCAATTACTGTTTCGTGAGGCTGTGATCGCATCTTCATATTCAAGGTGCGATCACAGTGCTAATTGCTGGATTAATTTACAGATCACTGTCTTGTGACCCATGCTCTAACACCGAGAAAAATCGTGAGGCATTGCAAACCAGTCATGAGAAGTACTTGGCTACGTCCAACTCTGATGTTCCTGACAACTTTTTTCGAGACAGTTCATACCTTGTTCTCAGGTGCTCCATACGAAAATCAATAAGCTATTCGCTATAATGGCACTATCTTACAGGTCTTTTGCTAAGCGCAAACTTGGCCTTCTCCTGCAGCCGTAAGTGGGTGGCGTTATTTACGCATAAAGGCAGGTATTTTCACATGCACACTAAATCAGGTTATTTGTTCGGAGCAAAGCAGCACAGGCTTTACTATCGAGCTTGGTTCCCCGAACATCCTCCTCAAGCTGCGGTGGCAATTGTCCACGGCCTCGGTAGCCATGGCAGTACTTTTATGAATGCGGTCAATACATTTGTTCCTCAGGATTATGCGGTCTATGTCTTAGATCTGCGGGGGCATGGTCGCTCTTCTGGACAGCGAGGTTATATCAACCACTGGTCAGAGTTTAGAACCGACTTTCACTTTTTTCTGCAGTTAGTTGAGCGCCAACAGCCTCACGTTCCTCTCTTTGCCTGGGGACATAGTTTAGGAGGTGTAATTGTTCTGGATTATGTCCTACATTCCCCGCATCCATTGATGGGCATCATTGTGTCCGGTCTACCCATGGGAGCTGTCGGTGTTTCACCCTGGAAGTTAGCAATCGCTGGCCTTCTATCACAGCTATGGCCTCGATTTTCCCTCAATACGGGCATCGATCTAGCCAGTAATTCTAGCGATCCAGCCGTCCTTCTAGACTATTCTCAGGATCCACTGCGGCATACTCAAGGAACAGCTCGGTTAGCCACTGAGTTTCTCCGCACTCAAGCCGAATTACAAGCCCACGCAGCGAATCTCCGTCTACCGCTGTTGATGCTCCATGGCAGCAACGATCAGACCGCTTCTCTCACCGAGAGCGCAACCTTTTTTCACAAGGTCGGTAGCAAGACCAAACAACATCTGGAATACCCAGGAGCCTTTCACGACTTACATGCTGATCTGGAGGCCCAAACAGTACTCGCTGATATGAGCCAATGGCTCCGTCAACAGCTAACTTCCTTTGAGAAAAACAAGGAACGACAGCTTATAGGCATATAGTTAGCCTTTTGTGGTCTCTTCCAAAGAGCGAATGAATTCACGAATGATATCGGTCTTGGTTCGTTGTGTTTTTTTCGCATAGCGGTCCAATATTTTTAGTTCATGCTCTGGAATTCTTATACAAAGCTGGTTCTGGGCCATATGTATAGATATATGCTATACTGCGATTGTACCTTAAAAATTGTCATTCAACGCCACTAGAGCATGTTTTAAGGTTCCAATTCAATGAACGCGCTGTATTGATGCTATTCAGAATTATTCAAGCAGTGCTTCAGCATCGCTCACGCTCCTTGTTGCTGCAGAAGTAACAATTACACCGCGTAGCTTTGTCAGAAGCCATCTCACATCAAGGAAAGCGCGAAATGGTTGAGGAGAACCAGCGCCGTTTGTGAGAGAGAGTCGTCATTAGCGACTCTAGCTGATCATGTTTACACCCAGTGAGATTTACTGCCCACCCCCGCAGTCTGAACAGGGGCTCTTGGGACGAACCCTGCCGTCGCTTCTCGATGAAGCCTGCGAGCATCATCCGAACGCCCAAGCCTTTAATCATTGGACGAAAGAAGGTTGGGAACCCGTCTCATCACAGGCATTCCGTACAACCACCGAAGAAATCGCTTTGGGTCTAAAAGAACTTGGGCTAGAGGCTGGAGATCGCATGGCCTTACTCATGCACAGTGATGTCAATTTCTGCCTGGCCGATATGGGCAGTTTGTTGGCCCACCTGATTAACGTCCCTATTTATATGGGTGAAACCCCAGAAAATATGGTGTTCATTATGCAGCATAGTGGCGCAAAAGCCCTTGTACTGTCTGATTTACAGGTGCTGCAGCAAATTATTCCTTGCCTACATGAGCTATCTACGCTGAAATTCGTTATTGTTGCCAATGGCATAGACTCCAAATCCGGCGAGGATTCTTCGATAGAGCTTCAGACTACTCTTCCAGATAGCATTCAACTTGTGTCTTTGCCTTCCGTGCGGATATGGGGGCAAGAGCAATTATCAGACCAATCCCGGAAGCGGTTGCGAGCTGAGATTTCACCTAAAGATGTGGCCACCATTGTTTATGTTGCTGGTGCGACGGGACGTTGTCAGGCATTTAGAAGCCAAGTATTACCGATTTTTCAGGCAGTGACATCCCTCAGACAGCGGCTACAACATGGTGCTCCCTACCTGTGCGAGCTGCCAAAAGGGGTAATGCTCACCCATGAGAATCTGGCAGGGGATGCACTGGCCGCGTTTAGCATTATGCCGGGTCTTCGAAATGGCCCTCAGGAAACAGTCCTTTCTTTTCTGCCGCTCACCCATGTTTTTGCTCGCGTCATGCTGTATGGACACCTGAACCATGGCCATACTGTTTATTTTACGACTCCCCAACGAATCGTAAAGCATATTCGGGAGATCAGGCCCACTATCTTATCGACCGTTCCCCGCCTTTTAGAAAAGGTCTATCAAAAAATTCTGGAGCGAGGCCATCACCTGCCCCATTTCCAGCAGATGATCTTCCAGTGGGCTATCAATCTAGCGCAGAGATACCAACTGGGTTGCCAGTCGCATGGACTCTATACTTGGAAACTTAAACTAGCAGACCAGTTAGTGTATCGCCCGTGGCGCAAGGGATTTGGGGGACGGCTCAGGTATCTCCTCTGTGGGGGGGCTGCCCTTAAGTCAGAGTTAGCCAACGTTTTGTCGGCTGCGGGTATTCCGGTCCTACAAGGGTATGGCCTCACGCAAACGAGTGCCGTCCTGTGTGTGAATCGAGGAGAACTGAATCGAGCTGGCACGGTAGGGGTGCCTATCCCTGGTGTTGAAATTGAGATCGCACCCGATGGCGAAATCTTGGCTAAAGCTCCCTATGTGATGAAAGGCTATTACAACAATCCAATGGCAACCCAAGAAGCCATTGACGCGCAGGGCTGGTTCCACACCGGCGACTATGGGGAGATAACCGATGAAGGGTTCTTGACCATTACCGGTCAGAAAAAAAGTCTTTTTAAGTTATCAACTGGTAAATATGTGGCCCCTGAGCGTATTGAGCATCATCTTGTTCAATCCTCGTTAGTAGACTGGGCTTTGGCAGTGGGTAACCAGCGCCCTTACTGTGGTCTGCTGATTTTTCCCAATCGACGGAGACTGCAAAGACTAGCCAAGAAGCTAGGACTCCATCTTTCCCTTAACAAGATCGTAGACCATGCGCAGATTGTTGCTGAATATCAGTTACTGATCGATGCGGCTAATCAGAACCTCCCGGCGTGGTCAAGGGTGAAACGCTTTCGTCTAATACCTGAAACACTGACTGTTACCCATGGATTACTGACTCCTTCTCGACGACTCGATCGGGAATCCACCTGTACGGCCTTCGCCGAAGAAATTGAGGCACTATATGGCGCTGTTGTGCCTGCGATAGCTCAGCCAGCTTCTCCCGTTATCCCACCATCGTCTGCGTCACTGAGGTTAGAAGCCTCTTAGGGATTTATTCCTGCTGAATTGATTGAGGTTTTTGTTATGTTGAAACCATTTCGGACCGCTGCTGTTCTCGGTGCAGGCGTAATGGGCACTCAAATTGCGGCCCACCTCGCCAATGCAGGCTTAGTGGTTTATCTCCTGGATCTGCCTGGGCCTGGCATTCATAAAAACGCGATTGTTGAAGCTGCCTTTAAGAAAGGTTTGCAGCAAAAACCGCCGATCTTCTTCACCGAAAAAACAGCTCGCCGCGTAATTCTGGGGAATTTTGAGGATGACTGGCATCGCCTAACCCATGTGGATTGGGTGATTGAGGCGGTAGTCGAAAAGTTAGAGGTCAAGCAACAGTTGATGGCCCGTTTAGAAGGCCACATTCGCGATGATGCAGTAGTGTCAACCAATACAAGCGGGTTGTCCATCCAAGCGATTACTGCAGGTTGCTCCGATTCGTTCCGACGACGGTTTCTAGGGACACACTTTTTTAATCCTCCACGTTACCTGAAGCTGTTGGAACTGATTCCCACCGCAGAAACGGATCCGCACATTGTGGAGCAGCTGAAGTGGTTTGGACATCTCCATCTGGGGAAAGGGGTAGTGGTCGCTAAAGATACCCCCAACTTTATCGGCAATCGGATTGGTGTGTTTATCAGTATGCTCGGCATCCAGGCCTTTACGGAGCAGGGATACACCATTGAAGAAATTGATACGCTCACGGGAACCCTGGTGGGTCGTCCTAAATCTGCAACCTTCCGAACTGCAGATATTGTGGGTCTCGATACCTTACTGTATGTAGCTGAAAATCTCTATCCTGCCATCCCTGACGATGAAAGTCGTGAAGTTTTTCAGGTGCCTGAGATTCTGAGACGCCTCGTCGAGGCAGGACATCTCGGGGCCAAAACGGGGCAGGGCTTCTATCAAAAAGTAGGTAGAGATATCCTCTCCGTTAACCCGCAGACCCTGGCATACGAAAAACCCCAGTCCCTGCATCTAGGGAACTGGAAAGCCATTGCCAAAATTAAATCTCTTCCTGAACGTTTGCGAACACTCTATCAAGATGCCGGTCGAGCGGGGACATTGTTTCGGCAAATGATGCTGAGGATCCTAAGTTACAGTGCCCATCGGATTTCTGAAATTGCCGATAGCCCCCTCGACATTGATCAGGCCATGCGTTGGGGATTTGGCTGGCAGCTCGGTCCCTTTGAAATTTGGCAGGAACTTGGCTTTGCTAGAATCCTGAAAGATATGCAAGGGTCTGGGATGATGGTGCCCAGCTGGATTGAGTCCATGCAACTTGCAGGCATTGACCGCTTCTATCAAAGGGCTAGCGAACATAGAGCAGCGTTTGTCTACCAACCCCTACATGGCTACCACCCAACCGAAACACCACGGGATGAACTGACGGTTGCTCAGATTAAAACTGATCCGACGCGCACGCTGTGGTCAAATGCTGAAGCGGCGCTGATTGACATGGGGGATCGCGTTGCCCTATTTGAGTTCCGTTCGAAGGGGAATACCCTTGGACAGGTTGTAGTGGATGGCTTCTCAGAAGCATTGGACATCGTCGAAGCTGGGGACTATCGCGGTCTGGTCATTGGCAATGATGGGGAGCATTTCTCTGCCGGGGCCAACCTGGCAGACATGATCAAGTTCTCGCACCAAGACAAGGTCAATGTCTTTACAGATTGTGAGCATGGTGCCATTGCCCATCTCCTCGATCAGTTTCAGGCGCTGATGTTGCGAATTCACTACTTCCCTAAGCCGATTGTGGCAGCCATTCGCGGACGAATCTTAGGGGGTGGCTGTGAGCTGGTGATGGCTTCTCCCCACGTGGTGGCAGCGGCTGAGACCTACATTGGTTTGGTAGAACTCAGCGTCGGTTTGATTCCCGGTGCAGGTGGCATTATGACCATGGCAACTTGGGCTGCTGAACAGGCTGCCAGTGATATTCCCAGCGATATTCAACCGTTTTTAAAGCAGGCTTTTGAGCATATTGGTATGGCAAAGGTGGCAAGCAGTGCCTATGAAGCTCAGGAGTGGGGATATTTACCACAGACAGCTCAAATTGTCATAAATAGCGATCGCCGTTTGTACGTCGCCAAGGAAGAAGTGTTGCGCCTAGATCATGAGGGCTACGTCCCCCCACCCAAACGCAACGCGATCCAGGTGTTGGGCAAACCAGCCCGCGCCCTGTTTGAAACGGCAGCCTATCAGATGCAGCAAGGAGGCTATATCTCTGACTATGATCGCTTCCTTGCCAATCGGTTGGCCTATGTGCTGACAGGCGGTGATCTGTCAGCACCAACGTTGGTCTCCGATGACTATCTGCTGGGCTTAGAACGTGACATGTTCTTACCCCTGTTCTCAGAGAAGAAAACTCAGGAACGGATCATGCATACGTTGAAAACGAAAAAGCCTTTACGGAATTAGGAGACTCAATCTTAGTCCTCACAAAAGACGAGGTACATCAAATGAATAACGCATATATCGTCAGTAGTGTGCGCACCGCTGTGGGGAAAGCCCCCCGAGGGGCACTGCGCCATAGTCGCCCCGATGACTTGGGTGCCGTTGCTGTTAAGGGCGCACTAGATACCGTTCCCAAACTTGAGATCGATCAAGTTGATGATCTGATAATCGGCTGTTCCTTCCCTGAAGCTGAACAGGGGTTCAACTTGGGGCGCGTGATTGCCCTACGGGCAGGGCTTCCCCACTCCGTTGCTGGCTGCACCGTGAATCGCTTTTGTTCATCGGGGTTACAAACCATTGCTATGGCCACACAAGCAATTATGACAGGTCAGGCAGAGGTGATCGTGGCTGGGGGAGCTGAATCCATGAGTCTAATTCCGATGGGGGGACATTACCTGACGCCCAATCCAGACCTACTGTCTGAGATTCCTGCAGCCTATTTGTCGATGGGGCTTACGGCAGAGAATGTGGCCGAAGAATTCCAGATTTCTAGGAATGATCAGGATGCTTTTGCATTGCGATCGCATCACAAAGCCCTGGCGGCCCTTAAGAAGGGACGGTTCAAAGACGAAATTATTCCCTTTATGGTCAAGGCAACCACCTTAGTAGAAGAACAACCCCAAACCACCCAAACCGTGTTCGACGTCGATGAAGGCCCCCGTGCTGACACCAGCCTTGAAGCCTTAGCTCAGCTCAAGCCCGTCTTTAAGGTCGATGGTACTGTTACGGCGGGCACATCTTCCCAAATGTCGGATGGGGCAGCAGCAACGGTTGTAATGAGTGAGCGGAGGGTTAGAGAGCTGGCCATTGCACCGCTAGGCCGAATGCTGGGCTACTCCGTGGTGGGGGTGCCACCGGAACTGATGGGTATAGGCCCCGTGGAAGCGGTGCCCAAGGTACTGAAGCAGGTGGGATTATCCCTTAGCGATATTGGCTTGATTGAGTTGAATGAAGCCTTTGCGGCCCAGACTTTGGCTGTCATGCAAAAGCTTGGCCTAGATGAAGAGATTGTGAATGTGAATGGTGGTGCGATCGCCCTCGGTCACCCATTGGGCTGCACAGGAGCAAAATTGACTGCCACCCTACTGCACGAGATGAAGCGTCGAGGCATTCGCTATGGACTGGTGACGATGTGTGTTGGGGGCGGCATGGGTGCTGCAGGTGTCTTTGAAAACTTGATGTTGTAGCTGTTTTGCTGTCTATGCTCAATGCTTGGTACTGGCCCCCCTAACCCCCCAGTTCTGGGGGGAAAGATGCATAGACCTGAGACTTCGCTTTTCTTTCTCTCTGAGGGCTCTCATCAAGGCTGTCCTAAATCAAATACTCGTCTGTTGCCACGGAGGTTGTTATGACTGTTATCAATACTGCGATGGCTGTTAGCGAAGCTTCTCTGTTGGAGGTAGGCCGACCAGAGTTTATCGCACTCGCCACCCTCACCCTAATCATCCTATTGGGGTATATCGGTGTCCCACTGTGGAGCTGGTCGCTATTCGCAGCTGCAGTCCTCAGTCTCAGCCATCCGCCAATCTGGGTATGGAGTCTGTTTCTCATCGTAGCGCTGGTATTCAATGTCCCTTGGCTTCGCCAAAAGCTACTCACGTCCTTCGTCGTAAAAACACTCCAAACACTGCAAATCTTTCCCAAAATTTCAGAGACAGAAAAAGCCGCGATCGAAGCGGGGAACGTCTGGGTTGATGGTGAATTTTTCAGCGGAAAACCCAATTTCGAACGTATCCTTAACGAACCGTATCCTCAACTCACCCCCGAGATTCAATCTTTTCTAGATGGCCCGGTTGAACAAGTCTGCCGGATGGCCAGTGACTGGGAAATCTACCAGCGCCAGGATCTACCGCCCGACGTCTGGACTTATCTCAAACAAGAGCGGTTCTTTGGCATGATGATTCCCGAAGAATACGGAGGGCTGGGCTTCTCGAATCTGGCCTACAGCGCCGTAATGGCCAAACTGGCCTCCCGTTCCTTTACCCATGTGGCGACGGTTGGCGTCACTAATTCCCTGGGGCCTGCTAAACTTCTACTTCGCTATGGCACTGAGGAACAGAAACATCACTATTTGCCTCGCTTAGCCAGGGGTGAAGATATCCCTTGCTTTGCTCTCACGGAACCCCAAGCTGGATCAGATGCGGCTAGCATTACGTCTAGTGGGGTGGTGTTTAAGGGGGAGGATGGTCAGCTCTACCTCAAACTCAATTGGAACAAGCGCTATATCACCCTGGGTGCAATCGCAACCCTCCTGGGCCTTGCCTTCCAACTTCACGACCCTGACAATCTTCTGGGTAAAGGGGAACACCCTGGTATTACCTGTGCTCTGATACCGACCAAAACACCCGGCGTCATTCATAACCGTCGCCACGATCCCATGGGCGTCCCCTTCTATAACTCACCGTTAGAAGGCCACGATATCATTGTCCCGATTGGACAGATCATTGGTGGCATTGAACAAGCAGGTCAGGGTTGGAAAATGATCATGCAAACTCTGGCAGCGGGGCGTGGGATTAGCTTCCCGGCCACTTGTACAGGGGTGACTAAACTGGTGGCTCGCGTAGCGGGTGCCCATGCTGTGGTCCGCAAACAGTTTGGTTTATCCATTGGCCGCTTTGAAGGGGTTGAAGAACCCCTAGCCCGGATTGGGGGATTCACTTACATGATTGATGCGGCCCGACTCTATACCTGTGGCGCAATAGATAACGGCGAGCAGCCTGCGGTGGTATCCGCAATCGCAAAATCCCAAACCACCGAACTGGCTCGTCGCGTCGTCTTGGATGGAATGGATATTCTGGGGGGAGCCGGGATTTGCCGGGGACCACGGAACCTACTAGCCAATATCTACACGGCCATGCCGATTGCCATCACCGTGGAGGGGGCAAATATTCTGACGCGATCATTAATGATATTTGGCCAGGGCGCGATTCGCAGTCATCCTTACATTTACGATGAGATTTTAGCCTTAGAGCAATCGGATGTAGCTGCCTTTGACCAGGCTTTCTGGTCTCATCTTGGACTTATCGTCCGTAACGGCGCTCGGGCTGGTCTATTATGCCTGACGCGGGGGCGGCTCACTCGTTCTCCGATCCAAGGCGAAACAGCTATTTTCTATCGCAAGTTAGCCTGGGCTGCAGCGACCTTCGCTAACCTCAGTGATTTAGCCATGCTGTCATTAGGAGGGGCTTTGAAGCGTCGAGAAAAACTAACTGGGCGCTTTGCAGACATGCTTGCCTGGATGTATCTGGGGTCAGCAACACTCCGGTGCTTTGAAGCTGAAGGACAACAGGTGAAGGATTTACCCTTAGTGCATTGGTCAATGCAGTATGCCCTTGCTCAAATTCAACAGGCAATTGAAGGAGTGATCTATAACCTCCCAATCCTGGGTACCGGCTTGCGCCAACCTATTCTAGGGTTGTGGCGACTGAGTCCCCTTGGAACAGTGCCATCTGATGAATTGGGGCATCAGGTTGCTCAGATCCTATTGATGCCTGGGCCAGAACGGGATCGACTCACTCGTGATATTTATCTTCCCAATCACACTGAAGAAGCGGTGGGTCGCCTGGAAGCAGCTTTACGCTTATCGGTGCAGACAGCCCCTATCCTTAAAACCATTAAGAATGCCATAGCAAGAGGGCAACTTCCTCCATCCAAACCATCGCAGCTGGTCGATAAAGCTCTTGAGAAAGGAATCATCAACACTCAAGAAGCTAGATCTCTCCAACAGGCAGAAATCTCACGTAGCAATACCATACAAGTGGACTCATTCACTTTAGAGGAGTATCAGCAGAAAAACTCTATACCTAGTGGGGCTTTACATATAAGTTCCCATGTAACGTCAGCTTAGAGGTGAATGACCTAGGAAGTAACATTAACGACTATTGATGTTCCACTGCGTGCATTTCAGGTCCAACCAGTGTCCAAGAAGTATTGAGAGACCTGAATTCAGGGGAAGTTACCTGCTAAGAGGCTACTTCCCAATCACTTAATTTCTCATGGGTAGGTGCTGGAGAACGCGATCGCAATGGCTGTTTAGGAACACCAATATTGCCCCCCCTTTGCAGGTATATTTCTTTGCGTCGTCGATGCTTCGATTTCTTGGATTTAGCGTTTGCCCGTTTTGAAGTGGATGGCTTTTCTGTCGGCATCATTATCAACACCTCCTGCAGTTGAGGGTATGTGTCCCCCCTTGATAGAAGCAGCAACATCCTTCAACATTGAATATGTGGTCTCAACTACAATCTAAAAAGCTGAGATTCTCTCTAACTTCAGAATATGAAGCAATGCTGAAGATCTTATGAGTCTAGTGTTGCAGTGAAGATAACTGCCTTAAACCCTAAATTGACGATATCGATAGTAGGCTGCACAAGCACCTTCAGAGGACACCATGGGGGCACCAAGCGGGTGCTCTGGTGTACATTGATGACCAAAGGCAGGACAATCAGGTGGCTTTAGAA
This sequence comes from Acaryochloris sp. IP29b_bin.137, assembly GCF_028285745.1. Taxonomy (GTDB): domain Bacteria; phylum Cyanobacteriota; class Cyanobacteriia; order Thermosynechococcales; family Thermosynechococcaceae; genus Acaryochloris. The sequence goes on along the minus strand of NZ_JANQOP010000301.1, from coordinate 8,459 downwards.
CCCCTTGAAGAATCTTGCCGCTGATGCAATCGCTCTCAGGGGCAGGAGCAACACAATCTGAAGTACTGGAATTTGCGGGTAAAAGTGCCTGGGCATCCAGATAGGCATACCTGGGGCGTAACTTTAGACCACTATTGGGAATGCTCGTTAGACCTCGCCATTGACGATCACTAGGCACAAATACATCCGCCATCAGTCGTTGAGCGTCAGAATTTCCGTTGGATTGAACCACCCGAGAATATTGATTCTCCACCACTGCTTTGCCGACCTCCAGTTGATGGATGCAGTGATAGATACCTTGCAGAATATCAACGGGCTCAAATCCCGTCACCACAATTGGGGTGTGATATTGGGTTGAGATCGCCTCATAGGCTGTATACCCCATCACCGTGCATACATGCCCAGCGGCTAGAAATCCCTGTACACAACAGTCTGGTGCAGACAAAACGGCTTCCATCGCTGGTGGGACCAAGACATGGGCCACGAGGACTGAAAAATTAGATATCCCTTGCTGATGGGCTTGATACACTGCCATCGCTGTCGCTGGTACCGTTGTCTCAAACCCCACCGCAAAGTACACAATTTGTTGGTCTGGATTGGCTTGAGCTAACTTTAGGGCATCTAGGGACGAATACACTATCCGTACCACTCCGCCTTGTGCCTTTGCAGATAACAGATCACCCTCTGTTCCAGGTACTCGCAACATATCCCCAAAGGAACAGAGCATCACGCCAGGGATTTTGGCTAGTGTAATCGCATCATCAATTAACGCTACTGGTGTCACGCATACGGGACACCCCGGCCCATGAATCAAGGTGATCGCCTTGGGTAACAGTTGATCAATCCCATGCTTCACAATCGTATGAGTTTGCCCACCACAAATTTCCATAATGGTCCAAGGCCGCGTTACCAGATGATCAATCTCGCGCACCCAATACTTGACCAAGCCAGGATCTCGATACTCATCGACAAACTTCATGATGTTCCAACATAAATCCCTAATTCCTTAGCCGTCTGCACCAATCCCCCATGCGGATCAACAGGATCTGGACACTTTTTCTCTCGATGACATTCCTTGATTATGGGGATAACTTCCGTTAAGGGTTTACTCGTAATTTCGCCATTTTCCCAAACCACGAGACGGTTGTAATGATGTTGAGAGATAAGATCAACGGCTTCCCTGCCGAAGCGAGCTGCCAAGAGACGATCAAAGGCTGTAGGCACCCCGCTCCGCTGGATATGCCCCAAAATGATTGCCCGAGAATCCACTTCCTGAAGACTACAGAACTGAGGATTACCGGACGAGCATAACGTCTGACTTTGCACCTGAATCTGTTGAGCTAAATACTCGCAAATGCTTGCAACTTTTTGACCATCTGGTCTGCGCACCCCTTCAGCAATCACAACTAGAGCAAAACGGCGACCGTCTTGTCGGAGCACTGCGATTTGACGACACACTTGATCAATTACGGATGGGTTCAAGCATGGGGTCAACTCCGGTATCAAAATTACATCTGCGCCCCCCGCGATGCCTGAATGGAGTGCCAAATGTCCGGCATCGCGCCCCATTACCTGAACAACCATAATTCGATCATGGCTCGCCGCCGTAAATGTGAGATCGTAGAGTGATCTCGTAACAGTATTGACGGCAGTATCAAACCCCAAAGAAATTTCTGTACAGGGCACATCATTATCGATGGTTTTCGGTATTGCCACCCATCGCCACTGCCCTTTTTGGGCAAGGTCGTCAATAATATCCAAACTCCCATCTCCACCAATGGCAATCAGAGCGTCCAGGTTCAAGCGCTGAAAACCCTGCAAAATTTCTTGTGAGATCGCAGGATCACTTGGATTCCCTTTGTTTAATGCTCCCAAGATACTGCCACTGAGGAATTGCAAAATATCCAATCCCCCTAACAATCCTGGGACATCATATCCATGCTCTTTTAACCTCAGATCCTCCGGAGTACAGTGTCCTAATTCAAGGTTAATAAAGCCTTGGGTGCCATAGGGAATGCCAAACACCTCACACCCTTTGTGAGTCGCACATTTAATAACTGCCCGAATAATGGCATTAAGCCCAGGACAATCACCACCACTGGTGAGGATACCGATCCGTTTAGCTTGGTGCATAGAAATGGATGAAACAATGGCTTCAAAACAAGAACAGACTGATCAGAAAGGGATGAATTTTGAAGGGTCAGTTGACCGTCTCAATCAAGATTTAGATCGTTTAGCTTGAGTGTTTCTTTGAAAGCTTTAGACCCTCATCGGCATCAATCCTAAGGGATGATAAGTTTGCAAAGCTTCAATATATTGAACACGTTCAAATGCGCTGGGGCCTGGACAATTAACCTGGCTCATACTCCCCTGAAGTTGCTGGATCGACTCATACTCATGCTCCTCTAGCCACTGGCATAGGGCATGCTCAAGCGTGCAAAGATGATCGATGCCGTGCCGGATTAAGACGCTCACCAGCATCGTGGCGTTGGCTCCAACCATCATCATTTTCAAGACATCCGCTGATGTATGAATACCGCTCGTAGCGGCAAAGTCCACAGGCAGCGTTCCGTAGAGAATGGCAATCCAACGCAGCGGTAATCTTATATCCTGCGGTGTACTGAGCAGTAAATTAGGCCTAACTTCTAGGGTTTCTATATCGATATCTGGCTGATAAAAACGATTAAAGAGGACAAGGGCATTCGCCCCTGCATTCGTTAACCGTTTTGCCATATAGGCTAGATTGCTAAAGAAAGGGCTGAGCTTAATAGCTACTGGAATATTAACTGTGGAAGTAACGGTATGAACGATATCAATATAGCTCTGCTCGATTTCTGCCCCTGCAATCGCCATCTCAGTGGGGACGGTGTAAATATTTAATTCCAGGGCATCGGCACCAGCTTCCTCTATTTTTTTAGCGTAGTTTGTCCACCCCCCAATCGTAGCCCCATTCAGACTAGCAATGATGGGAGTATCAACGATGGCTTTGGCTTGATGGATATGCTCAAGATACTGCTCTGGCCCCACATGAAAGACGTCAGGTTCTGGACAATAGGAGAGGGCTTCTGCAAAACTTTCGGTGCCGTGGGTGAGATGATGATGAAACCCAAGCCGATCTTGACGTAATTGTTCTTCAAACAGTGAGTGCAAAACGATAGCGGCAGCGCCTGCATCTTCCATATGACGTAGATGATCAATCTTTTCTGATAATGGCGCACAGGCCCCAACCACAAGGGGAGAACGGAGTCTCATTCCTAAATACGTCGTACTTAAATCCATCTGTTAGCCTCCTGCAAGGTGGAACGATCTAACGGTTACCAGCGATATCGATGCAGGATAAACCGCTCTATAAACTAAGCATTGAGTTTGAGGATTGTGTGAAGAAATTCCATCACCCATTGGCATAAAGAGCACTCCATAAAGCTGTGCATGTTTTGGACGATTGATAAGACTGAAGATGGCCTGAGTTAACAATCAGTCCTTAATTCAAATAGTTCAACTGGATTGGGATATAACCTCTATCAGATAGCTTGATTCAATCTGCTTAAGCGGAGCTGTAGCTGGGTTGATGCTCATATTCAAGAATCTTGCCTGTTCCCAAAACAACGCTGTTTAATGGATTGGGGGAGATATGAACAGGTAGATGGGTCAAATCTTGAAAAAACGTATCAATGCCGGAGAGTAAAGCCCCACCTCCCGTTACCATGATTCCTCGCTCAGCAATATCGCTAACTAACTCAGGATGGGTCCTTTCCAGAAAGTTGAGTAGAGCAACCGATATCTTATGCAACTGAATGGATATGGCATCCCGCAATTCACCACTATTGATTTCTAGTCGTTGGGGTAATCCCGACCCCACATTAACCCCTAAAATTTCCATTGGCGTATCATTACAGGCCGAGTCCGAAGCAGAACCAAATTGAATTTTGAGACTTTCGGCTGTCAATTCTCCAATATGGACCTGGGAGGTTTGTCTGAGATAGTCAACGATGGCTTGATTAAAACTATCTCCTGCTATGGGAATGACTTGACTATCAATGACTTGAGAAGAGGATATAACCGCCATCTCTGTAGTACCACCACCAATATCAATGATGAGGTTACCTTTTGGTTTCGTAATTGGCAGTCCTATCCCCAAAGCTGCAGCAATGGGTTCATCAATCAGAACAACGTCTCTTGCGCCTGCTTCCAAAGCTGCTTCAGTCAAAGCTTCGCGCTCTACACTTGTTGCACCACAAGAACAGCCAAGGACGAGGCGAGGGCGAAAGATTCGGGTTCCCTGTTGAGCTTTGCGAATGAAGGATTGCAACATGATCTGGGTCAGTTTGAGGTCTGCTATAACCCCATTTCTGACGGGACGTAATACTGCTACTGGTGTGCTAGTACGGCCTAACAACTGTCTAGCAGTATTGCCCACAGAAACTGGAGTTTGAGTCAATTGATTGATGGCAATAATTGAGGCTTCATTGAGTACAACCCCTTCGATGGGGCTATAAATCAAAGTATTGGAAGTTCCCAGATCTATCCCAAGAGCGTTATTCAGAGGACGTAAAGCTTTAAGAGTTTTCCACCAGGAGTCAAAAAGTGGTTGGGGGGTGGTCGTGAACCATTTATCTGGGGGAGATAGTGCATAGTTCATAGGAAAAGATTGAGTTGTGATTGTTATCGTCAGAAATCGAAATGGGTAGTTCTCAGAATGTTTAAGATATTTAGCTAGAACAATTCAATGACGTCAGTTTTTACGCCTTCATGTCCTTGTTCTTAACTACCCTGCTTACAAGTCAGCTAACGCATCATGGGACGAGGTGGCATTCGAGTAGCGAGATCAGTTTTAGGTTCAGATACGGTAAAAAAGTCCAGCTTATCTTCAAGGAGTTGTTTCTGCTTTAAATTTAAACCTCGGATATTGAGGACTTCGTCAACAGTCTCAAAGGGCCCATTGTTAATTATCTTTTTAGCAAGCGTTGGATAATAGCCTGGGCAATCCTTAAAGGCTAATGCGTTTGCGTTGTTTAAATCAATTTTTTCACCAATGGGTATACAGGATTCTTTGCTTGGTATTGACTGTGGATCTGAGACTTGAACAGAATTAATCGGCTGTTCTAATATTTCTCCTGCGTAAACAGGTACTTGAAAACTAAATGTCATTCCCATACATGCCAGTATAACTAGACCAAAAACTAACAACTGTTTACGAAAGTGCTTCATAATCCTTGCTCCTTTATCTGATGTATAGAGATAGCAGATATTTAGCGAATACAGTTTTGTATGTTTTAATAGTCCTCTAAGCATGAGGGAATCTGTGAAGAGCCTTCATGTTCGAACTTCTTTGACTTGCTACTTAATAGTGTGGAAATATTGTGAGAACTTTATGAGGATGTATAAGTAAATGAGTATTCAGGAAAATATTCTTTACTGGAAAAAGTAGATAGTTAATTTACGTTTCAAGTAAAACTAAGCTCACAAGAAAAGTGTTAAATGATTGACCTATTCACTTTTTCTTTTTCACTTTTTGGAAGTTTGATGAGAACACCTCACTTCCTTATTCGAAAACAGAGGATATTGCGATATAGCACTACGAAAGCGCGTTAAGACACTCATCGAGCAGTTGTGTCGCAAAAATAGAATCTGAGCTGAGAACCAATCTTAATCTTGTAGGCTGTACTTCTTTTCTCTCCTATCGATGAAAACTGCTGACCTATTTAAATGGCGTCATTACCAATCTGAGATCATCCTACTTAATGTCCGTTGGTATTGCCGTTATCCCCTCAGCTATCGAGATTTAGAAGAGATGATGATTGAGCGAGGATTAGAGGTTGATCACAGCACCATCAATCGGTGGGTTCTCAAATATTCCCCTGAGCTGGACATGCGCTGTCGCCGACATCTCAAGCCTACCAATGACTCCTGGAGAGTCGATGAAACTTATAACAAAATCCGCAAAAAGTGGCGCTACCTTTATCGAGCGGTTGATTCTGATGGCTACACCCTCGACTTTTTTTACTCACAGCAAAGCGGGATGCCAAAGCTGCAAAGCGCTTTCTGGCCAAAGCACTCAATCCGGTTCATTCCCATGAACCTCAGGTGATCAATGTGGATAAAAATCCAGCGTATCCCCCTGCTGTTGAGCAGTTACAGGAAGAAGAACGTATCCCTGAAGGAGAAGAAGGACGGCAAGTAAAATACCCAACAATATAGTGGAGCAGGATCATAGAGGTATCAAACGTCTGGTGAATCCTGGTATGGGTTTTTCGGCCATGCAGAATTCGAGCCGCTGAACAGGTGGCCAGCGATCATCTACCAACCAGCCTTCATTCGCGAGGCTCTTGGCCCCACAGATGCGGTCGTTCATCGGCGGTGGCAACGGCACTACTTGCGTCTTCGACCTTGCGCCTTCGGCAAAATGACTGAAGGTCCATCCTATTCCCTCTCCACCTGCTCCGCGTGCTGAAAATGTCATCCCGATTGCAATCTCCGATGCCTGCGGATGAGACCGCAATAATTCTGCAGCAAGGAGATGACCTAGCCCAGGGGTCAACCCTGCATGAGGTATGACGGTGCCACGCGCCGAGTCTGTCAATGTTGTGAGCTTCTGAAGCGATGAACGGGGGATGGTTGCTGGACTAAGAAGCAATCCTCCAGATTCCAGGATATGGCGTTCGAGCGGAAGTTCAGGATGCGGGACTGTGGAGATCACGATGTCAACATCAATGAGGGCCGGATTCCACGTCGATGGTTTGTCGAGATCAACGAGTCGAAAATCGTCAGAGCTGTCAGAATGGCGACCACCGCGAAGAACGTTCCAACCGCGCTGAGGTAACTCTTCAACCACAATTGTCCCGAGATAACCCTGGACTCCAACGACAAGAACAGTTGTCATGGATAGACTCCTCCACAGATTGTGATCAGCTTCTCTCCTAATTCATTCTGGATCGAGAAGCACAACGGTTGAAAGAACAACGAAACGAGGCTTGAATGAGGGGAAATCTCTGCATCTACCAGAGTCCTGGAAAGAGTCGGTAACGCACTTTCCCCGTGTAAACTTCGTATCCTGTCAGTTCCTTTCGTAGGGTTTGATCCTCCAGCGCCGTCCGCAGGATGAGGCAGAGCGTGGCCAGCAGCGCGGGCAAAAATGCCCACCAGGACCCCAGCAAGAGCGGTGTCGCCAGCACAAAACCCAACAGTGTAGCAATGTAGCCCGGATGACGGATAATGCGGTAGGGGCCAGACTCGATGACTCTATGGTTGCGATCGCGCTGAATTCTCACCGTTTTCTCAAAATAAGTATTGACAGCCATGGCCCATGTCATCACTCCCTCAAACAACCCATACAACACAGCGCCAACAGGCCATAACCAGAGAGGCATAGTTGACCAACGATGTTGGGCATCTATCGCAGCCACAACAAGGGTTACGAGGTATGTGAGCCCAAATAGCGTCAGTAAGGCAATATCCCAATTCTTCGTCCCTTGCCCTATCTGCCCACGCCTCCTCAATAGCTCAGGATCTTTGTGCTTGATGTAGAAGGTACTGAGGGATCGGCCAACTATCATAAGTCCAATAAACATCCACCCTCTGAGCCAAGCCAACCCACCCGCCAGCCAGAACCAAGTGCTGAAGAAGAGCAGTATAAAAATAAGACCTAAGAGAATCTTCAGCCTCATATACCCTCACGAGGTGCGAACAGTCTTAAGATGATCGGGTCGGAACAAATCGATATAGGTCTCTAGCTCGTCGATCGCAGGTGTTTCCACTGCCGCTTGACGGGCCAAGTCTTGGAAATCCCTGGCCAATCGCTGCATCTCATCCCGAGCGGCATTGGCATGACGAACGGCCACAATTTCAAAATGCTGAGTGTTGATCCAACGTCTCAAGATCGCGACCTGAATCGGCTCTGGTAACCACTGCCACACTCTGAATTTAGTGGGAGTCACAGGGATGCCAAGTGCCCACAATACCTGGAAGCCTTCACGCATGGCACGCACCATTAGATGCAGCGCGTCCGGCATCTGGGCTAATTGGGTGCGATCACCCCCAGCCATATACAGTGCATTGGCAATAGGACTGACCAAGGCCACATGGTATTTTTGCCAAGCATCCATGTTGCGGCTGATGGTTACTGGGAAACCCGCTTGTTTGAAGGTATGAGCAATTTCCTTGATTCGGTCGGTTATCTGTCCATCTAGCTCACCTAACATCGTGGGTTGCATCCGATGGGTAATCAGATAGCGAACTACGTGGCCCTCTAATGTCCCACCGCCTCCTGCAAAGCCTAACAAAAGGCGATCACGGCCCACCGCTTGCACCCAATCTCCATAGCCAGAGGGATTGTTGACCATAAACATCACGTTAGGGGTCTGCTGATGGGCGGATAATATTGGCAGAACCGCAGCAACCTGATTCTTTCGCATCGCCACGACAATCAGGTCGTATGCATCATCCGGGGATAGCTGCTCCAC
>NZ_JANQOP010000297.1 GCF_028285745.1 Acaryochloris sp. IP29b_bin.137 | reverse complement strand
AACCAAGATGATTGTGTGATTAGATTTTCCATAGCGCTTTTGCTCCTTGCGGACTTTCAGTGCTTTTGAATTACCTCTGACGAACTTGAAACAGCCCTGGCTCAGTATGGTGGGCCACATCAACTGCTTAAAACTAAACAGGAAAAATTCTCAGAAATATACGAACATATATTGCTTCTAAAGGAGTATGGCTTAGCAGAAGTAAGAACTCTAGGGCAAAGTTTTGATGGTCCTACTGGGGCTGTTATTGATCGAATCACAGCAAAAGGATATCGCTTTCTAGAAAATACTAATATTGATCTAACTAGAGACAATAGCTGGGAAAATAGTTTACAAAATAGTCAGCAAAAATTGGTCCAATCACACATGGATGGAAATAAAATTTTTATCGGACATGGCAGATCAAAAATCTGGCTGGAACTAAGTAATTTTCTGAGTCAGCGGTTAAAATTAGAATGGGATGAATTTAATCGAGAACCTTCCGCAGGCCAGACTACTCAGCAACGGCTCCAAGATATGCTAGACAAAGCAGCCTTTGCTTTTTTAATTATGACGGCTGAAGATGTAGATCAAGATGGTAAATATCATGCTCGTGCGAATGTGATTCATGAAGCTGGGTTATTTCAGGGAAGGCTTGGATTTCAAAAAGCAATTATTCTCTTAGAAGAAGGGTGTACAGAGTTTTCAAATATTCAAGGACTTACTCAAATACGCTTTCCTAAGGCTAATATACTAGCGAAATCAGAAGACATCAGAGCAGTATTGGAAAGAGAAGGGATTTTAATGTAAAGCTAGCAGACTCTAACTTCATCCAAGTTAGTTTAAGTAAATCATCTTGATTGTTGAAAATATTAAATAAATATAGAGTATTTCTCTTTCATTTTCTGACCCTTTAAGTAGTCATTAAAAACCTAAATCTTAGTATTTGAGTTTCTGAGGCAGGCTTGAATCGTTGCCGTGACCGATTGGGCCAATGCAGATAAGTCATATCCTCCTTCCAAACCAAACAAAATTTTAGGTGTGAGCTTCAAGCAATATTGAGTAAAGACGCCATAGTCTTGAGGAATCAGATTAATGCCAGCTAGTGGGTCGACAGCGTTGGCATCGTAGCCAGCACTGACGAACAGTAAATCAGGCTTAAAGTCCCTGAAAAAGGGCATAATCTTGTCTCTAAATTGCGATTCATAATCCGCCAAGGTGCTGCCTGCTGGCATCGGCAGGTTGAGGACATTACCATGCAATCCGGTTTCCTCTGCTGCACCCGTGCCGGGATAGCAAGGGGATTGATGAAGCGAACAGTAGGCTATCTGGGGATGGGACTCAACAATCGCTTGAGTGCCGTTGCCGTGATGGACGTCCCAGTCAAGAATGGCAACGCGTTCAATTCCGGGTTGAGTAAGGGCGTAGTGGGCTGTGATCGCAGCGTTAGAAAACAAACAAAATCCCATCCCCGTTTCTGGCACCGCATGGTGGCCTGGGGGTCTAGCTAACACAAAGGCAGGAGATTGGTGGGCCAACACCTGATCCACTCCATCTAACCAAGCATTCACCGCCAGCAAGGCTACTTCGTAGCTGTGGGGAGACACCACCGTATCTGGATCGAGATAACTGCCCCCAGATGCAGCCAAGGAATGGACCTGCTGCACATAGTCAGTAGTATGAATCTGATTGATCCAATCTAAGGGATCTCTTTGCGTCAAGGGCGTGGGGGAGACCCACTGCAACTGCTCTGCCCCGGGCATCTCCTCTAATGCCCGTTTGATCGCCGTTAGCCGCTCTGGTTTCTCTGGATGATAAGGCCCCGTCAAATGCTCCAGAAAGCGATCCGAATAGAGAATGGGCAACATATCAGTTTGTCTACGATGGGGGTCTGTGAGCAGCATAGACCTAACCGAAAAGAACGCCAAGAGGATGTTTTTACTCCTGGCGTTTTGACAAGATCAATTTTGTGCAGAGGGCCTTCCTCTACCTGACTTACAGACCTAAGTCAGCCAAAATATCAGTGGCATGGGTGTCGGTATTGACGGAGGTGTACACCTTATCAATTTGTCCTTGACCATTGATCACATAGGTGACGCGCTGGGCATACCCGCCTCCATCCACGTCATAGGCCTTCATTAGGCTGTGGTCAACATCGGCCAAGAGGGGAAAAGGCAAATTGAACTTGCTGGTAAAGTCTTGGTGGGAACTTTCGTCATCGCCACTCACGCCAAAGACCGCGATATCTTTGCCTTGGTAAGCACTGTAGTTATCGCGAAAGCTACAGGCTTCCTTCGTGCAGCCAGGGGTATCGTCCTTGGGATAAAAATACAGGACAACCGTCTTCCCGGCATAATCTGCAAGGGAAACCGAGTTGCCATTGGTGTCTTTAGTCGTAAACGCAGGAGCAGCAGTGCCAGCGGTTAAAGCCATAGGGTTTCCTCAACAAAACGGAACTAAAATCTGGGAATATGATCCATCTCTGGCTGAACACCAGAGATACCCAAAGTAGTGTTACATATTTTCTCTTACTTGGGGGGGATGGTTGCCGTGGGGTAGGGAATGCGCTTGTGATGAAACTGCAACCATACTTCTACAAACACCTCGGCCAGCACATTTAATTCATCGCGAGTGAGGTGGGACTCCACTAACTGGTTGTCCTGCCAGCGGGCTTTAAAGATTTTGTTGATGGTTTTGAGGGCTAGATCCGGCGTGGCATCTTTGAGCGATCTCAAGGCTGCTTCACAGGAATCAGCCAACATCACAATCCCCGTCTCTCGGGATTGGGGAATCGGGCCAGGATAGCGAAAATCGGATTCTTGCACCGGGTCGAGATCAGGATTAGCCGCTGTCTGCTGCTGAGCTTGATGGTGGAAAAACGCAATCACCATCGTCCCTTGATGCTCGGGGATAAAGGCTTGAACAGCTGCAGGCAAGCGACATTTTCGCGCCATCACTAATCCCTCGGACACATGCTTCTTAATAATCTCGGCACTTTGCCAGGGATCATTGAGCAGATCATGCTTATTGGTCGTGTCTCGCTGGTTCTCAATAAAAAATTGAGGGTCATGCATTTTGCCAATGTCATGGTAGAGGGTCCCCGTTCTCACCAGCTCCACATTGCAACCCAATGCACTGGCTCCCGCCTCTGCTAATGTCGCCACAAACATCGTGTGTTGGAAAGTACCGGGAGCCTCCTTTGAAAGACGTTTGAGTAAAGGGCGATTGGGATTCGCTAATTCTGCCAGACGAATGGGCGTAACCAGATCAAAGACATGCTCAATAAAGGGACTGACGCCCAGGGCCACAATCGTCCATCCTAATCCCACGAGGCCTTGAATCAGAGAAAGACCCAGAATGCTGTAGACTGGGGCACCTGAAACAGTCATCAGGACAAACAGCGTGATTCCCTGCGTGATGGCGACAATCACCCCCAGCAGGGCAATCTCCTCCCGAGATCGGCGTTGACGGACCACCAGGCTGGCAATCAAACTCCCGGCGGCGATGGCCCCCAACTCCATAAATCCACTACTGAGCCCTAGCGGAATCAACCCCGACAAAATCATGACCACGGTTGCGCCTAAAACGGGACCATAAAAGCTGCCCATCAGCAAACCCACAGCAGGCAAACTGGTGTAGGTGAGCCCCGTTGTCCAAATCAAAAGCGAGGCACTGGCAGATAGGATTAACACCAAAAGATAATCTCGGCGGCCAAAGTCAGGTCGACAGCGTCTTTGTACAACTAAAAACACGGCAATCCCGCCACTGACTGCAGCTAGAGTTCCAATGAGCCCTAACCAGTTGATCCCCCGCCGGCTGAGACCGAAATGCTCCAAAACGGCAAAATCGGATTGAGAAATCGGGTCTCCTGCTTTGACAATGATTTCATCCTTGCGGATCGGAACAAAGGTGGTAGGAATTTGTTCTGCAATCCGTTCGCGCTGGCGTAAATTGCCCCTCGGGTCAATGCTGAGATTCGGCTTCAGAACCAGGGGTAATAATTTGAGACCGAGGGATTGCACCCTGGCGGGATAATTTTCGACCTGGACCGTTGCCGCCTGTTGCATAACAGCAACCGGTAATCCTGGCGGAATCCCTTGGGTAAGAATGCGCTTTAAGGCGGTCCGGAGGCGTTTTTTGGCCATCGCCCATTCGGGTTCAGTAAATGCCAATAGGGCCTGGCTGGAAAATCCTTGCAATCGGGGCGGAACATCGCCTAATGCGGCTTGATAGTTCTGCTGAGATTGGGTGATCTGCTGCATCAATTTGGACCATTGAGCCCTATCTTTTTCTTTCTCTCGATATCGTCTAAGGGCAGTGATCGCAGCTTGGGCTCTCAACCTAGGGGTAGAAGCTGGGGTTGTGGCATTGACCTGCTTCAATAGGGCTTGAAATTCCGCTGTATTCTGCTGTCTGAGAAAATGCTGTACCGCAGGAGACAAAATTCGGGTCGAGGCGTAGGGAAATTTCCCGGCTGATTCTCGGAATTTTTGGATATCAGCCAGATAAGCATCCAGTTCTGCTTGAATACTGGCCGTCAAGGAAGAATTGACCATATAGACGCTAATGGCGTCGCGCAGAGCTTTTTCCCGAGCGTCAGCCGTAGCGATCGGGTCAGGGGCTTGGGCAGAATCCGGGGCTTTAATCGTTTCAGGGGCAATCGTGCCAATGGTTAATTGGGGCTCGTGATAGAAACGATGGCCGATCACGCTAGTCAGAGCTGCAACAGACACAGCCAATAGCAAGGGAGATTGCTGTTTGAGGGTTCGACGATTGCCAACGCCTTGAAAATTGGGAATCCGTGACGCGGCCGTTGTAGATAGCCAGCGGTCTAGACGAAGCTTCTGAGAACGAAGTAATTTCTTCATTGGAGGGTTAGACGGCTAAGGCGACGTTTCCATTCAGTTCCGCAAAACCCGATGGGTCAAACTAAATTGTGTTGCCATGACGGAGTTCCCTCTGCTGATCAGCAAAATGTTCGAGTGCTTCAATTATAGTCAACTCAGCTATACCGTAATGGCTCCATGGGGCAGGCAGACTCTCAACCGTTCAGTTTCGCGGTCTAGCCACGGGGTCTAAGTATACCGGGCGCAGCTACCACCGTTTGCCCTAAGGGTAGCGTTATTGAGGAACAACAACCTGACCAGACCGATAAGAATTGGTCGGCAAGGCCAAGGATATCCTGCCTTGAGACTGGAGACGATGAGGATAATAGTGGACTCTGCAAATCGATAGGGATGCGCTCGGAACCGTTGAAGACCCCCGATAAAGCGCAAGCAATCAGGGTGGACGGAATAGGAGAGGACGTGAGCGATCTCCCCCGAGTCAGGGTTAAGGCGAATGAGTCGGGGGTGCTCGCCCAACAGAAAAGAGCCAGGGCAATGGACATCTCCAAAGATTCTGTAGGGGTAGAACATTGCCGCCCGAGGTCTTTTTCGGCAGTGGCTAAGCTGGCATGATCCTGTAGGAGGTCTTGAACTCGATAAAGCTGGTTGGGTAATGTCCGGGTCAACCAGAAAGGCTGGTTTAAAAGTTGGGAGATCAGCGTATGCGGATGGGCCTGTTCTTGACAGAGGAGTGCGATCGCAACCCCAATCCCAATCACCCCATCTCGAAGACGAGGATTCGCCACTCCCGGTATACAATAACTCAGTTGTGCTTCTAGCTGGGTCAGATCCTCATGAAAGAACAACGTTATAGGCAACGCTCTGGCAATCAGCCGAGCTAAGGCAAAATCATCGTCTAGTGGTTGACGTGCAGACGAAGGAGAAGGGGCGGGCTGCATCAATGTTTGAGCGGAAGTTGCCATCTCATCCCACCATCCCAGACCCTCTGGTGGAACGGACCAAGAACAGCCTGAAGTAGAGGTTTGGTCAATACTGGATGGCTGATTCCTCTGCTGCAAATCAGCCTCTAAAACAGCGACCCCCAGCCATAATCCCCGGAAACGATTTGTCAACAACTGTTGCATAATTCACTGCATGGTAAAACATGGCTGTCAAAATCTTTGCCCAGCATAAGATAGATCCATCGTCAGTGTATTGGGGGGTGTTCCTTGAAATATTCAGGAAGTTGTCACTGTGGTGCAGTGCGGTTCGAAGTTGAGGCCCCCAAGGACTTACAGGTCGATGAGTGTAACTGTTCTATCTGCTCAAAATCTGGATTTCTGCATCTTATTGTGCCTCAATCCAAATTTACCCTGTTGCAAGGGCAAGACGCCCTCACCACCTATCGGTTTAATACAGGGGTTGCCCAGCATACCTTCTGCCGGATCTGTGGCGTCAAGCCCTTTTATATTCCTCGATCTAACCCTGATGGTTACGATGTCAATGTTCGCTGTTTGGATACTCCACCGAACTCTATGGAGGTGCTGCCCTTTGATGGCGTGAACTGGGAAGAAAATGTCCATAAGGTAGCCCATAAATCGCTGGACAATTAAGTGTGTAAAGTCAGCCTTGCTCGATATGGCCTAGCTCACTTCTGCATCCCGTTGATGCCAGTGCGAGGCCTTTTCTGCCTCTAGCTGCTCAATTGTTTGTTGTAGCGTTTCAATAATGCCGTACATCTCTAGCGGGTCAAATACCTTTAACAAGCTGGTTTGCGTGACAATTCCTAAATCTTGTCCCCAATTCCAGGACACCACCAAGCGCCGTACGCGTCTTCGCTGCATTTCTTGATGGGCGGACCAGAGAGAATCCCCTGGGTCCAGTAAAAACAAGGGTGAACTCATCACCTCAACTGCCGTAATTTGGCCAATGTTAAACTGCATGGCTTGAAATTGGACAATATCTCGCTCCGTGACGATACCGATCGGTTTAAGACCGTCATCTGGGGCAGGTTCGACAATGACCACACAACTGACACGATGCTGCGCCATCAACTGGGCCAGACTCAGGACTGAACAATGAGGCGGTGCATGAATAACGGCAGTTGACATCACCTCGGACACCCGACGAAGCTTGAGGAGATTTGCCGGTTTCAACACGCGTCGCAGACTACTGGGCTCTGTAAGGCCAATGAGTTTGTTCTGATCGTCAACAATCGGCAAATGGCGGATTCGATATCGACGGAACAGAAACATAACGGCAAAGATATCTTTGAAATCAGCCAAGGATAATGTCTTAACTGGATGAGCCATCACATCGGCAGCCGTGATGCGATCGCAATCCATCCCCGCAGCGGCAAAGCGCACAATATCCCGCTCCGTCAAAATGCCCACAATATCTTGATCTTGCATAATCAAGGCGCAGGTCGGTCGAGTCGGAGCCTGTTCTGTATCGGCAGAATGGTGCGGTTCTGTTCCTAATGCACAGCTACTGAACGGCATTTGGCTCATCTGGGCAATCACATCCACTAGGGAGGTGTCAGGTGCTAACACTAACGGCTGGTAATTGATGGCCTCCTCTAAATTGGGAGTACACATCATTGGATCACTTTGCTGCATTTGTACACCTAACTGGATTAATCCAGTCACGATCGGATCAATCCGCCTGAGACGGTTGAGTCACCCCAGAAATACGTGATGTCTTGCCATACAAGCGATCTAAAACTCGCTTCACAGAGATCCGCTGCCACTGGCGACCCCGTTTTGTTGTGTAACCGTGCTGGTTTAACCAATTCGCGATTTGTTGTAGCGATTTGCCAGACTTATGGTGGCGACGAATCAACTCAATGATTTCCACCTCCCGAGGATTATCGATTAGCTCCCCATTGTGAGCCACTTGACCAAAGGGAGGAGAACCATATCCGGCATAGCCACCTTGCGCTGCCTTGGCTCGACGGCCTTGATTCAGCCTCAGACTGACTTCACTTACATCCCATTTTTCAGCAGACATGAGACCATCCGATGCGTCCTAAGAGCAATGTTACAAGGAAATTGCGTTTTGGATATATATAACAAGGAATGTACACCTTTTAGGTGTATAGTAGAGAGATGTAACGGACCTTTTGCTAAATAAACCATTGGATATAAAGAACAGACCAGAATGGTCTAGAACTTTCTGGACTGTTCTTATTGCCAGGTTCTTTAGTAATACTCACCATCTTAATTCAAGTTGAGTTGGATCACTCTCCCAACAGCCGTTTAGACGCAGTTAGTCCCCTTTTTTTGACCAAATGTGCATTTTATAACACTTACCAAAGCACAGTAGATTGACTTCAAGTCTTCTACCTCCGTGGTTCTGATTGGTCGCCACCGAACTTTACCTATCAAACTAAAAAGGATTTGAATACATGGCAACCTATAACGTCAGGCTAATTAATGAGGCAGAAGGTATTGATGCCACGATTGCTGTTGAAGACGATCAGTATATCTTTGATGCAGCGGAAGAAAATGACATGGATCTCCCTGTATCTTGCCGATCGGGTGCTTGCTCCAGTTGCGCTGGCAAGGTGATTTCAGGACAAGTTGATCAGTCCGATCAGTCCTTCCTGGATGACGATCAAATCGCGGCTGGTTTTGTCTTAACCTGTGTGGCCTATCCGGTTTCTGACTGCACGATTCAAACCCACCAAGAAGATACCCTACTTTAATTCTCCTAAATTCTTATGAGTGCTGTAACTTACGTTCAAGACAATGAATTTGAGCAACTAATCAAAGATGAGCCCATCGTGGTGGTTGACTTTACAGCCACCTGGTGTGGCCCCTGTAAAAAAGTGAGTCCGATGATGGACCAACTGGCTGCGGACTACGATGGCCGGGTCAAAGTGACCAAAGTTGACGTTGACCAGAATAAAAGCGTTGCGAAGCAATTTGGCATTCGCAGCATCCCTGCGGTGTTAGTCTTCAAATCCGGTGAACTTGTAGAAACCCTTGTGGGCATGAATCCCTACGAGAAATTTACGACTGCCGTGGATAAGCATCTCTAAATTGTGCACGCCATCAGGAAATGAGCATGAGTCAAATAGGAACGAGTTCTGCCCAAACCGTCTGCTGCCCTCAATGTGGATCAGCCGCACGGCGACTCTATTTTACGAGTTCCTATCCCACTCATCTCAAATGTCCAGGCGGGCTGGTTCACCAGATTGAGTGTCCAAGTTGCGATTATTTACTGGTGTCTTGTGCTGTCAATGGTCAAGTCGTCGAGGCCTATGCGGAAGGGATATCCACCTACCATCACTCAGCCCATCCCCCTCGCCCTTCAGGACAGCCTCCGTTGAAGATGGCGCAGTCATCCTCACACCATTTAGAGTAAATTATTCTTCCCTTCATCCCCCTTACCTTAGCCCCAAGGAGTCTAAAGCCATGATGCGAGCAGAAGAAATTATGACGCGCGATGTTGTTGCCATCAGTGGTTCAGCAACTGTTGCCGACGCGGTCAGCAAGATGAAAGATAAAGGCATTCGAGCCTTAATTGTAGAGCCTCGCTATGGGGGTGATCCTTATGGCATGGTGACTCAAACGGATATTGTCTATAAGGTTGCGGCTTTTGGCTATGATCCCAAAAAGATGAAGGTCTACGAAATCATGACCAAACCCTGTATTGTGGTCAATCCTGATTTAGGGGTCGAGTACGTCGCCCGTTTGTTTGCCAATACTGGGATTCGTCGGGCACCTGTGGTCAAAGAGCACCTGCTTGGCATCATTTCCATTAGCGATATCCTCAAGAAAAGCGATTTCGTCGAGAAACCCAAGAGCAACTTTGAACAATATTGCGAAGAGTTCCCTAACGCCCCTGAGGCTCGAATCTACGAAGATTAGTCGGTGCACTGAATCAGCGAGATAGCTTTAAGAGGGTGGCCCGGATAATATCATTCAACTGATTATCCCCCTCCCGCTGTGTCTTAAAAGCAGCAGACTGTAGCAGGCGCAGGCCCGTTTGCTTGTCGCCCTGCAAGCTGCTCAGCAAGCCCTTATGGATATCAGTGATGGCTGAGTTAAAGGGAAGCCATCGGATTTGTTCCAATTCGGCAATCGTTTTGGATTGATCGGTAGGATTGCCCCCTCTGGTTTTATCCTGTAAAACCTGAATGACCCCCTTCATCACCTTCGCTTCTGCAAATTGGGGTTTAAATGCGATCGCACGATTCAGCGAAAACATCGCCCCCTGATATCGCCAAAGTTGGGTTTGGGATAATGCTTGCCGATAGAGGATGGTGGCATCCAACGGACTGAGGACTAATGCTTGCCGATAGTCATTCAGCGACCCCGGCGTATCTCTAGAATTGGCTTTCACCACACCCCGTTGCACATAGGCCTGGGCATACTCTGGATTCAATTGGATAGCCTGGGTTAAATCTTCAATCGCCTTGGCCGAATCTCGTTGTCGATAGTGGCCCAGACTACGACCATAAAAGGCTTCCACATATTCAGGGTCTAGCTCAATGGCTTGAGAAAAATCGGCAACGGCTCCTGCATAATCTTTACGCTTCAGTTTATCTCCCCCTTGTAGATAAAAATCTGCGGCAGTGGGTTCATTCACGTCTGGGCGTGGATCAAGGGTTCCTAGATTCAGGGCGGCGAGGGTCGAAGGCAATGAATTGAGAAAGGTATTAATGGGAATCCCTAGATTAAAACCCGTCTTGATATAGATATCGGGGTTGGTCTGCTCATCTTGGGGCTGAATCGTTGCCGTATCAGCCCGACCATGAATAGCCACCAGTCGGCCCTGGTCATCCAATACAGGCCCCCCACTCATGCCTGGCAACGTGCTATTGGAGTAAACCAGCGCATATCCGTCCGCCAATGGTTTTGTGGCATTGGCGGTCACTTTCCCTTCGGTGAAGTTGTAAATGGACTCTGTTAGGGCCAGGGTACGGGCTGGAAAACCGGCCACGAAAATGGGGGTGCCTTCAGGGGCATCGTTAACATTGCCCATCTTGGCCACCGCGTAAGTTTGGGCGCTTGTGAATTGGACAATAGCCAGATCCACCCCTTGGAATTTTTGAATACTGGATGACGTGATTTTATGGGTTTGCTGGTCAGGGGTTTGGATATCGTAGGTATTGGGTAAATCAACGACATGAGCTGCTGTGGCAACGGTATAAGTATCCCCCTTGCGGTTGACAATCACCCCCGAGCCCATCCCGCCTGGACTGCTAATTCGAACGGTGACATTTTTGGCCAGTTTACTGACTTCTGCGACACTCAACGCTTGGGCAGGCTGCACCCAAACAAGGGCTGCTGCTGTCCCAAAGAGAATTGAAGAGAGGTGAATGGTTTTATGCATACCTAGAACAGATAAAAATGATAAACAGAAGATTCAAATTCGGGCATTGGGCCGTGTAAAGGGAAGCCAAGCATGGGCTCAAGGGCTATCTTGCACTCATAAACCGATCTTGAGCAAGGTCGCGCAGCTGCTGTAAATGTTCTTGTCGCGAGACAGATAGTGGAATCATGCTCTGAATTTCCTGGACCAGTAGTTCAGTATTCAAGGGGGTCTCCAGGTAGAGGGCTCGGTAGAGGGCTGCTACCACTCCCTGCTCTATTTCAGCACCACTATAGCCTTCCGTCGCCTGCAAAAGAGTGGGCATATCAAAATGACTCGGATCCTGCTTGCGTAGCGTCAGATGAATCCGAAGGATCGCACCGCGTTCTTGCAAGTCTGGCAAATCCACATAAAAAATCTCGTCGAAGCGACCTTTGCGCAGGAGCTCTGGTGGGATCTGGGAGATATCATTCGCGGTCGCCACCACAAACACTTCCTGGGACTTTTCCTGCATCCAGGTCAGGAAAAAACCAAACATCCGCCGACTCAAGCCCCCATCGGTGTCAGCTCCAGTCGCCCCCAAACTCTTCTCGATTTCATCAATCCACAGGACAGTCGGGGACATAGACTCTGCTAAGGAAATGGCCTTACGAAAATTCTTCTCGGATTCGCCGACAAACTTATCGTAAAGACGCCCCGCATCCAGTTTCAGCAAGGGCATTTTCCATTCGCGGGCAATGGCTTTGGCCGCCAGAGACTTGCCACACCCTTGAATCCCCACAATTAAGATGCCTTTGGGCGGGGAAAGATTCAATGCCTTAGCTGCTGGACTAAATCCCACCTGAGCCCGAGCGAGCCAGTTCTTGAGATTGGCAAATCCGCCCCATTCCACACGATTATCTTCGACGGGGAGGTAGTCCAAAACCCCACCCGCTCGAATCAGCTGGGCTTTACGATGGAGAATTCGCTCCACATCACCTGTGGTTAATTTGCCATCATCTAAAGCGGCGTAGGCTAGAACTTGGCGAGCTTGCTTCAGCGTCATTCCCGTCATCGCTTGCACCAGGGCCTGCATATCCGGGTCTTCTAATTCCACAATGGTGCGATGTTTGTGTCTCATTGTTCGCACCACCTCTCTAACCGTCTGTGAGAGTTCATCGCGATCGGGGAGTTTCAAGTCATAGACAACCGCATCATGCTCAATCTCCCTCGGCAACTCGATATTGTCACCGGTCAACACAAACGCAGAGCGTTTTTGAGAAAAGAGCTGCGCGGCCTCGCGAAAATGGCGAGCCGTTTCCGCATCTTCAAAATGCTTGCCAAAATCTTTAAGCCAGAACAGAGCCTTAATCGTCATATCCTGAACATGTTTGAGGACCGCTAAGGGTTCACCAGTGTTGCCAATTGAAGCAGGTTTAATCGTCCCTGGGGGCGCATATTCATTCACCCACGGTGCATCCACCGTTCCAGGAGAACGGATCAGTCCTTGGGCAATACTCCACTCAAACATCGGAATAGACATTTCCTGAGTGGCTTGCTGAAGCAGAGTTTGAACGCGCTCTTCTTCTAAGGTTTCAATAACAATGACAGGATGATAGGACAGGATTAAGGTCTGGATGTCGCGTACACTTACGGATAAGGGCATAACCAGATCGCCAACCAGCAAAGGACAGTATTCTCAAGATGCCCGAATAGAGCGGTTTTAATAAAGGCAAGCCCATAATCCTCGCTTTGATTCCAGTTTTTCTGGCACATTTAGATCTTCAGTTAGAAATAGATTTGGTAGAGTACTAAACGAACACAGCAGGTCTGGGAGTCATTATGAAACCGCGGATGAGATGGAACAAAGCCAGCTATTTGAGTGCAGCATTGGTCATCGCTGGTTCACTAACGACTCCAGCCTATGCGCAAGGGGAAAATCCTGCTGCGAGCGACCTTACTCCTTTGGAAATGGAAGAGCAACCTCTGCGTTTACCCACGACTGATCCAAAGGTGTTAAACCCAGATCAAAAAGTGTTGGATGTGCCCATTGACCCTGAAGATGTCACTATCGACCCTAATCTCGATCAGGCGATTACCCTAGAACAGGCTTTAGAGCTGGCAAAGCGAAATAATCGAGATTTGCAAGTGGTCGAGCTGCAGTTACGTCAGTCGAAAGCAGCCCTAGCCGAAGCCAAAGCTGCTGAACTGCCCACCATCAGTGCGCAGGCCAGCCTGAATCAGACCGATTCTGCCCTGAACCGGATTGCCATTGATCAGCAGGTGGAACAGCAGGTCCAGGAGGTCGAAGATAATATTGCTGTTATTCAAGACCAAATTCAGCAACTTGAAGCCCAATTACCTGGCCTAAATGCAATACAAACGGCAATTGTTAACCAAACGATTGTGGGATTGCAAAATCAAACTCAAGACCTGCAAAACCAAATTCAAGTCATTCGAGATCAGGCCCCCTCGTCGGCCAACACGTTGTTCAACACCAGCGTACAGCTTGAATATGATGTATTTACTTCAGGGCAGCGGTCAGCCAGTATTCGAGCTGCTCAGTCTGCAGTTAAAGCTTCTGAAAAATCTCTAGAAACGCAACTTCAACAACTCCGCCTAGATGTGACCAATGATTATTACGATATGCAGCAGGCGGATGAGCTGGTGCAAATTGCCAAAGCAGCCGTAAGAAATGCGGAAGAAACGTTGGACAATACTCGGGCCTTGGAGCAAGCGGGGTTAGGCACTCGCTTTGATGTCTTGCGCTCAGAAGTACAGCTCGCGAACCAAAAACAACAGCTCTCGCAAGCTCAGAGCCAACAACAAACCGCCCGTCGCCAATTGGCCCAACGATTGAGCCTCAATCCTAGAGCAGCCTTGAGCGCTGCAGACCCGGTCAAGATAGCGGGTTTATGGCCCCTATCCATCACGGATACGATTGTCAAAGCCCAGCAGAATCGGTCGGAGTTGGGAGAAATTCTAGATCAGCGGCAAATTGCCCAACAAAACGAACGATTGATTAAGGGAAGTTTTGGACCACAAGTCAGTGTGGCAGCGAGTGGGACCTTTGCCTATGATATCGACGATTCTTTTGAGGCGTTTGGGTATTCCTTGGGGGGACAAGTGAACAAGTTGCTGTTTGACGGCGGTGCTACTAAAGCAAACGCCAGGCAACAGGCCCTGGGAGCGAAGATCGCTGAAACTCAGTTTGCAAACTTTAAAAATCTGATTCGCTTCCAAGTGGAGCAGAACTACTTTACGCTGCAATCTAGCTTTGAAAATATTGCCACCAATGAATGTGCGGTCACCCAGGCGGAACAAAGCCTAGAGCTAGCACGATTGCGCTCTAAGGCGGGTATTGGGACCCAACTGGAAGTGAGTAATGCTGAAACAGAGTTAACTCGAGCCCGGAGTAACCGTTTACAGGCCATTATTGATTACAATCGGGCATTAATTGCGCTAGAAAGATTTGTGGGGCATCGACAACAACAGGCCAAGGTCGGCGAGGTCCCAGCCTCCAGTGCAGATCAACAGCTCTGTAATCAGGTATAGCGACAGGTCCTCAAATTTCTCCCTGAGGCTGGCGTGATTCCCCCCCATTCTTCGAACGTGAGACAAGTGCAGGGGGAATTAGGGGGTATGTTGCCGTTGGTGGGGCCATCCCCTGCTAGAGCAGCTAGCGAATTTCGCGGTCAGGACTTTGCCGTTCAGCAATGATCCGACCCATCACATCCACGGACACGGTTTGAAAGTACTGTTGTTGAAACTGTTCCTCTCTCAGGGCATCCACAAATTGGAGAATAGCCTGCTGACGATCCATTTGACGATCCACGGAAGCATCCCCTTGAGCCGATGGATTGACCTTAATTCGGATCTGTTGATCCTCGGAATGCACCGCAAACCCAAAAACGCCCAGGCTCTCTAAACCCATTTGTAAGGCCTGAGGACCAATATTCAAGCTGGCTTCCAACAACGCCAGGCTAACGCTTTTCTCCCTGCGTGCAAGGGATTTAGCCATTCCCACCAACTGCTTCCAAACCGCTACTGGATCAGGGGCATCAGCGTCTTCATAAGCGACAGCTAAGGTCTTACCAGTTGTTTGAGCCTGCTTTGCCCAATGTTGGACCGTGGACCAGGAATTGGGGCAGTGATTCATCACGAGGACATCTTGATGGGGGTCAGCCTTGTGGTGGTTCTGCCGCCAATCCACGATGGGGGACTCCAATGTTGGGGTCAGATTCTCTGCAGCCGGACGGACCGCTTCTAGGCGCACCTCATAGCGTTTTTCGTAGGCATTAAAGTCCAGCTCTACAACTGCATCACAGGGACCTGGGGGAATTTCTTCCTTGTAATGCCCCCACCATAATCCCGGAAACCCTCTGTCAAAGGATGTATCACAGATCTGGAAGGTGGTTTTGATGTACTGAACTTTGTTCCCCTTGCGATCGCAAATATTCTTATTCCACACCTGCTCAAACCAGCAGTTGCGAATCAACAATTTAGGCACAGGATTGCCCATTCCGCACGGTTCTAAGAGCTTTAACTCCTTAAATAGCGACCGACCACCATCCGTCGCTAATTCAGCTAACGTGATCGCTAAATCAGCCTGCACAACCGCTGCGGGTTCCGTGGCCTGCTGCTGCCGAGCATGCTGATTAATGCCCTCCACCAGCAGCGGAATATTGGCAATAGGTAAACTTAATCCGGCTGCAAACGGATGTCCGCCAAAGCTCGTTAGTAACGGAGCCTGACGATCAACGAGTTGATACAGATCGATTTGATTCACCGAACGGGCAGACCCCCGAGCCAATCTCACTTCGCCATTTTTAGGCACCGTTTCTTCATTCAACAGAATGGTGGGTCGGCCGTAGGTTTGAGCAATCTGACCCGCCACTAATCCCAATACACCGACGGGCCATTGCGGATCACTCAAAACAATTACTGAAGTGATGGACAGATCCAAATGTTCAAGCTGGCGCGTCACCTGCTTGAGAACATCCTTTTGCAGAGACTTACGGCGCGTGTTCGCGAGTTCAGTTTCTTCTGCCAATTGCCGACATCGGACCGGGTCTGTGCTCGTCAATAGCTCGACACAAAAACTAGCCTCGCCATGAATTCGACTTACTGCGTTGATGCGAGGGCCAAGGCCAAAGGAAATATCCGTGGGCCGATCGCCATTCCGTTTGCACAGTTCCAAGAGGGTGGCAATGCCCGGTCGGGTGCGTTGAGTCAGCTGTTGCTGAAGGTGTTGAATACCGTGTTGGGCCAAGTACCGACAATCTCCTTTCAGGGCAACTAAATCGGCAATCAGACCAATCGCGACCAAATCTAATAGATGGTTTAGGGGCTGCTGAGGGACCTGGGGCAAAGCTGTATAGAGGGCTTCAACCAGTTTGTAAGCCACCGCGACCCCAGACAGATGGGCCAAAGGATGATCCGCTGGTAAATACCGGGGATTAATAATGGCAGTGACTGGGGGCCTTTCAGGAGGCAAGGTATGGTGATCGGTGATGATCACATCTAGGCCCAGTTCTCTGGCATATTCAATTTCAGAAAGATTCGTACTACCCGTATCGCAAGTCACAATCAGCTGATAACCTTGCGCGGCTAAGCGCTCAATGCCGGGTTGATTCAGACCATGAGAGCCGGTCAGGCGATTGGGAATGGTGTAAGTGAGGGAGTGATTCTGGGCGAAAAATTGTCCGAGTCCGTCCCAGAGAACGGCGGTTGCAGTGATGCCATCGGCATCAAAGTCCCCCCAAATCACTACTTTTTGGTTGCGATCGCGAGCCTGGATCAGCCGCTGAATCGCGGTTGTCATTTCTGCGCCAAAGGCAGAAGGAGAGGTTGGTTGGTAATGATTCGGATCTAAAAAGCCAGGAATAGTCTGGGGGTCACAAATCCCCCGTTGCCAGAGTAGTTGGGCTAGATAATGACCGGATATCTGTGGCGCTAGCTGTTGGATATCAGCAATCAACCACTCAGGTGGCGTGACGGTTTGAACAAGATGCCATTGCAGGTCAGTGGGCATTCGCAGTTGTGTTGGCAGCGTTTTGCTCAATCAGTTCATCCACCAAAGAGGAATAACGGCGGATACCAATCTCTCCTTTAAGATAGCGCTGATACACCTCGGCAATGGCTTGCATCAGGGGCTGACCTTGGTGGGCTAATGTTGTGGTGCTCATGATGTATCGATCCCTTTGATTAATCGTGTCAGTTAAGTCAACTCAGACTTGTGTTTGAATTAACTCAACAATACCGAGTTGACCTAACAAACAAATCAGGAAAAATACGGATTATTTCAACGTATCCAAAAAATGCTTTGGGAAGATGAGTCAAAGGTAGGCTAACCGTAACTTTGATAACAGTTCCCCTCAGATAGGTGACACTTTAGCTCGATATAGAAGCTGTTCGCCCAGGCGATATCCAACATAGCGAACTCGGATTGAATCACCGGGTTTCAGGGCTTGCTCAGATATCGACATAACCTGGTGCCACTGAGGATTATAGGCTGTTTCAGTTCCCACTTCGCCGATGGGAACGACTCCCCAAGAAGTTAATAACTGTTCAAGCGGACCGAGTAAAGGTAACAATTTTACCGCAGGGGCATCAGGGTTTTTACGGGCCGCATAAGCTGCCGTTGGCCATTGTAATAACAAAGACTCTAAAGCCTGAATCGTGGATTTTTGATACTCCAGGAGGAGGTGTTCTTGCTGAATCCGTAGCTGCTCCTGTTGATGCTCACATTCCTTTTGCAACGTCATTATCTTCTGCTGAAGTTCGATGTATTGTTGCTCAGATTGGTCAGATTCTCTCCCCAACGTTATGGAAACAGGTTGTTTAAAACTATCTGGTGTCTGAGAACTCCGTAATAATACGGAATTTCTATGAGAAAAGGTAGATAGCAACACACCTAGCCCAATCTGTAAGACCTCGCTTAATAAGAGAACCTTGTGTAAGCGTAAATCCAACAGTCGACCCTGTCGGACCCAATTGATGTGCGTTCTCGAAAGCCCTGACGTTCTGGACAGTTCGGCAAAACTCTTAATCCCCGATCGTTCCATGAGTTCTAAGAGTTGTGGGGTGTAATCAGGGACTCCTGAAGCGTTCACTGACATCAATAAGCCAACCAAAAACCTGCATTCAAGAATGCAACATTTTACTGAACGACCGCAAACCTCAAGCAGAAAATATGGGGCTTGACAGCTCAATAATCTAGTGTGGCATGCGATCCATCCTCGTTAAGTCTCCCTGCTTCTGCTTTAACTACCAATTTTCTTGACTCGGATGGGGATTTTGGGACCCAGGTTAACAGCTCGTCGCCCCGGCTGAACAGGCTGTTGGTTAAGCAAGACTAATTCCACTTGCTTCAGAATAGTGCCCAAGATAATTTTCATCTCAGATAGAGCTAACGTCGCTCCTACACAGCGACGTGCACCTCCACCAAACGGCATGAATTCATAGGGAGAAAACGACTTTTCTAAAAACCGCTCGGGCCTAAATTGTTTGGGTTGAGGATATAGATCTTCCCGTTGGTGGATTAGATAGATGCATCCTGTCACCATCATGCCTAGTTCCAAGTGATACCCACAAAGCTCTATGGGCACTTCTACCCGGCGCAGGAAGGTCGACAGGGTTACCGGATAGATCCGTAGTGTCTCGTTACAGACCGCAGTGAGATAGGGAAGCTTGAGAAATTCTGCAGGAGTCGTGGGGTCGGAAACCGTTTCTAGGACGTTGAGAAGGTGTTGTTTCACATTAGGCAATGAATAAATCCAGTAAATGGCCCAGGTTAAAGCAGTCGCCGTTGTATCATGCCCAGCAACCAGTAAGGTCAGCAGTTCATCTCGTAACGCTTGGTCACTCAGGCTCTTGCCGTCCTGATCCTGAGCCATCATCAGCAGGGAGAGAATATCAGTACGGTCAGGATCAGGGGTGGCGCGTCGTTCCTGGATTTCGGCAAAGACAAGTTTGTCTATTTTTGCGATCACTTGGAGCAGGCGATGCCCGGGACTCCACGAACCAAAATCATTTTGGAGCCAAGGGAAGAGAATGATCGCAGCGGCGGAAGGTGCGCTGGTTCTCTCGAGGATAATGCGAATCAGCTGCTCTAGTTGGGCATAGCGTTCGCCTTGATGCTGTCCAAAGATCACCTGGAGGATAATCTCTCTAGTGATGTCTGCCATCAGACTGCGAACATTCAGGGGTTGGTGTAGAGGCCACTGTGCGATCGCAGTGCTACAAATCTTATGAATTAGATGCCCATAGATGGGTAGGTGGTCACCATGAAAAGCGGGCATGACCAACTGTCGACGACGTTGGTGTTCGGCCCCGCTGAATAACATCAGGTTTTGCCGACCAAAAAAGGGAGCCAATCGTTCATTGACTTCACCCGGTGCCGAGAATTCTGGGCCAGTATCATGAGTGAGGAGATATTGAACGGCTTTAGGCTCGCTAACCATAACGAAGGAATTGGAGCTGCCCCAACTTAAGCCTGTTTGAAAAATATCCCCATAACGCCTGAAGTTTGAATGCATGTAGCCCACTGGATCGAGAACCCACTGCACGGCTTGTAAAAACCTCGGTTGTTTAGGTTTAGGTATAGATGTCAATGGTTCCTCCTCATACCCTGCTTTTCAAAATGGTTGTGGGAGAGACTGAGCCCTTTAAAAGATAGATTCTGGTGTGATGACAGTCATGCTTGGGTTAAGTGCAGCAATCATTAAAGATTTGGAAGACTAGTAACTCACATAGCCAGCTCCTTTGAGTAGACATATCTCCTCTGTAAAGATCTATCGGCTTGTCTAATGACCTTTACGCATGGGGTATGCCTGATTAACCGGATGGTGGTACCAAGCTTTTCTCTCAAAAAGTAGTTAAACTTACAAGAGCTACAGATAATCTTGACATCCCATCTATTTAATTTTCTTGCAAGTCCATGCTGTGATAGCACATTGTTGCTATGGAAGCAAAACACAGCTGTTGAGGGTGGTTTAATATAAAAAAGTTTCTATGCCAAAGTAGATATTGATCTCTCGAAGCCTAGAACCCAACACTAGAAAATTCTAGCGATACTTGCTTTAATATTTCCAGATCAACCTATTTTTATTAGAGTTTTTATACCTCTCGAATAAAACAAGTCAGAATAAAAAGGCTAAAACATATGATTTCTGCTGAACTGGTTTACACAAAACTAATAAAAGAAGCATTAAGCACTGATGAGGTCTTAAATATTTTTGATGATTTAGAGCCTGTAGACTTGAAGTTTATGATGTCTAGATGGCGAGGATCTGAGGTTCAGACGAATCATCCACTCAATGGCTTTTTAGAAGCTACAAATTGGTACGGAAAAGAATTTGTGTCAGCTGACCAGGTTCATCCATTACTCTTTACTGATAGCAATAACAATATATTTAAAGTTGCTCCTAACCCAACCGCAACAAAATTGGCACTTCGCTTCCCAATTCTCAAGAATGAGCGTCTTCAACCTATATTTAGATTAGTGACTATATTATCAAAAACAGAGGTTAGTCATGCCAGAATTCGAATGATGGAACATCATCATAAAGTTAGTGCAACTATGATCTACGACAACTTGCCAATTAATGACATTTTTAGAAAAATTGATGCGGATACAGTTCTTGGATTAATGGATCAAAAGGGTGTGCCCAACCCATACTTTTTTATTCTAAGAAGAGATAAGTAAATACAGACTATAGATAAGATGGCACTGATCTATTAACAGGATCTAGGTATAATGCATCCGACGCAACTTGATGTAGATCAATGGAATGCCCCTACTGCCAGAGCCAGAAAATCCATAAGCGAGGCTTTGATCGCCTGCAAGATGGGACATTTAGTCCAGCGATATCAGTGTAAGGATTGCAAACGGCGTTTTTAATGAACGAACAGGTACCCCAATGGCTCACTTACGCACCTCTAGTTCAGTGGTGAGCTATGCCCCTGCTCGCCTGACACATCTCTGTATCGTTACCCCTATAAGGTTTTGCACTGTAACGAGCGAATTCGAGAAAACCAGATTTTCTCGTAGTACTTCTTTTGAGCTTTCTTGGAGGCAAAACACGGTTGTGGGTCATTCATGAGCAGGGGAATTGGCATTAACAACTGGCGTCCTTTATTAACGACCCCCTTGAGCCATCGCAGTCCAATTTTGAGATAACTGATTCCCCGTCGCCAATGCGGATCCACTTGCTCACGCAGTCCTTCAACTTGAACAGCCATCCCATGAGTGGTGCTGTAAAGCAGTGCTACTGCAGCGACCAAGTAA
>NZ_JANQOP010000106.1 GCF_028285745.1 Acaryochloris sp. IP29b_bin.137 | reverse complement strand
AGATGGTATTGCATAGATCCAAATCGACTCGCGAAGCGCGTTTAAAAGTATGAAGACAAAACCCAAAAAAGTTGGCCTATCTAATTGACATCTGAGACTAACGGTTCGTCATCAAAGATTGATGCTCAAAGTTCCCCAAAATCGTCCCAAATCTGCCCAGCTTTGTGACTTACCCATGACCGTTGTTTCCGTTGAAGAGGAACATCCTCCCGAGGAGGGCAAAGCGATTCGTTGGTTGCTGATCTCTGATATTGAGATAGACAGCTTTGAACATGCCTGTACATTGACGCTCTGCGCTGGCTGATTGAGCGATATCACTATGTCCTCAAAAGCAGTTTGTCATGCATAGAAAACGGAATTATGGGGTGAATTCTCAAAATGAGGCGATACAATTGCCTGTTTCTTCTTTCTTTGTTGTTCATGTTAGGTTAAACAGCCGATTTGTCAGGTCAACTGGATAAAAACCCGAAATGAGTTGTACCTTTGCCAAAGTTTGTCAAGTCTTACTTGACAAACTGCAATGTCCACCGTAAAGTAATACTTGACAGCAAGTAATCATCGCTGATGAAAAATCGACTCAAAGAGCTGCGAAAACTCCACTATAAATCTCAGGCCTCGCTAGCCAGAGATCTAGGAGTTAGTCGTCAGGCTGTCAATGGTTTTGAGTCCGGTAAATTTGACCCTAGTTTGGAAATGGCTTTTAAACTGGCCAGTCTGTTCAAGGTGTCCATTGAAGATGTATTTATCTACGAGGCTGAAAATTCCATGCAAACACTCGTCAAACGCTACAAAATGTATTTCGGATTTGAACGGTTTGCTCAAAAAACAATCAATGTATTTAAGTTTTCTGCTAATCAAGCTACACGAGAAGGAGCTGCACAAGTTGGACCAGAGCATTTACTTGCAGGCTTGTTGGCTGACCCTACTTCTACTTCCGCTCGTTTACTGTTCTCAAACGGTGCAAATGTAGAGATTGCAACCGACGACCACTCTTATGAATACAGGGGGGAACCAAGATTAAATCAGCAAAGCAAAAAAACGGTTGAATTGTCTTTGGAGGTAGTCCAACTCAAAGGAGAAAAATCTATTGGGACTGAACATCTCTTATGGGGATTAGTTCAACTTGCTCAAACAGATAACCAGATCAATACACTGATGCAACGTTATGAAATTGATGTTGAAAGTTTGAATCATCAACTCTCTGAATTAATTTGAATAGCGTTTGGAGTTCACATAGAAAATCTGTGTCAGCTTCACTCTTTCGGTTCATTGGTTAAGTAATTGACGTGAGGTAAAAGGTGTAGGTGTAGTTGACATTCAACAAAAGTTAGACCAAGCGATTAAGATAAACTCCGCAGATGTGAATCTAGGAAAGCTAAGTGGAATTTAGCTTTAGGTGGCTTGAACAGCACTAATAGCTTCATCACCATGATTTCCATCCGCATTCGGGCCTCCACCTGTTCATATCGGGCCTGGGTAAATGCCTGAGACTTCTGCTTAATTCGCACCATCAAACCCTGCTTCTGGCCCTTGAGCCCCTGCTTCTGCTGTTCAAACTGCTCCAGCTTCCCTTTCAGCGTTACCAAGCTGCTTGACCTTCTCTCGCTTATTATCGATCACGACGTAATCTTGGGCAAAGGCTATTACTGCCTGGATTTCATGAGGCTGCAACATGCGGAGATAGCAGTCTTCTACAGAGATAGAATGATCGGGCTGCACTGAAGCAGCATCCTTTGGGTAAGTCAATACTCTACTCACAAACCAATTAAAGCAGTGAGTCTAGGAGCGTCCTCTATGACACTTAAAAACATAAAATGGCCTAATCCCTCCGGGAATGGTGATTCGAACGCCCCCAGACCCCAACCAGATACAGGGAACACGAAATGGCGCACCATGGTGGGACTCCTGATCATCTATGCGGCTGCGGTTCTCAATTGGCAGTGGATTTGGGGTGTTTTTTCTCTGTACTGGATTATTCCTGACTTCTTTACTGGGGTGACCTATTTCATTGAACCCATTGCCCGCAAACATACCCCCATTTTGTACTGGTTGATTATGATCACTTGGGTCGCCTTCAGTGTGGTGATGTTTTTCCCTAGTGTTTCAGCTCCCCGTGCTGCTTAAGGATGAAGACCTAACGCTTGAAAATCAAGGAGAACATGATGGCGTTCACAAAACAAATGCCCGTCCTTCCTGTTGATGCCTACACTTCTCAAGACTGGTTTAACCGGGAAATGGAAACCATCTTCAGCCGAACTTGGCAGTTTGCTGGCTTTGTCGGAGATCTAACCGACCCCAGCGACTACATCACCGTCCAAGCCGGACTCAACAATATTCTGGTTTTGCTGGATGAGAACCGCCAGATGCGAGCATTCCACAACCTTTGTCGGCATCGAGGAACTCAGCTCCTGCGAGCTTCGGGGAAGCGGAAGAAATTACTCACTTGCCCCTACCATGATTGGACCTATAACTTAGGGGGTGAGCTGATGGCGGTCCCAGAACGTAAAACTCAATTTCCAGACTTAGATCTGAAGACTCTGTGCTTACATAAAGCCTCTGTGGGAACATGGCGAGGCATGATCTTTATTCATCCCGATCCCGATGCGGAATCACTGGAAAACTGGTTTGGTCCAATGGAGCCGTATTTAGGTCCTCACCAACCCGATAAACTCGTGGAATATGTAGAGGGCCGATCTCGCCATGAGATTAACGCCAACTGGAAAATCATCGTCGAAAATTACATTGATGGTTACCATCTAGCACACCTTCATTCTGAAACCTTATACATGTACGCCCACCGACAACAGGAAACGGGGTTTGTAGGTAATCACTTTCACTTTTTTGAGCCACTTTCTAAAGACTATCTGGATGGAATTGAGAGCAACTCACCTCTACCCCTGATTGACCATATTCCTAAAGACAAAATCGGAGCCTATGTGCCGATGCTGTTTCCCAATCTGGGTTTGGGTGAAACTGAATCAAGCTGGTCCACCTTTTATGTGATTCCAATCGCGCCGGACAAGTCCATTGTGGAGATACGCACTAAAGTAATGCCAGTTTCAGACTGGAAATTTATGGCCCAAGAATGGAAATCCTGGAATTTTTTCAAGAACTTCAAGGGCGACAAGTACGGTACGGGTGATCCAGACGATCCGTTGGCCTCAGGTGATTTTGTGGTGGAAGACATCTACGTCTGTGAACAACAACAGCGATCGTTTAAGTCGCCCTATTTTGCAGTGGGAGCCACTGCGAAGGATCTAGAGCAGTCTGTTTATCAGTATCAACGTAATATTCAAAATTTTATTGGACGTGTAGTCTTTGATGAGGGCTAGCTGGATCTGGTCTGGATATTGGTGGATGGCCTCGTAAGCCGTTCCCTTAGCGGCCAGATCAGGAATGGAAAGCGTATTGTCGAGGATGTGCTGAAACTCTTGCTCGTACTGATTTAGCCGCTCTGTGCCCTCTCTACAAATTCAGATCTCATGCTTGAACTAGATCCTGATTTCAAGAGTTGGCTATGTATTGTCAGGCGGTCTGTAATCGGTCTATGTAATTGTCGCCTGACAGCTACTTGATATTTGTACTAAAGTGCATTAGCTTCCAGCTTTGACCTTCATATAAATACTTCAGCTCAAAGTGAACCTGTTTTGGCTGGGTTGGATAAAAACCTGTGATGGGCATGACAACGTTTTCCTCAATAGAAGGCTGATTGTTAAAAATTGGAGAAAAATGCTTTAGAACGGTTAGGTCTAGATCCAGCTTATAAAGTGAAGTAAAGGCTTCATCTAACTGCTGAATGGTACATTGTTGTTGCCATAAGACGGATATAGATGAATAAAACTTTTCCATGCTTTTATCGTTGACCGATGCAGCAAAGATCAAGACTGACTCGTTCACGAGTTTTACCTGCTCTGCTTCACTCGGTAATCGCAAGGGTGAAACTGTTTCTTGGTTGAGATTTCCCCTAAACCCCACTAGCTTCCAATGTAGCCCTTCATATAAATATTTCAGCTCGAAAGAAAACCGCTGTGGCCTTGTCGGGTAAAACCCTGTAATCAGCAGGACACCGTTTTTATCAATGGTGGGACTTTTGCTAAAAACTGGGGAAAAACGTTTCAGAACGGTCAAGTCTAGATCCAACTTATAAAATGGAGCAAAGGTTTTATCCAACTGCTGAACGGTACATTGTTGTTGCCAAAAGACGGAAATATATGAATAAAACTTTTCCATGCTTTGATCGTTGATCGACTCGCCAAAGACTAAGACTGACTCATTTACGAGTTTTACCTGCTCAGGCTCATTGGGAAATAGTGATTTTAAAGTTTCTTCCTGGATATCCATTTTTAACCAATAAGATAATCTTTCTAACCGCTTTAGCCCTGATAATGGCTGTGTAATGTCAACTACTTGAGGTTCTTCCCAACTTTTGGTGATGCGGTTGAAATCCTGTGAAAGCATTGAGGGTAGAGTCTTTCCAGGATTTCTCTATGGACCTTCTTCAATGTCTGTTGCCCAGTTCTAGCTTGTTGCGCTTGAAGAGCTATGAAATGGACTTAGAAAGCCACGATTTAACGTTGAGTGTATCGTCAACTCAAAGCGTTGCTCACTGTCCTTTGTGTGGCGACCCGTCTGAGCGCATTCATAGTCGATATCAACGAACGTTGGCCGACTTGCCCTGCTTGAATTTCAGCATGATCTTGCTGGTCGAGGTCTGTAAGTTCTTTTGCCCTAATCCTCAATGTTGCCGTCGCATCTTTACTGAGCGTATTCCAGCAGTTGTTGCACCTTGGGCCAGAAAGACCGTGCGGCAAATCCAGCATCTCCAAGAGATCGCTCTAGCGTTAGGGGGTGCTGCCGGTTCCCGTTTAGGGAAACACCTAGGTTACGTGAGCTGTGGCACGACTCTCCTCAACCACCTCCAGCGCCTTGCACTGCCTGATGTCGAGACTCCTAGAGTCTTAGGTGTAGACGATTTCGCATTCCGTAAAGGTCACAATTACGGCACGATTTTAGCCAACTTAGAAACTCATCAACCCATTGCCCTGCTAGCGGATCGCAAAGCGGACACATTGGCAGACTGGCTACGAAAACATCCCGGTGTAGAAGTATTATCCCGTGACCGTTCCAAGACCTACAAAAGTGCAATGGATAAGGCAGCACCAGAAGCGATACAAGTTGCAGATCGCTTCCATCTAGTCAAAAATTTGAGTGAAGTGCTTGAGCTTTCATTGGAAAACTATCATGGTGAGCTTAAAGCCGCCTCCCGAGAGCAATACCCAGCCACTAGTTCAAATCTAGATCATCATGAAACGGTTGTTGTCACTCCTCAATCGACTGCCACTGCAACCTTTCAAGAACGGGCACAGGCAAACCATCAAATCCGGGTACAACAGCAGCAAGAAATTAAAGCTCTTCTTGAACAACGATGGCCGACTGCAACGATTGCTGACAAGGTGGGAGTGAGTGAATGTACTGTTCGCAAATATGGTAACCGACCTGATTTTCCTGAAACTTATACCCGGCGTCCGACCTTGGGCAGGAGTCTACTCGACCCCTACAAACAGGAGGTTGTGGCTTGGTGGAATTCTGGAATAACGAACTCCAAAGTCTTGATGGTATTGCTCCGACAGAATGGCTATGAAGGCTCCCAGCGCACTCTCCAGCGTTACCTTTGCGGCTTCCGAAAGGCTCAAGGCATTTCTTCGTATCGTGTTCCAGTGACGAAGTCCTTACCCACTGTCATTGATCCTCAATCTCCTCCTTTTACACCTCGTCAAGCGGCCTATCTCATTGTACTCAAAGAAGAGAATCGAGAACCTGAAAATATAGAGTTGTTGGAATATCTGGTCAAACAACACCCGGACTTAGCAACCCTTGTTGATTTAGCTCATACGTTCCTTGAATTGCTCAGACAACGACAGGCCGATGCGTTTGATGGCTGGTTAATGAAGGCATTGACCTGTCCAATTCAACCGTTGAAGAAGTTTGCTGCGGGGTTATTGGATGACTATGCTGCGGTCAAGGCCAGCATGATGATGGAGGTCAGTAATGGTCCGGTAGAGGGACTCAATAACAAACTGAAAATGCTCAAGCGTCAGATGTTTGGCAGAGCTGGCTTAACCCTACTCGCTAAGCGATTCATTATGGCTTCATAAATAAGCGCTGAATCTTATGCTGGGAAAGGGGTTCTAACTACTTCACCAAAAGCTGGGAAGAACCATAAAATTCAATGTAGGCATGGACATAGCTCAAAAGAAAATTGGAAAGTGAGCATTTCGTGAACAGTAAGACCATCCACTGGCCAAACCTAGGCCAGGCTGTATCCGTTTAGGAGATACTTCAGATCATGGTTAGGTATTGTATATGGCAACCCTGGGTGCGTTTCTAAGACTGTGCCAAAAACTGCTTAGGTGTCAAGCCAATCTGGCGCTTGAAATGCCGAGTGAAGTGACTTTGGTGGGCAAATCCAAGTTCATAAGCAACGTCAGCAATCGTCATATCATTCCGAGTCAGCAGTCTCTTGGCCATCTCGATCCGTTGATGAATAAGATACTGATGGGGAGTTAGCCCTGTCGATCGCTTAAATTGGGTTAAAAAATAATTCGGGCTAATTTGGGCAATGGCTGCCAATTCTGCTAACGATAAATTTCGATCTAAGTGTGCATGTATGAATTCCAGCACTGGATCAAGCTTGTATCTAGGTAAGCATTCTGGAGAATTAGGTTGGTGTGTGGTTATATTACTGTAGTATCGAAGCAGATGGGCAGATAATGCTGTGATTAACGAATCCAGGTAGAGTTGTTCTTCTTGCCCAGGCGTTTCTAGCTCCCCTCTCAATGCAAGTCCAAGTCCATACAGCGAGGAATCTTGCGTGATAAAGCTCGGTAAGACTTCTACTGATTGTCTTAAAATAGCTTCTCCTAAGCACTGCTCGAATCGTTCTGGTGAAAGCCACAACGCCAGATAGGTATGTTCATGATTCCAATAAACGCGGTGAGTTGTTTGGGCGGGGATGAGGATGATATCGCCCGTGTTTACTTCTCCTGAATGGTAACGTCCTGCAGTTACCTGCTCAACTCGGGTGGGCGTAGGGACTTCTGTATGAATGACGAGCAGATGCTGATCATAGGAGTTATCTGGTAGCTCGGCAGGTGGATGCCGATAATATGCCAATTCAACCCCCGGCGAAAAGATGGGATCTTGTAAAGGGGTTGCACCCTGCTGGTGATGCGCCCCAATCGTGTCTTGGTGATAGTAGTTTGTCATTACCGATCGAGATGGAAACATGACAAAAAATGCTGTCCCATGAATCTATATCAGTCCATTATGACGAATCAATGTAGAGCGCGATAAAACAACCACTACTCCAGGTTTTAAGACGCTACCGCCCTAGACAAATACTGATTGGTGCAAAATTTTTTTGCCCAAAAGTAAGAATATGCTGAAAATCAGAAAAATGTGCAAGATATCTCAGAATAAATACCTTTCAATGGAATGAGTTGAGTATAGCGATCAAAAAGATGACGAAAGTGCATTTCATCATCCTTGCTAGATCTCAAAAGTTATTTACTTATTTTGCTCATTGGAGGTTATGAAAAAATGAAAATTGAACCGCTTATTTTACCCCCCAAAGACTACAGTCCCACCTTAAATGTGATCGACACCAAAGTCACGGTGCTTGTATCAAATGCTTTGACACATTCCTACGAGATTACGTTGCAATCGGGAGAGAATGGAGCGGGGCCACCACTGCATTGCCACGACTGGGATGAGTCCTTTTATGTCCTAGCAGGAACTATCGAATTTACCTGTGCAGAAAAGACCGAATTATGCGGAGCCGGTACGCTTGTACATGTTCCAGCAGGAACTTTACACAGCTTTCGATATGGTGTGAATGGCGGCGAAATGCTTGAATTCACAGGCCAGAATAGCTTGGCCACACAGGCGTTTACCGCTGTGAGTGAGGCGATATCCATTGAACCATCAGATCACACTGAGATTCCAGATCTAGTGGAGGTACTTAGTCAAAATGGAGTGATCGTTGCAGCTTGATTTCATGCCCTCCATATTTCAGCAGACTTCTACACCAAGATAATCTTTAAACCGAGGAGATTTTGAATGTTAACTCAACAACTGCCTCAAACTTTCACAGACTCGATCAACCTTGATGCTTATTTGCAGCGCATTGGCTATCGAGGAGAGCGCACGCCTACTCTGCAAACGCTAGAAGCAATTCACTATAGTCATACGCAGGCGATCGCCTTTGAAAATCTAAGTCCTCTATTCAGACAGCCAGTGCTATTGGATCTGATCTCCCTCCAGAAAAAATTAATTGAGGAAGGGCGGGGTGGCTACTGCTTTGAGCAAAATAGTTTGTTTCGTTCGGTGCTAATTGATCTGGGCTTTCAGGTGAGCAGTCTGGGGGCACGAGTCCTTTGGGGGGTACCAGAAGGTGTTATCACTCCTCGCAGCCACATGGTGCTCATCGTGCATATTGACCACGAACCCTATATTGCGGATGTTGGCTTTGGTGGCTTGACGCTGACGACTCCAATTCGACTGACACCAGAGACTCAACAGCCCACCTCCCATGAGCTATTCAGACTGATTAAGACAAAGGATTCTTACATCATGCAGGCTCATTTCGCGCAGAAATGGCAATCTCTCTATCAGTTCGATTTGCAACCCCAGTATCCACCTGACTACGAGGTTAGCAACTGGTATATTTCGACTCACCCAAAATCGCTGTTTGTGAATTCATTGATTGCAGCTAGACCCGATACAGACCGTCGTTATGCCTTACGCGACAACCGCTTCTCAATTCATCCCTTAAATAATGGAAAAACAGAACACCACATGCTGACCACGGCTCAAGAGCTATGTTCCGTTCTCACCCGTGAATTTCGTTTGCAGTTACCGACCAACATTGATCTTGAAGGCATGTTGCAACGGTTTGTGGACTGAAGAGAATGCTACGTTCCCACTGAAATACCTCATATGGCCACTTCCGTTGCTTGATCCTTGTAAAAAGCCTATTCGATAGATCTGTCAAGCAATCAAATTCGACGTCACATTTCTCTCTATCTGGATGGCAAAATGCGGCACTATTCAATCTTTAGTAAGGAAAAATCGATGAAACTAAGACAGAATGGATGCACAATTTTCGCAGCTACATCAATTGTTTTTTTTGCCCTTATGGCTAGCATGAAGCAGGTGCGTGCTGAACTCAGCTTTATTGATCTGACTCATAGCATTCCTACCTTTAAACCGTCCGTGACAGATCCAACCAAACCAGACCTGTCCAAACCTATTGCAAATAGCAAACCAATCGCAGGATTCTATCATCAGGCAGTGCTCTACCCAGCGGATATATGGCCGACGAATGAAGGTGAATTTGCCTCGGCTGCAGTTCTGATTCAAGAGCATAATGGCACCAGCTTTAACAGCCCCAATCACTATATCAATAATGCGCAAAGCCTTGAGCCTGGTGCCGTTCCACAGAAGGAACGCAAAGCTAGCGAGGCCCTTACAATCAATCAATTGACAGGCAAAATAGTTCTCATTGATGTCTCAGCGCGAGTGAGGCAAGAACTCTCGAAAAATGGAGGTATGCCGCACCCAGACACATCAATCACGGACTTTTCCGACAATTCAAACGCCACTGTTCGTGCGAAGGATATCGAAGCGATCGCAGATCAAATTGAGGATGGTGTATGGATTGTCGCCCATTTAGGATGGTCTCAACTGTATGGTATGGGCGGCGAAGATTGGAATGCACCTGGGTACGTGAACGGTTTAAACCATCCGGGCTTCACAAGGGAAGCCATTGACAAACTGATCGAAATTATGGAAATCAAGGGCGTAAAAATCTCAGGAATTGCTGCGGACAGCCTCAGTACAGATTCTGGCGAGGGGGTAAATGGCTCAGACAACAAATGGAGTGATTCTTGGCCTGCCCATGTACGTCTCTACCAACGCGATATTCTGATCGTTGAAAATCTTGCAAACCTCGACACACTTGTTACCATCCATCAGCGTGGCAAATGCTCTTTAGTGGTCAGTGCACTCAAACATGTGGGTGGCACAGGTGGCCCAGCACGTGTCATTGCGGTATGCAACAACGAATGAAGCTGTTGATGAATCCACGGTAGCTATGCACGCAAGTCATTGAAATTAGGAGAGAATATCGGCGGATAAAGTTGCTGTGAAGCAGCAGGTATACCAGCTCCACCGATAGATTTATCGTGTTGACCATTTACAGCTACGACTGCTCTTGGCATTAGTTATCTAGATACTACACTCCAAATTGAGTGCGGATTTCAAGGATTGAGTGCCTTTGGCATCCCTATATAAACTGTATCAACCGATCCCTAAATCATGAGACAACCCACAGCCCAATTGTCTGACATCTTGTTAACAGCGATCGCACCCATGACTTGGGGAACGACCTATGCGGTGGCCACCGAATTCTTACCCCCCTACCATCCGTTGTTGGTTGCTTCCTTGAGAGCACTACCCATTGGCATTTTGCTGACGGTCGGCCTGAGAAAACTACCGCAAGGTATCTGGTGGTGGCGGATTTTGGTTTTGGGGGGTCTCAATATTGGACTGTTCCAGGCGCTGTTGTTTGTGGCTGCCTATCGTCTGCCAGGGGGCGTGGCTGCAACGGCGGGGGCCATTCAGCCTTTGTTAGTCGTCCTGTTATCGTGGTTGGTTTTGTACGAACAGCCCTCCCGCCTATCCTTCATTGCCGGGATCGCAGGTTTCATCGGCGTGGGCTTGTTAGTTCTTGGCCCCAGTGCCCGTTTGGATGGCATCGGTATTCTTGCTGCTCTTGCTAGCGCTGCTGCGATGGGCTTGGGGACCGTCCTAGTTAAACGGAGGCAACCTCCTTTTTCTCTCATGGTCTTTACCGCATGGCAATTGACGGCGGGAGGATTAATGTTACTCCCCATTGCGCTGTGGGTGGAGGGGCCGTTCACGCAAGTCTCTAGAACGAACCTCTGGGGTTTTATTTATCTAGGGGTTATCGGTACCGGGTTGGCCTATGCACTGTGGTTTCGAGGAATTAGTAAACTCAACGCGACAGCGGTTTCCTATCTAACACTTATGAGTCCTGTTGTTGCAACTCTTATCGGATACGTTTTTTTGCGGGAAACACTGACATCCGTTCAATCGCTGGGGGTTGCGATCTTGTTGGGGAGTGTTCTGCTTGGTCAGAGGAAGCCATCAAGACAAGCGTATCTGAAAGAAAGTCGATAAAGACTTGGAGTTTTCGAGAGTGTTGGCGATGTTTGGGATAGACTGCATATAACGTCAAAGGTTCAGCCAACCAGTCTGTCAGAATGATCTGGAGCATCCCACGTTCCAGTGTCTCTGACACCGTGAAAATGGGCAGAAAAATGATACCGAGTCCGGCAACCGCTGCCTGCCCCGCAGCAAGACTGTTGTTGACCTGTACAGGTCCATCGACCTTCACCGTCACCTTATCAGTCCCCCGCTGAAATCGCCACTCACAGGGCGATCGCGCCAGACTATAAATCACACAAGGGTACTGTTGCAGGTCATTTGGGACTTGCGGCTTCCCATATTTCTCCAGATAGGCTGGCGATGCACAAACAACTCGTCTGATATCACAAATGCGATGCAACCCCAGACTGGTATCGCTGACGGCTCCTGTGCCTCGAATGCCGACATCAAATCCCTCTTCTATCAGATCGACATAGCGATCGTTGAGAACAAGTTCGATCTCAATATGGGGATAAGTCGCTTGAAATTGATAAATCGCCTTAGCCACATTGGTCAAGCCAAGCGAAACAGGTGCTGTGACTCGCAGTCGCCCACGGGGTTCGATCTCGAGATCCGCAATGGTTTCTTCAAGGCTTTCCAGCTTATCGAGAATGGAGCAAATGTCCTGAAAGTAGAGTTGCCCGACCTCCGTTAGATGTAAACGTCGGGTTGTTCGGTGGATCAACTGGGTTTTCAGCGCCTTCTCCAGCTCCTGCACGTTTTTACTAACCGCAGCATTGGATAGGTCTAAATCCTCTGCGGCGCGGCTAAAACTCTCAAGCTCAATCACTCGCCGAAAGATTTGCAGTGCCACTAACTTATCCATCGTTGATGATTCCCAAAATGAACAATCCTGTCGTCATTATTATTCACTATTAGTAAAAAGTTATTCAATTAAATTGATATTTATCTTTTTTAAGTGAAAGGTTACGGTGAAACCATGCAATATAAGTCGTTCACTCGGAGGAGGATGAATGATGAACAGTACACGGGTTTATGCAAGCCAAAAACAAGTCGCCGATCGTGACTATTCAGCCATTTTTGAGGTACTCAGTCGTTATTACGATGGCTTGTATCGTTGTGATCCAAAGCTGCTGTCAACCGTGTTTCACCCCAATGCTCAATACTTCACGGCATCTGACGGAGAGTTGCTGCACCTGGATATGGATACCTACTTCCCAATTGTTGAGCAGCGGACGTCCCCCGAGTCCTCTCAAGAGTCCTATGAATTCTCTGTGGATTCCATTGAGTTTGTCGGACCTGTAACTGCGATCGCACGTATGCGTAGCTCAATGTTGTCTAAGAACTATACCGATCTGCTGACCCTCGTCTGGCTTGAGGGTGGCTGGAAAATCATCACCAAG
Source organism: Acaryochloris sp. IP29b_bin.137 (assembly GCF_028285745.1). Classification (GTDB taxonomy): domain Bacteria; phylum Cyanobacteriota; class Cyanobacteriia; order Thermosynechococcales; family Thermosynechococcaceae; genus Acaryochloris. The sequence goes on along the minus strand of NZ_JANQOP010000106.1, from coordinate 3,308 downwards.
GTTTTCCACTTCACCAATCATGCTGACGCCTAAATAGCGTTCAACTTGTGATGCAAAGTGAATAGGAGTCAGATCATGCCTTTCGTCAACGTCAAAATAACCCGAGAAGGGGCAACCCCCCAGCAAAAAGCCGAACTGATTCAGGGAGTGACAGACCTTCTGGTTCAGGTCTTGGATAAAAACCCAGCCACGACATTCGTTGTCATTGATGAAGTGGCAACGGAGGACTGGGGTGTGGGTGGGCTGCCGGTAGAAGCCTTTCGGAAACACGTACAGAAATAATCAAACCTTTGCTCAATAAGGAGGCAGTAAAAATGGGAACTCAAACTGTAATCATTACTGGCGGTGCCACTGGCTTAGGCTATGCGATCGCAGAAACCTTTTTGCACACGGGTGCAAATGTAACGCTCAATGGCAGGACAGCGTCAAAGCTGGAAACAGCAGCTCAGAAACTGCAACACCCAGACCGCATCCATCTGGTCGCGGGCGACATCACTGATTCAACCTTTGTTCCTAAACTGGTGGATGAAACAGTCTCTCGGTTTGGCCGAGTGGATGTGCTGGTTAACAATGCAGGTATCTTTGCCGTTAAGCCTTTTTTGGACTATGGCATTGATGAGTTAGACCAATATCTGGGTTATGTCCGGGGCACCTTTGCGTTGACCCAAGCCGTCGTCAACCAGATGCGCAACCAAGGAAATGGCGGTGCGATTATCAACATTGGCACCATTCTTACCTTCCATTCCAGCCAGTTGAGTCCATCTTCAGCCCCGATTATGGCCAAGGCCGCCATTACCGCTATGGCGAAAAACCTATCGTTTGAATTAGCTAACGACAAGATTCGGATTAATACGGTGGCTCCTGGGATCGTGCAGACACCTTTACATGATGAAATCCCGCAGCAAACATTGAACTCTTTTGCAAAACTGCACCCGCTGGGGAGAATTGGGACACCCCAAGATATTGCCGATTCAGTACTGTACCTGGCCAATGCGAGCTGGGTGACTGGCGTGACTCTGCCGGTGGATGGGGGTGTTGCGGCTGGCGGAGATGGTTTGAATCCCCTACGGCAAGCTGCCTAAAACGGAAAACTGAGCATTATTCCGCTAATTCAACAAGGTCCTGTAGCTGCCGACGTTCCCTATCTGTAAGCAGCTACAGTTCAACCTATGATTTCAGTTCAGGTTCGGGAGTGAGACGCATCGTTAAAGTAAGGTAGCAGCGATCTGTTTCGCGGACAGTGCGGCATCGGCATTCCCCTGCATCATCGACACCACAATTGCCCCTTCGATCAAAACCAATAGTTGCTGAGCCAGCATGTCTGGATTCTTCAGCTCTGCCACAGTGACTAAACCGAGAACATAATCAGAGATCGCACGTTGATGCTCAATCGCAACCTGATACCCAGGATGCTCTGGATCCACTAGCTCCACGGTGGAGTTGATAAAGGCACACCCTCGAAAGTCGGGCTGCTCAAACCACTCTGCCAGCGCATCAAAAATGGCAAGGATGCGATCGCAAGGTTCTGTTGCCAGTGACTCTACCCGTGCTTGAAACCAAGCGCGCCAGTCTTCGTCTCGCTGCTGCAGCCAAGCCGCTATCAGTGCATCTTTAGACTTGAAGTGGTTGTAGAGAGACATCTTCGCTACACCCGACTCAGCAATAATGCGGTCGATACCTACATTTTGTGTACCCTCTTGATAAAACAGCTTAGAGGCTGCAGCAAGGATGCGATCGCGAGCAGAGGAACGAGAGGTTTTTGGGCGAGCCATATCACAAAAATATACAGACCTGTCTGCATATTAACTCATTTATCCACCCACCAACTTTTGATGACACTGTGAAGGCCACCAAATGCTACTTCAGAAGCAGCGATTAATTTCCTGACAGCCACGGCATTTACCCTTCCTGCAATAAATCTATAAAATGCCTTGACAATAGACAGACCTGTCTACATAATACAAATAGACAGACTGTTTTATATAATTTGTCGAATTGAATTGCTGTCTCAATCGCGAGGGATCGCCAGCTAACTAGCTTTGAAATACCCACACTATCGGACCGTTGGGTCCAGGAGTTTAACCATGTCTCGTCCAATTAATCTGACCGAACAAAACGTTGCCATCAATGGCTATGATCCTGTTTCATACTTTGCCACTCATCCCGTTCCCGGCAGTTCTGATATCACCGCCACTCACGGTGGCGCAACCTACTATTTTGCAATCACTGAAAACAAAGCCAAATTCGAAGCTAACCCTGAGGCCTATGTTCCTCAATACGGCGGTTTCTGTGCGGTTGCAGTGTCCGAAGGCAAACTTGTCCCAGTCGATCCCGAAACCTATCTAGTGACCGACGATAAGTTGTATCTCTTTTACAACGGCGAACACGGTAACACCAAGCCCCAATGGGAAGCTGACGCAGCCACGATGAAATCTAACGCCGATGCAGCTTGGGCGAAAGGCGACCTGATTGTCCCTGAAATGTAGGCACGTCTGGGAAGAGTGAATTATTTGTCCACCAACACCGATTAAGGAGAAATGCAGCTATGACTACCCTCGTTTGAAATTGACGGACTGGAAATTTTTTACCGCGAAGCTGGTTCTTAAGGATGCTCCCCATTCTTTTGCTTCATGGGTTTCCCACCTCCTCTCACATGTTTCGGAATCTGATTCCAGCGCTGGCAGATACCTTCCATCTGGTGGCTCCCGATTATCCCGGCTTTGGAGCTAGCTCCATAACACTTGTGACTAAGTTTGAACCGGAGAAAATTATGATTGACCTCTATACCTTCACAACACCGAACGGTTACAAACCAGCGATCCTGCTGGAAGAACTCGGACTGCCCTATACCATCCACAAGGTCCACATTGGTCAAGGGGATCAGTTTAAGCCTGAGTTTGTGGCCATCAACCCCAACAGCAAAATTCCAGCCATAATTGATCGCCAGACAGATATCACTGTCTTTGAATCTGGTGCCATCTTGATTTATCTAGCGGAGAAAACCGGAAAGTTCTTTCCCAGCAAACCTGGGGAACGCGCCAAAGTTATTGAATGGCTGATGTTTCAGATGGCAAGCGTTGGCCCTATGTTTGGGCAACTAGGACACTTTCGCAGTTCGGCCCCTGAACCCCTAGCCTATGCCATTGGACGCTACGAAAAGGAAACCCAACGACTTCTAGGCGTCCTAGATCGCCAATTAGCCAACAACTCTTACATGGCGGGCGACTATTCCATTGCCGATATCGCCACGTATCCCTGGGTAGCTGCTTCGACGAGTGGTTACCTAGGCCAATCCCTGGCTGAGTACC
>NZ_JANQOP010000257.1 GCF_028285745.1 Acaryochloris sp. IP29b_bin.137 | reverse complement strand
TTGCTTACGCAAAACAGGTCATCAGTTCGAAAATTTTTGGGATGCGGTGGATCATGCCTTCAGAAAAGTGTCCTAACCCAATCTTTGATTGCTATATCAGGTTTAAAAGCCAATATTTGTGGTCAGATAGATAAAAACCCGAAACCAGTTGATAATCCTAAGCCTTTTGAACGCCTGTCGCTTGTCCCTCAAATTGAGCATCACCTTCTGCCACCTCGGTTGACCCTCGCAATTTAGGATCTAATGCATCTCGCAGGGCATCACTGACTACGTTAAGAGAATAAATCAGCAGAAACATTGCTAAAACGACTCCCGCTAAAGGCCACCATATCCCTTGAACTAGCTCACCCTTCGAATCAGAGATCATTGACCCCCAACTATCACCACTTTGAATTCCAACCCCTAAAAAGGTCAAAATCACTTCTGACTTGATTGCGCCTAGGATTTGAAGAGATGCACTAATAACGGCTAAATGGAGAACATTTGGAAGAATATGACTGAAAATTATCTGTATGTCATTTGCCCCAACTACTTTAGCGGCAGACACGTATTCTAAACTGCGTGTTTTCAGCACCTCACTGCGAATTAGTCGGCATAACCCGACCCAGCCCACTAATCCCATGGCTAAGCAGATTGCAATCAGTCCCTTGCCAATGACATAAGAAATAGCAATAACCATCAAAATATAGGGAACAGAACTGATGACTGTATATAGCCAAACCACCGCAGCATCAACATAGCCACCATAGTAACCAGCCAAAGCGCCCAATATGATACCAATTGGCACAGAAATACTTGTTACGACAAAGCCAATTAAAATCGCTGTTTTAGTTCCTGCCAATATTTTGTAAAGAACTGAGTAGCCAAAAATATCTGTACCAAAAATCTTAGCAACACTCAAAGATGGCACTTCATATCCATCTCCAACCTTGACTCGATAATCTGGGAGCAAATTAAAAATCCCCAGTAGAGCAACCAAAATATAAACAGCAATAATACCTAAGCAAATCAAGACTAGCTTGCGACGATATAGTTTCTGTGCTGCTTCCCAGTAAAGACTATTTAATTGAATAAATGGCATAACGTTCTAATTTAATTTCACCCGTGGATCAACTGCAGCAATTAATAAATCAGTGATTAGATTAAAAACCGAATAAAAGATGGTGATATACATTGTCATTCCTTTTAAAACTGGAAAGTCACCATTATTAATGGCAGTAATTAATAAGTCTCCTATTCCTGGAATACTGAAAAACCGCTCCAGTAGGAAAGCTCCTAAAATCAAAAAAGGAAGAGCAACAACTGTGAACGTCAAAGTGGGAATCATAGCGTTTTTGAGAATATGAACAAATAGAACACTCCTCTCTCTCACACCCTTCGCACGGGCAGTGCGAACATAATTAGCCTGCATCTCGTTAAGAAAAATAGTTCGGTATATACGAACATCTGGGCCAATAGAGACCAACAAAATGATCAACCATGGCAAAGCTAAGTATGGAATGAAGTCCAAGCCTTGTGCATAGCCAAAGATAGGAAATAAATCCAGTTCAAAGGCCAATAAATATTGCAATGCAATGATATAGACCAAGTAGGAAAAGCTCATTGAGAATAAGGCAATTGCAGTGGCAGACTTATCAATCCATGTGTCTCGAAAATAGGCAATCATCATTGAGATTGAGATATTGATGACTAATCCCAACACAAAAGGCGGTAGTGTTAAGCTCAAAGACACTAGTGCCCCACTAGCAAAAGCATCACTGAGTTTATCGCCTGTCACATACGATACGCCAAAATCAAAGGTAACAATCTGCTTTAGAAAGACTAAGAATTGCTGCCAAAGTGGCTTATCCAAACCCCAAAGTGCTTCCAGATCGGCAATCGATTGCTGCGTCGCATGCGGTCCTAATGCCACTCTCACGGGATCTTCTGCAGCAACTGAGAAAAGAACAAAGATCAGAACTGCCACCCCCAAAATAGTAGGAATAATATAGAGAAGGCGGCGGAAGACATAGCTCAGCATTATCTCAGCCCTTGAGACTTAGCTTGAGTATCTATATCTAAAAACTTGAATTGAGACCCTAACATCAAATTCCGTTTCATATTCAACAACCATTTTTGATGCATGCCCACCGCAATCGGAGACGAAGTCAACACTACGGGTACATCTTCAGTGACGATTGCAGCCATTTTCTCAATGATCTGATTCCGCTCTGGACCAGGAGACATCTGGCGCATCTGTTCATACAGACGATCGAATTCTGCATTTTTATAGGAACCAGCATTAGGTCCAGGCGCTTGATTAGGTCCATATAAAAGCTGATAGAAGTTCTCTGCATCTGGGTAGTCTGCACGCCATCCTCCACCAGAAAGTTGAAAATTACCATCTTCCTTTCGTCGCAGAAATTCAGAGAAGGTAAAAAACTCAGCCTTAAGATTAATGCCTGCTTTTGCAAATTGTGCCCGCATAAACTCGTAGGCTTGCCGAGTATCAGAATCTGTCGAGCCATAAAGCATCACTAAAGGAGGTAGACCTTTACCATCGGGATATCCAGCTTCTTTTAATTTCTCTTTCGCCTTTTGCAGATTGTGAGAATACCAGTTAGTTTTAATTGATTGCTGACTACCATCAATGGGAATAGGAACAATGGTCTGTAACGGCGTACCTCGGCCATTGCTCATTTTGTCTATAAACTCAGGGACATTGATGGTGTAGGCTAAAGCTTGACGCAATGCTTTATTCTTCCCCAATAACTGATTCTTCCAGTTAATAGCAATAAAAGACGATGATAATGATTCAACCCAATAGAGTTCGAATTTTTTAGCAAACTCGTCTTTGAGATGGAACCCTTTATCATCTTTGTAAGCCATATTCGGGAAATTATTCCGATCTAACCCAATCCAATCTAAACCTCCCTTACGGAATTGGAGCATAGCGGGTTGGGATTCTTCAATCAATGGCAGCCTAATTTCATCAACTAAAGGTAATTTTTTCCCTGCGCTTGCTAATAAACCTTTCTGCTTATCCTCTGCCTCGCCTTCAGTGGGATAAGTTCCGTGGTAGTTAGGGTTTTTCTTGAGCACCATTACCCCTCGACGAGGGTTGTCAGCTAGAATAAATGGCCCTGTACCCACTGCATGGTGATTGAGTTTATCCCCATACTTATCAACTGCTTCTTTAGGAACAATAGCTAAGGCTTCTGAGGCAAACGACATCAAAGTAAGCGGATCGGGTTTACTCATCACAATCTGAAAGGTGTGAGCGTCAATTTTCTTGATCCCTTCGACTGATTCTTTGTCGTAATCTATGTTTTTTTGTTGACGGGTTTTTTCACGAAAAGCGTCGAGCCCTTTGATCCGATCTTGAAGGAGGACTGGATAGCTTTGTGGATTTACATTAACATCAGCAAATCGTTTTATAGAGTAAATGACGTCATCTGCTGTCAATTCTCGACCTTTACCGTCAGGGAAACACGGATCATCGTGAAACTGGATACCCTTACGAAGGGTAAATGTATAGGTGAGTTTATCTGCTCCCAGTTCAGGCATTTTCTCCACCAAGTTGGGCGCTAATTCGTAGGGGCGCTTGAGATAGTGGTATTCGAGGAGCGGATCATAAACATTAGCAATGATATTGGCTGAAGCCACGTCAAATTGTTTAGGTGGATCCAGACTTTTATAGGTATCGCTGCGAAAATAGTTCAATACTTTGACATCAGTATTGCCCACTCCATCACGTGGGCGACACCCTAGCGGCACTGCCACCGTTGCAATTAGCAAAGCAGACATCACCAATTGGGGTGTTTTTTGCCAGATTGAAATTTTCTGTACAGCCATAGTTGCGATAACGCTACATAAACGACAAGCCCATTAAAGGGAAAGCATCAAACCGTTGAGACAAGATTAATGGGAAGTTATGGTTTGATCAAATCTGGGTGGGGGCATTAGATCGTATTGTGGCACCAATGCCCAAAATCTGCGTTCTACTGCTAGGAGGTCTCGCCAGCGACTAGCGGGGCGTATGAAGCTTAGTATCTGATGTGTAGGGTGACCGCAGCTCGGACAGATTGTTCACCACCCACGACCGGGGTTGAGGCAGACTCAGATCTCAGAACCGTTGCTTGGATCGGAATCGGGGGTGGGGCTGGGGCATTGGCCCGATTGATTTGGATACTGATCACATCTTTGGGAGACAGGTTCAGCGTAGATAACACGGCCCTAGCTTGAGCTTGAGCATCTTGAGTGGCTTGGGTTAAAGCTTGCTTTTGGGCGGCTGCGATCGTAGCGTCTGCCGCCACAAACGAAACGCGATCAATCCGTGACGCTCCGGCTTTGACCGCATCATCCATCAGAGGACCGGCTGCCTCAATATCAACCCGGAAGCTGACAATATTGCTGCCTTGATAGCCCACCAGTCGTCGTTGGCCATTGTTGTAGCTATAGTTCGGACTCAGGTTAATCCCTGTTGTTTCCAGCTTCTTCACCTGGCGAGACTTTAAGAGAGAGACCACCGCAGCAGAGCGGCTGGCAACTTGCTGTTGGACAGCCTCGGCGGTTTTACCCTGAACCTCCACGCCCAAGCGGACCTGAGCCTGGGTGGTCTGAATATTTTCGATACCTTGCCCAGTCACCGACAGCACACGATACTGCATTTCTGAAGCGGTCGGTGTCTGGGGTTGAGCTTTTATAGGCAACGATAACCCCAGCAGCATAGTCAACCCCAATATGCCAGATCGAGCCGTATGACGGACACAGTAACCTGGGTGAGCAAGACAATGGATTTTCATAGTGTTAATTCAGTTAAGGGATCGAAGCAGGCGGGTGAACCATTAAGAGTTGGAAATCATCCAGATATCGGTGTTTCTGGTTGAGTTGTCTCCCAATAAGCCCTTAAGGTTCCTTAAACTCTGACCTAGTACCACAATCACCCCATCGGGGACGGTTATCGACCTCAATTTACTGATTGGGTTCAGCTGTGGACTTGATGTGCAGCTCTTTCAGTTGTCTTGGATCGACTGATGAAGGGGCTTGGGTCAGCAAGCAACGAGCTTGCTGGGTTTTGGGAAAGGCAATGGTGTCACGGATGGACTCTTCGCCACTCAGCAGCATCGCCAAGCGATCAATGCCATAGGCGATGCCGCCATGGGGGGGTGCGCCGAAGTTAAAGGCATTGAGCAAGAACCCAAATTTATCCTGGGCTTCGTCCGCCGATAAACCAATGGCATCAAATACTCGCTGTTGTAGGTCAGCTTGAAAAATCCTCAGACTTCCCCCGCCAATTTCCAGGCCGTTATAGACCAAGTCGTATGCTTGGGCACGAGCGGTTTTAAGGTCGGCTTCATCCTCAGGATAGGGAGCTGTAAAGGGATGATGGAGCGCTTCCAAACGCTTTTCATCGGCGTTCCACTCAAACATGGGGAACTCGGTAATCCACAGCAAATCGATTCGGTTTGGATCAATCAGATTCATTTCTGCTGCCAACGCCAACCGCAGCCGAGAGAGAGAGGCATTGACAATTGCTGTGGGACCTGCCCCAAAGAGGAGGAGATGGCCGGGTTTGGCTCCCGTACGCTCTAGTAGTTCTGCCGTCTGCTCTGGAGAGAGATTGTCCTTAATCGCCCCAATCGTATCTATCGCCCCATCGTCTTTGACACGAATATAGGCCAGACCTTTGGCGCCACCTGCACTGGCCTCAGAAAACAAATCGCCACCGGGTTTGATGCGAACGTTGGAAATATTGGCATTGCCATCGGGAATGGGCAGGACTTTAACTTGCCCCCCTTTTTTGATCGCCCCTGAAAATACCTTAAATCCTGAGTCAGCGAGCAAGTCAGAGACATTGACCAATTCCAGGCCAAATCGAGTATCCGGTCGGTCCGTACCGTACCGTTCCATCGCCTCGATGTAGGTCATTTGCGGGAAGGTCTGCGGTAGATCAATCTCTTTGAGGGTCTTGAAGATATGCCGCATTAAGTCTTCGTTGAGCTGGATGATTTCCGCTTGGGACATAAAGCTCATTTCCATATCCAACTGCGTAAATTCTGGCTGGCGATCGGCCCGTAAGTCCTCATCCCGGAAACAACGAGCAATTTGGTAATAGCGGTCAAACCCAGACACCATCAACAGTTGCTTAAAGATTTGCGGTGACTGGGGCAAAGCGAACCATTCGCCTGGATTGGCTCGACTGGGAACCAGGTAGTCCCGAGCACCCTCGGGGGTAGAGCGCGTTAAAACGGGAGTTTCAATATCAATAAAGCCTTGCTGATCTTCCAAGTAGCGGCGGATGGATTGAATCAGTCGATGCCGCATCATAATGTTTTGATGCATGCGATCGCGTCGCAAATCCAAATACCGATACTTGAGACGCAGCTCCTCTTTAACCGATTCCACATCGGCAGTCGAGACCTGAAAAGGCAACTGCTGATGAACCGCATTTAGTAGCTCAATCTGATCGGCGTAGATCTCAATTTCTCCTGTCGGCAGGCGCGGATTTAAAGAATCATCAGGACGACGACTGACTTCACCCTGGATGCGAACGACATATTCGTTGCGCAGGGCATCCGCTTGGGGATAGGCATCAGGGGTTCGTTCCGGATCACTGACAATTTGGACGATACCGGTGCGATCACGCACATCTAAAAAAATCACTCCCCCATGATCGCGACGGCGGTCTACCCAACCACAGAGGGTTACCCGTTCACCCACATGATCATTTCTTAGTTCACTGCAATAGTGGGTTCGCATACCTGATTGATCCAGCTCCCGCTTTAAACAACAATATTTCCTCCACCAAGGAGAAAGTTATCCTTGCACTTTGGCAAACTCACCCATTATCGCAGTTAATACCCTTGGATGTAGATCTAGGGTGCAATCAAGATCCGATAGATCTTTAGGACCGCCCATCTTTGATCAAGAAGGACGCTCAATATCCCCAACAGAGTGTATGTCTAGCTCTGAGCCGAAGATTAGTTGGTAGCCCTTTAAAGCAGCAGTTTATCTACCCGCTTATGCCCAAATCTATGGCGATGGGTTTGTATCTTGATTCTCTTCAGAGGGAATGGGAGCCCGTTCAACTAACCCCATTGTGAACGCCTCATCTGGCAAATCACTGACTTTATAGCGCCCGGGTTGAAACATCCGACTCGGAGTCAGACAAAGTTGCTTCAAAATCACAATCTCATTCTGCAAAAAAGCATCACGAGATAATCGGCGTTCTAAGGGCATCACTCATCCTTTCCATTGGGGGTATGCCACCATTCTGGCATGGTCGCACCTACCCTCAGAGCAGATCTTGATCGGAAAACAGACCTTGGTTAGATTGGCGGACATGCCGAAACCGTAGCACCAGCCCTAGGGTGATCTGCTTCATTATCCAATAAAACAGGATTAACACGAGTACAGTAATCGAGATAACCACAATCGGGAATTTCGAGGTGAGTTCATTGAGCGTGACCAGGAGGACATTTTGCGGGTTAGTGATCAGGTCCCAACTGTTAAAGCGGATAAACCGTCCTAGATAAATGCCAACCGCACTGAGAATATGCACCAGGATCTCTGCCCACTTTACATACTGGCCCGCACCTTGCTTTTTGAGATAGTGCCCTTGATTAATCAAAGAGATAACATAGGCTTCAAAGCCAGCCAGAATGGCAAAAGTGTGCAGCGGAATAAAGAACAGAGTCACAATCCAAACGGAACGAGTATGGCGAGCCGCACCAATTAAATGAATAATGTCCGTGAGTAGATAGGGTGCATTGGGTAAAAACGCAATAAACACAATCAAACCAATCCACCACACCAGCGATCGTGATCGTGGCGACCATCGAAAGAGCCTAAAGCTTAAAGCCATCGGAATAAAGGCTAGAAATAGATTCCAAACAATCCAGCCACTATAGCCGTTAAATTCTCCTAAATACTCGCCCAAAATGCGTTCCATATGCCTGCCGTGGTTGCCCTATCTGCCGCTCAAAGGTTGTGTAACTATCATCCCCTGCTTTACTAGAATGAGAAGGTGATCGTTATCACGAAGTTCCATATGTATGCCCTCGGCCTTGATACGACTAGCGCTGCTTTAACGCTAGGCCTCTCCAATTTTGACCAGATCAACCGCTATCAAACTTGGGATTTAGGCCGAGATATCTCTATCCACCTCCACCCATATTTAGAGACATTTCTCGGATCTTGCTTATGGACCGATCTGGAGTGGTTGGTGGTTGCTCAAGGGCCGGGCAGCTTTACGGGGACCCGCATCGGTGTCGTCACGGCCCGCACCTTAGCTCAACAATTACACATTCCGCTTTATGGGGTTTCGACTCTCACCGCCCAAGCCTATGCCTATGCTAGTTGTTCATCTAAGGTCCATGGTGGGGAACGGATTGCTGTAGAATGCCCGGGTCAACGCGGTTCCGTGTATGGCAGTCTCTTTACTTGGGACCAGTCGAATCGGGTTTTGTCGACCGATAAGCCGCTTCAATATGTCGATCAAGAGGTTTGGCAACGCCTCTTATCGACAGAAAGGATTCACCACCATCTTTTCCCTGGCACCCCAGAGCCAGAGCATCGTTGCCAGGCCATGATTGCCTTAGCTCATCAGCAATGGCAGGCGGGTCGGCCATCCTCATGGCAAGGAGTGCTGCCATACTATGGCGCCCTTGCAGCAAGTCTCCCTTCCCACTAGGCGTGTAATCAGAGCCAAACTTAATCCCCCCTCCTAATTGATCAAAAGAGGGGGGATAGGCTGAATCACTGAGTCGCGGGTATGCTGATCTAGTCTTCGGCTGAGTCTTCTTCGGCGGCGTCTTGTAACTCTTCTTTAAAGCCCCTCAAGGATTTGCCTAGAGACGCTCCTAATTCCGGTAATTTCTTGGGACCAAACAGGAGTACTGCTGCGAGAGCAATCAGTCCAACTTCCAACCAACCTAGACCAAACATGCACAGAGTCCTTCAAGTGAGCGTTAAGCAGCAGATTCGCGTTTGAGGGCAATCTTAGCTTGTTTGAACTCCAGTTCCAACCGATCCTTGAGTCGTTGAGGTAGGGGGCGGTTGGGATAGGATTTGTAGTGTCCAGCAATGCCATTGAGGGCAGTAGCCATGGTCATAAAGGAAGCAGACCCAGCTAATTGGGGCTTCCGACGATACCGAGATACATATTCACTGATGAGAGCGCCAGCGGCTGCTTGGTTTTCTGCCTTGTTGGGATCATCATCAGGCAAGGTGATTGCATTACTGAGGTTGTCAATCACGTAAATGGTGTCTTGCTGATAGTCACCCGATAGAAGGGTCTCAGGGGAGAGAAGCGAGCAACCAGTTAGGAACATCGAGGCTACAAGCATTAAGCTGAGTAGACGGGAGACAAAGCGCTTCATAATGATTATGGGATCTCGTATAACAAAATAATGATGAGGGATCGTGATTGACTTCGGTCTGTCAAAAAGTCCCCAGTTTTAAAGGATAAAACATTACTGTTCTGAATGCTCTGGCAAATCGAGCATTTCTGCATGTCAAACCCGCCCCCCCGCTCTGGCTATACTTTACCGGTCTTTGCTTGTGCGGCTGCGATCGCAGCTTTGCAACATCTTTACGACGCCAAGCCCCGATCCCAAGTGACGTTGAACTTGGTCAAGCCTCAGCAGTGGGTAGAGATTCCCATTGAACAAGTCTCCAGATTGGGACCGAGCCAAGCCTTAGCCATCACCCGCAGCGATCCCGGCGATAATTTGGACTTAACGCGACATACTCCGATTTGGGCTTTAGTAGAATGGGCGGCCCCTGACCAGGCAGAACCCATCCTTTTAAAGGGAGGAGAAGGGATTGGATTCAACCAAAATCAAGGCAATCAACCGGCGATTTATCGCTATGCCCAACAGCTCCTAAAACAGAACTTGTCCCATCATCTAAAATCGGGCGATCGGATTCAGGTCACTCTTATCCTGCCCGAAGGACGGGCCTTGGCCGCGCGCACTTCCAATGCGGCGTTTGGGATTGTGGAAGGGCTATCCCTCCTCGGCACCTCAGGCATATCCCAACCTTTGAGTGCGCCCCAGCAGCTCGAACAATTTCGGTCGGAGCTGCGCCAAAAGGCGGCGGATCAGAAAAATTTAGTGTTTTGTGTTGGTGAAAATGGTTTGGATATTGCCCATATTTTGGGCATTCCACCTGAGGATCAGGTTAAAACGGCTAATTGGTTGGGACCGCTATTGGTGGAAGCAGGATTGCACAGTGTCTCTTCTGTGTTACTCCTTGGATATCATGGCAAGCTGCTGAAGCTGGCGGGCGGAATTTTTCAGACTCATCACCATTTAGCAGACGCTCGTCTGGAGATTATGACAGCCTATGCCGCGAAGGTAGGATTGCCTACACCTCAGCTCCAATCTTTATTGTCTAAAGCGACCGCTGAAGCAGCGCTGCAATTCTTAATGAACTTAGATCAGCAAAACCACAGTGGCTGGGTAGACAAGGTTTATGGGGCGATTACCGAAGGAATTGATGCGAGATCGCAAACTTATATCCAGACCCATTGCGATCGCACCGTCCAAGTCGGTTCGGCCTTATTTAACCGCAATCGTCAACTGTTTGCCATTAGCGCGTCTGGGAAAACTTTGCTCAAGCATTTTGTCACCACCCCCCAGATTGACCTAAACTTGTAAGAATATTTATAGCTATTTTTAAAAGCCCTACACTATATTCTTCAATCGCTAGTTATCCATATCTGGGTTCTAGGGTTTTCTAATTTTCTGGTTGATAACGCTTTATTCAAACCCTGCCCCTTCATCATCTATCGGGATATCTTCAGTGCCTTCTCAGACCCAGCAACCGACCTCTGTTCACCCCCAAGATTCCACCTTTGCCAAGACCCCAGTGGATCGGCAAATGATTGTCATTCTGGACTTTGGCTCACAATATTCCGAACTGATCGCTCGTCGGATTCGGGAGACCCAGGTCTATTCGGAAGTGTTGTCCTACCGGACTTCCATTGAGCAGATTCGACAGCTTAACCCGAAAGGCATTATCTTATCGGGCGGACCTAATTCGGTCTATGCCGACCATGCCCCCGCTTGCGATCCTGAGTTGTGGAACTTGGGGATCCCTGTTTTAGGGGTTTGCTATGGTATGCAGCTGATGGTCCAGCAGTTGGGTGGGCAAGTAGAAGCCTCCGATGCGGCTGAATATGGGAAAGCTTCCTTGATTATTGATGACCCCACGGATTTACTCACCAACGTCGACAACGAAACCACCATGTGGATGAGTCATGGAGATTCCGTGACCGCTCTGCCAGAAGGGTTTAAAGTCCTAGCCCATACGACCAACACTCCCCAAGCTGCGGTCGCTCATCATGATCGGCGGCTGTACGGAGTCCAATTCCATCCAGAGGTGGTTCACTCCCAAGGGGGACAGGCCCTGATTTGTAACTTCGTCTATCACATTTGTGAATGTGAGCCCACCTGGACCACGGAAGCCTTTGTCGAAGAAGCGATTCGCGAAGTTCGGGCCAAAGTGGGGGATAAGCGGGTCTTGCTGGCTCTCTCTGGTGGGGTTGACTCGTCTACCCTAGCTTTCCTTCTCCATAAAGCGATTGGTGATAACTTAACCTGCATGTTTATTGACCAAGGGTTTATGCGCAAGCTGGAACCCGAGCGTCTTGTGAAGCTGTTTAGAGACCAGTTTCACATTCCGGTGGAATATGTAATGGCCCGCGATCGCTTTTTAGAACGCTTGAATGAGATTACCGATCCAGAGGAAAAGCGGAAACGGATTGGCCACGAGTTTATCCGAGTCTTTGAAGAAGAATCGAAACGTCTCGGCCCCTTCGATTATCTGGCTCAAGGGACCCTCTATCCCGACGTGATTGAATCTGCCGACACCAATGTAGACCCAGCAACTGGCGAACGGGTAGCGGTCAAAATTAAGAGTCACCATAACGTCGGTGGATTACCCAAAGATCTGCGGTTTAAGTTAGTTGAGCCCTTGCGGAAGCTGTTCAAAGACGAGGTCCGTAAAGTCGGTAGATCCCTCGGATTGCCCGAAGAAATTGTCAATCGTCACCCTTTTCCTGGACCCGGCTTAGCCATTCGGATTATTGGTGAGGTCACCGCAGAGCGGCTTAATATTCTGCGCGATGCGGATTTAATTGTTCGTCAAGAAATCAATCGATCCGGGTATTACAGTGAGTTTTGGCAGGCGTTTGCCGTCCTATTGCCCGTGCGCAGTGTTGGGGTAATGGGGGACCAGCGCACCTATGCTTATCCCATCGTGCTGCGATTTGTTTCCAGCGAAGATGGGATGACAGCGGACTGGTCTCGGGCTCCCTACGAACTCCTAGAAACCATTTCTAATCGAATTGTTAATGAAGTTAAGGGAGTGAATCGGGTTGTCTACGATATCACCTCTAAACCCCCTGGCACGATTGAATGGGAATAGATCTCGCTTGAATCATTGCGTGATAGCCAAGCCTGCCCACAAAGGCCGATAATGGAGCTATTCAACACAATAACAAGTTAGAACATGACTAGTGGTGAACCCACAACACAATCGAGTGATGACTTTGAACAGATACAAAGCGTCGTTTATGCCCAGGCCCAGCGTTCCGCAGGAGATTCTACTGAACTATTGCAGCTGTTGCGCTTGTTAGAAACATTGCATCGGCGCATTCGGGAAGACTTATTTATCAAGACCCTCCCCACCAATCGCCAAGCTTTATACCTATTGCTCCGGGAAATAGAAACCGAGGGGGGATGGCCGTATATTCCTCGGATGCGGATAAAATCACTAATGGCTAATCTTTATGCTGAAGAGGCTTCCAAGGAACTGGAGTAACCCGTTCCGGTTTCCAGGGTTACTTTCAATGAACAGGGCAATGGCTTATTGGCAGAGTCGCTAGATTACAGAAGCCGATTTCAATAAAACATTGACCTTGCGTAATAGGTCTTCGGGTTGCAGAGATTTCAACAGATAGGCATCGGCGCCTAAACTTAAATACTGCTGATGATCTTTGGATACCCCTTCTTGAGTTAGGACGATAAGTTTGATTTGATTGGTGCCAGGAAGCGCTCTGAGACGACGGATCAAATTCAAACATCCTTGGGCAGGTAACTGAGCATCTACAATGACGGCTATGGGTTGTAACAATCGAATTTGGTCAATGGCTGCAGAGGCTTCAACCATCCAAATCACCTGATAATTGGCAGCCGTTAGCATATCGCACAGCAGCGTTGCATCCTCTTCATGCCCCTCTATCAGAACAATGCGTCCTTCTGATAAGGGCTGGGAAGAGGTTTTTTGTTGAAACAATGCCGATTGATTGGGAAGCTGAACCGTAAAGATCGATCCTTGCCCCTCTTCCGAACTGACATCGATCCAACCTTGATGCATCGTCACACATTGCTGAGCAAGCGCCAATCCTAATCCAGCGCCTTCATAGGTGCGATGATAAGACGCATCCAATTGCTGAAACTTTTCAAACAGGTGAGGGAGCTGACTGGGTGAAATGCCAATACCTGTATCTTCCACCTGAAACACCGCAGTATTGGTTTCTACCCATACTCGCAAGGTCACCTTTCCTGACATCGGCGTAAACTTAATGGCATTGTCAACTAGACTGATCAGAATTTGCTGAACTCGGCGTAAATCGGCAATAAACCGATCTCGATCAGGAGGAATCTTTAAGTTAGCCTTGAGCTGCACTTGATGGGCATCCGCCTTATCTCGCATCACTTGCAAGAGCTGTTGAATTAAGGTGGTGAGGGAAAACTCACTTAAGTTGAGCGTGGCCTTGCCCGATTGCACATGGGAGAAATCGAGAATGTCATTGATCAGCTCTAGCAAATGCTCACCGCTGTCATGAATAGTTTGTAAGCAACTCCGTTGTTTATCCGTCAGTGGCCCCAGAGACCAGCGTAACAGGGTGGCTGACATGCCAATCACGCAGGTCAAAGGCGTGCGCAGTTCATGGCTCATGGTTGCCAGGAAGTCGCTTTTAGCCTGATTCGCAGATTGGGCTGCTAGCAGTGCGGCATGGAGTTCTTGGGTTCGTTGAGCCACTTGCTCATCTAAGGTTTGCTTATGCTGTTGAACTTGATTCTGTAAATCAGCCTGATGAACTGCAATGGAGATATGTTCCGCAATTTGTTTAAGGAGATCTTGTTCTTGAACGTGCCATTGACGAGGCTGAAGGCACTGATGAGCCACTAACATGCCCCACAGTTCAGATTTGACCAAGATCGGGGTAACCAGCAATGCCTTTACTTGAATAGAGTCTAGAAAACGGGTTAGGTCCTTGGAGATAGCGTCATTTGAGTGAACATTGGGTACCGTTAAGGTATAGCCCTGCTGATACTTGAACAAGAAATCAGAAGTAGCGATGCCACCCAACTGTTCCTGCTCAGGTAATACAGACCGAAGCTCCGGAGAGGCCAAGGCTTCATGGATGACAGATCCCCTTGATGGCTGAGTAGTAAGCTGTTGAGACTCGGCATTGGCAATGGGTTCAGTCGGTCGCAATTGATAGATGAGTAGCCGATCCGCCTGGAGAAGATGGCGAGTCTTCTCCACTACCATCGCCAGAAGAGTGGTCAATTCTTCGCCCTGGCTGAGTTGAGAGATGATCTGCTGACAAAGGTGTTCCTGAATTGCAGGTTGATGTAAGGAGACCTCACACGTCAGGGAAGCAACCTCTGGTCTGGAGTCAGAATGCAACGCAGCGAGGGATAGCAGCGTAAACTGTCCCTGTAGTTTGGCATCATTGTTTTTGCGGGACTGGCGCTCTATCACCTCAGTCATTTGCCCTCGGAGTGGGGTATCTGCTGGACAACGTTGGTAGAGATGCTCTAGAAAAGCCGTAATCGCAGTCGGTTCAAACGTCAGCTTTAGCTTAGGGGTCCCACCCTCTGACATTTCATAAACTAAGGCACTAAAGCTTTTTGAAGTTAAGACGGTGAATCGTTGTGTTTTGTGAACAATTGCTTCTACCTCAAGATGGTTGAGGAGTTTGGCAGCACCAGGAATAAACCGCACCATATCGGCTAGAGATGAACTCAATTGCGGATATACGTGATGAGGCAATGTATGCTCAAATATTTCTGGTGCTGAAACAGGCATTATCCAGGCTCCTGCACTTGTATCCAGCTTCCCCCAGTAACGCCTGATGGCTGATCAAATAAGTGGATACCTTTCCGATGAAATAAACGGCCCTAAGCGGCTATCGACAGCCACCCACCTAAACCTACCGAGTAGAGATAAAATCATGACGGCTTAGTGCCATGACTAATCTGTTTCTATCGTGAACTCGCCTAGATTGGGGAAGTTCAACTGATTTCTTTAAGGCTTTCAATTATTCGCAATATTTGCGTAGAGTCCTTCGTAATCATGTCTATGGATCAGAGTCAAAGATCATTGATGGAGGGAGAAACGTTATGCATCGTCTGGCGGCAATGCCTGGAGGCTGGGAGGCAGGTTCAACGGAAGGTGTTATTTTTGTGGAGCAAACCCCAGCGCAGATCGGGGTGCTTACTGCAGCCGATACGGATATTCAGGTGCTAGCCCAGGCTCAAGGTCGATTGACCGATCAAGCTCCTTCTATCAGGGTCGCTAACTTATTGCAGCTCCAACAGCAACTCAGTATCGATCACTATGTGGAGTCTATTTTATCCCAGGCCCAGGTGATCATTATTCGGCTGTTGGGGGGGCGGGCTTATTGGTCCTATGGTTTAGAGCGGGTGAAAGAAACCGTTGCTGAGACGGGTGCTCATCTCTACGTTCTACCGGGAGACGATCGTCCCGATCCAGATCTAATCAGCCATTCGAACGTTGGACTGTCCGCGGTTCATCAGCTTTGGCAATACTTTACCGAAGGCGGAATTGATAACGGTGTCCAGAGTTTAAAGTTTATTGCTCATCGCCATTTTGAGGCGGAACTAGAACCCCTACCGCCTCAGCCGGTGCCCCGGATAGGCTTGTTCTCCTCCAGACAACTAAAATCGCCTATTCACTTGCAGCCGAGGGTGGGGATTCTCTTCTATCGGGCTCACTATTTAGCGGGGAATGTGGATGCGATCGCATCCCTATCCCAAGCCTTAATCCAGCACCATCTCACCCCCGTTCCCATCTTTGTCCAATCCCTCCAGGATCCAGCGGTGCAGGCGGAACTGGTGGAATTGCTCAATCCACCCAATCAGCCGAGTATCGATCTTCTGCTGAATACCACTAGCTTTTCCCTAGCAAAACTGGCCGCTGAAACCCTAAATCTGGAACTCTGGCAACACTTGGATGTTCCTGTCTTGCAGGTGATTTGCAGTGGGGGCACCGTCGAGCGATGGCAAACTCAACTTCAAGGTTTGGCTCCTCGAGATATGGCTATGAATGTGGCTCTGCCGGAAGTAGATGGTCGGATTATCAGTCGGGCCGTCTCCTTTAAGGCGGTCCAGACCTATAATCCCCAACTCGAAACCGACGTGGTCAGCTATCAGCCCGTGGCCGATCGGATTCAGTTTGTGGCGGCATTATCGGCGAATTGGGTGAAGTTGAGGCACTGCAATCCCGCTGAACGACGAATTGCCTTGATTTTGGCCAACTATCCCACTCGCGATGGACGGCTTGCCAATGGAGTGGGCCTCGATACGCCTGCCAGTTGTATGGCCATTTTGCAAGCGATGCAGATCGCTGGCTATACCTTAGCGGGACTCCCGAAAGACAGTGACCAACTGATTGAATGGCTGACCATGGGGGTGACTAATGATCCTGAAGGTTGGCCCTTGCGAAAGGTCTATCAGCAACTTTCTTTAGCGGATTATGAAGCGGTATTCGCTCAGCTCCCTTTGGTGGTTCAAGAACAGATGTGCGATCGCTGGGGGGCTCCTCGTCAAGCGGCCCCAAATGGTTTCTTTGCCATTGCTGGCATTCAACTTGGCAACGTGTTTGTCGGTATTCAGCCGGCTCGGGGTTACGATATCGACCCGAGTTTGAACTACCATGCCCCGGATTTAGAACCCACCCATGGATATCTAGCGTTCTACATTTGGTTACGGCAAGCCTTTCAGACCCATGCTGTAATCCATGTGGGCAAACATGGCAATTTGGAGTGGCTACCGGGTAAGAGCATCGCTTTGTCGGAGACTTGCTATCCCGAAATTGCCCTCGGTCCGTTGCCTCATCTTTATCCGTTTATCGTCAACGATCCGGGTGAAGGAGCCCAGGCCAAACGTCGCGGCCAAGCGGTGATTCTCGATCACCTCACGCCCCCTCTTACCCGTGCCGAACTCTATGGCCCCCTGCAAAAGCTGGAAGCCTTAATTGATGAGTATTACGATGCCCAGAGTTTAGATCCCAGGCGGCTGCCCGTGATCCGCGATCGCATCTTGGCTCTCGTCCAAACGGAACAGCTCGATCAAGATCTGGGAATGGCGCTTTCAAAAGACGATCCAACTGGCTTAGAAGCCTTACTCACCCAAGCTGACGGCTATCTATGTGAGCTCAAAGAGGCGCAAATTCGCGATGGCCTCCATATTTTTGGCTCCTGCCCAGAGCAGACGCAGTTACGGGACTTAGTGGTGTCGTTAGCCCGTCAACCCAGTCCTGATCATCAGGGCCTGACCCGGACATTGGCCCAGGTTTGGCAGCTAGACTTGGATCCCTTAACTGCCGATCCAGCCCAATCCCTGAACCCTGCCCAAAAGCAAGTTTTAGGCCCAGCCTCATTGCATATTGTCGGAGATGCGATCGCACAGCTAGAAAAAGAAGCAGCAACATTAGTCGAACAGCTCTTAGCCCCAGACCCCGTTGATCTTTCCCAATACGGTGAAGAACTACAAGCAGAGCTGACGTGGATTCACGACAGTCTACTGCCTCGACTCTTCCAAACCGATCAAGAAATGATCCATCTTCTGAGAGGGTTGGACGGGCGGTATGTTCCCAGTGGAGCGTCGGGCGCTCCGACTCGGGGACGACCGGATGTCTTACCCACCGGGCGGAATTTTTACTCCGTTGATATTCGGGCCTTGCCCACGGAAAGTGCTTGGGATGTGGGCCGCAAAGCGGCAGAGGTTTTAGTGGAGCGCTATACCCAAGATCACGGTGAGTATCCCCGCACCTTAGGACTCTCCATGTGGGGCACCGCCACCATGCGAACGGGCGGAGATGATTTGGCCCAAGCCCTGGCTCTTTTGGGCGTGCAGCCCGTTTGGGAAGGGCTATCACGACGGGTGATCGATTTTGAAATACTGCCCCTTTCTCTGCTGGGGCGTCCTCGTGTGGATGTCACCTTACGAATTTCAGGCTTTTTTCGGGATGCCTTTCCCAATTTGATTGACTTATTTGATCGAGCAGTAAATGCAGTAGCTAGCTTGGATGAACCGGATAACAATAATCCCCTCATCTCCCAAGTTCAGCAAGAACGGCAATATTGGTTGGCGGCAGGGCTGAGTGCCGAGGTTGCAGAAGTGCGATCGCGCTACCGTATCTTTGGCTCTAAACCTGGTGCCTATGGGGCAGGCTTACAAGGTCTGATTGAATCTCAAAACTGGACTGACGATCAGGACTTAGCCCGGGCTTATATGAATTGGAGTAGCTACGCTTATACCGCTCAATCTCCCCATTCACCCTCCAGTGCATCTGAGCAATTTGCCCCGGAAGCTTTTAGCCAACGCCTCAGCCAAATGCAGATCGTTCTCCATAACCAAGATAATCGTGAACATGATCTGCTGGACTCCGATGACTATTACCAGTTTCAGGGCGGCTTAGCGACTGCCGTGCGGGCGGTGCAGGGTCAGAACCCTGAACTCTACTTTGGTGACCATGCGATTCCCAGCAATCCTAAAGTCCGCAAACTCCAAGAAGAAATTGCCCGAGTCTATCGCTCGCGGGTGGTGAATCCCAAGTGGATTGCCGGGGTAATGCGTCATGGCTATAAGGGGGCATTCGAAATGACGGCGACCGTCGATTATCTGTTTGCCTATGATGCCACCACCCACTGTGTTGCTGACCATATGTACCAAGGAGTAGCAACCTCCTACCTATTTAATCCTCAGGTGCAAGCATTTATTCAGGATAAAAATCCCTGGGCCTTGCGAGATATGGCAGAACGCCTGCTTGAGGCTCATCAGCGGGGGTTTTGGCAGCAGGCTGAGGAAGAGACCGTATCGGAGCTGCGATCGCTAGTCCACCAAGCTGAGGGCATTATTGAGAACAAATCGTTGCCTCAGTATGATTCTCCCCCTTGATACGGCCCGTCCTAACTGGTTTGAGAAGCTTTAGACAAAGGAGAACGAACTGCTATTCAAGTGATTGGTATAGGCCACAATCGCAATAAGTTCATCCGTAGGATCTGAAGTCTTTAAGAAAATCGCCGTTCCTGCCTGCATCCCTGGCGGAGCTGCACCAAATCGATAGTCAGTGGCTTGCCCATGGAGCTGAATTTTGTCCCCTCGGGACTGATTAAACCCTCTAACCAGGGCATAATCCCCAGCGCCCAAAGTATTGTCTTGACCATCGTTGTAGAACGCCTGATTGGCATCTCCCAACACAAAGGTATTCATGCCAGTCCAATCCGTGAGGATGTCTTGCTCACCCAGCCCTGCTTGAGCTTGGCTGGCATTAACGCCCATTAGCCAATCATTGCCATCTCCACCATGTACCGAATCACTGCCTTGACCGCCAATCAGGGTGTCTTGGCCGCTATCCCCATAGAGCGTATCGTTGCCAGCATCGCCAGCTAGCCTATCATCCCCCTCTTGGGCAGAGAGCAAATCATGACCCACTCCTCCCTGAATGGAGTCATGACCTGCGCCACCCCCCAGGGAGTCTTGCCCCATCCCTCCATCGATCCGATCGTTGCCTGCCGCTGCCCAGATTTGATCATTGCCATCCTCACCCCAAAGGCTGTCATGGCCAGAGCCACCGGATAGATAATCATCGCTACGACCTCCCCAGAGGGCATCATTCCCAGCCTCGCCATACAGGCGGTCTTGTCCCATTCCCCCTCGGATCAGGTCATCGCCTTCATAGCCATAGAGACTGTCCTCGCCTTGGTTGCCTTCTAGGGTGTCATTCCCTTGGGCACCGTAAAGGGTGTCATTGCCATAGGAACCGAGCAGTTGATCATCGCCATGCCCGCCAAATAGGGTATCGTCACCCCCGTCGCCCAAGAGCTGATCCTGGCCATCTCCCCCGTTGAGGCGATCATCGCCATGCCCACCCGCTAACGTATCTGAATCATCGCCGCCACTGAGGGTGTCACCTCCTGCCCCCCCATAGAGGGCATCGTTGCCCACATCACCATAGAGGGTGTCGTTACCACTCTGCCCCCACAACTCATCATCCCCGGCTGCACCATTGAGGGAATCATCGCCATTCGCGCCTAGCAGTTGATCATCGCCAACGTCTCCATAGAGGGTGTCATCCCCTTCGCCCCCACTCAAGGTGTCATGACCTTCACCCCCATTGAGGTGATCGTCCCCCATGGAGCTGCCTAAGGAGTCATCTCCTTCTAAGCCATAGAGTCTGTCATTCCCCATCCCTCCCCAGAGGGTATCATTCCCGCCTCCACCATTGAGGGTGTCATCCCCATCATCGCCATAGAGGAGGTCAAGATCATCCCCCCCATAGAGGGTGTCATTCCCCTCTCGTCCAAAGAGGGTGTCATTCCCGGTGCCGCCGTTAAGCTTGTCATCGCCCAAGCCCCCATCGAGCCAGTCATCCCCTTCGCTGCCAAACAGATTATCATTCCCTGTTTCGCCTTTTAGACGATCGTTGCCAATGCCGCCCTGAAGGCTGTCATTGCCCCCGGCACCCCGAAGCGTATCCTGGCCATCCCGTCCCTCCAGATACTGGTTGCGATCGCTCCCTAGCATCCAGTCATCATCAGCGGTGCCGACCAGGGAGAAACGATTATACCCGCTCGGGATTGGCGAAGGGGTTGGCGTTGATAGCCCATCGCCAAATAACCTCACATCATCTAGGCCCACAAAATCTCCCGGGTCCTTTGTCCCTCGGGTATTGACCTGGAGCAGCAAAAAGTCATAGCCCTGCTGGAGATCAACGTTCCAGCGGAAGGATTGCCAATCAAAATCAGTACCGCCAAGGGTGACCTCTGTCAGCTTGACCCGATTCATGGGCAAGGTTCCTACTTTTTCCGGCCCAGTAGTTTGATACAGGGTATTACTGAACTGGCCATTGACGCCCCAAAGAGTAATGTCAATATCATTATTGAGTTTGCTGGATCCCTCTATGTTCTTGAGTTTGAGTCCTAAGGTTTGCTTACCCTGCCGCATCCGTTGGTCATAGACCACCTGGGCTAGTCCTGTGCCATAGTGATTGGGGCTAGATAGCACCGCCACTCCGTCACCCATCGAAGCATCTTGTTGAGCGCCCTCTGTGGCGAGCCAGCCTAGACCTGCCCCAGCACTGTTGGCTTTATAGGCCGCATCAAAGGGAGTCCCTTCACTAAAGTTGGCATTTGAAAACGGGTTCAGGTAGTTAGAAGCTTGAACATTGATGTTTTTTGTAAGGGCCTGGGTTGCCCCTTGATTGTCCCAGACGGTTAGGGTGACAGCTTGAGATCCTGACTGGCCAAAATGATGGCTCACTTGCCGCCCAAATTTATCGAGTTTGCCATCGTTGTTAAAGTCCCAACCGTAGGCTGCGATCGCATGACTGGCTAAATCTCGTGTGAGTGCCTGACCGTCTGGACTTAAAGGATCCGTATCGTAAGAGGTACCTGCATCAAACAATACCCCTAACCCCCCGATCATCCTGCTATCAAACTGAGCGATAGGCAACGCATTATTACCCGCATCAATAAAGCGAGTGTTGTTGATTTTCAGGTTCTGGGGGAAGTCATCGGGGCGAGCGTTATTTCCCCTGGGGGCTCCGCCAATGGCCGATAGATTGTATCTATTCTGGCTAAAATAGCTATGGTTGAGGGAAGAGGCAATAAAATCCGGGTGATGATTGGGGAATTCAATTTTGAATCCCTCATTAAACCCCTTAACCCGCAAATTGTTGAAATTGATATTAAACGAGGCATGGTTTTCGAAAATCCCTCGCCCTCGGGGTTGTTCCGGATTACCGAGAATCAAACCATTCTGGATATCCGTGTAAGAACTGTACTGCACCTTAACTCCCGTACCCCGAACTCCCCATACTTGAAAATCATCAATGGTCGAGGGTAAGGTGTGAGCCGTCCGAGGCGTAGGACTATCTAAAAGGAGCTGTCCATCAAAATTGGTTTTATGAGCCCAAAGATTAATGCCATCCCGGGTGTTATAGCTTTGAAATCCAGTCAATTGCCTCAGGGGGATATCGGTTACATCCACTTCAGTTTGGCCAGCGGGAGCAACTAACGTTTGGATAGCTGGAGGCAACAAATCGACGGAAATAGTTTCCTTATCCCGAAAATCCGTGTCGGGATGCAGGGTGTCCCCAAAGATCGAAATACCAGCATCATTCGCACTAATCGCAATATTGTCAGTCATGGCAACTTGGGCTGCGCCTTGAACCCAATAGCCTTCCCCCTTAAACCCAAAGTCAAATAGCCGCTCCCGAGTCTCGTGGGTTTGATTGATATTATTCCAGTCCACCCCAGTGGTTTTCAGGGTGAGATTATTGCGCCAGGCTCCAACTTCATTGCCAGATTCGGCAACAATGCCCGAGCCGACGACATCAAAAACGACATTGTCTTCCAGCACGGCATGGCTATCATGGTGGACAATTCCCCAGCCTGGAGAACCAACAACCGCATTCCCCCGAGCGATGGCAGGAGTACCGTTAATATCCTCCGCACCGGTTCGATGAAAGTGCAGGCCATACCGTCCCCGACGGTTGGTTCCCCCACCTGATGAGCCATCGACGTTCGTTCCAGGATCATCAACAACTTTGCTTTTATCCGAACGACCTAAGTCATAAAACCCAGCATGGGTGACCACCACATCGGGATTATGCATAAACATCACGTGAGCTCGCTGCTGGGTGGGAAGGGTTGCAGCATTCTCCGTTTCAAAGGTCACATTCCGGGTGGTGTTGGCTACATAAATCTGAAGCTGTTCCTGTTCAGCAACATCAGGGAACTGATGGTCAAACCGCAGGACCGTGTTATCACCAGCGGTAATGTCGTTATTGGTAAAGTAGACTCGATTGCCCTCAATACGGGTGATAGTCAGTTCCTCATCCTGAAATCGAGCATTATTGGCATCGGACTGGCCATACCGATAGTTAGTGCCTCCCAAGACGATCTGATCGCCGATCTGCCAACTTTTGGGGACATCCTTGAGCACCAGGACATTGTCTCCAGCATTGGCTTCTCCCTGTAGGGCTAGAAAGTCCGTTTTATCTGCACCATAGATTCTCACCTTGCCATGGCTGATCAGCCCCCGACTGAGAAGGGTAGGATCCCATGACTGATCGATAGCCCCGTCTGCCGTAAAGATAATTTGGGTTTTGATCCCCGCTTGGACCGGATTACGTTCTGATCCAATCATCAGCTCGCCGGAAGGGGCAACCACAAAGGTATCGACCAGCAACTTAGTATCCACATGATGGGCAAAGGTTAAGGCCCCATCTACTCGCAAAGTCTCGAGACGAGCATTACTGGCATCGCCATAGAGAACAGAGACCCCTTCCTTAATCAGCACATGAGCATCATCCGTTGGAATTTTGCCGCTTTGCCAGGTATTGGGGTCAAACCAAGATCCGTTTCTGATGGCGATATGGGTGGCTCGATCATGAGGCACTAAATCCAATAAGGCCATATGGGTGTGCTGCATCCCTGGATCATCTGGATGGGCAATAGGATGATGAACTTGAGGCGGATTGGAAAGGTCATGGGGCTGGGGAGTTGAGCTGTGATTGCCGGCCATATAATCTCTTACCGTTTCGGGTTCTATGGGTATTAATCAGGAGAAGAAAGCTGACGTTCTAACTGCACAGTCTTTTCTTCCAACTTCAAGTAAAGGCAAGCCTAACGATCAGTTAATCGAACAGGGGATAAATGGGACAGGTATGACTCTCCCAAGCTTGATTAACTTACTCAGAAAGGATGAATTATTCGGGAAGATTGACAATGACGGATCGTGGATTGAACAACCACAAAATTGCAAAAAGATAAAGATTGATTCCTCTTGCTATTAAGGCTGGCCAGCGACTTAGAACGTTGATGATATAGTAATTAGGGCATAGGATAATAGAGCTTATGGCACCCAATCGATTAAGCAGATAAAGTTGAGCTTTCTTCTCGCACCAAGTATGACAACACCTGGTTTGCGATCGCATTTGAGAACTGCAGATATTGGTATAACTTACGTTTTAGTTTCGTATAAGTTAACCCTGTTGATTGTTGCGTATTTTTTCTTTGCAACCTTTAGTGAATATCTATTTTTCTATTAAGAAAAAAATCTAGTCATTGATCGATCTATTTAGATTTTTCAATCGCAAGGTCCTTTGCTACCCGATCAATCCCGTTACCCGATCAATGGAGAGCCCCTATGATCATCATCACTGGAAAAATAAAAGTTCAATCTTCTGAAGAATTGGTTAGGGTCAAAGATGCACTGATCCGGCGTGCCCAGAAAAGCCGCTCAGACCCTGGCAATGTCGAATATATCTTTTCCCAGAATATTGAAGATCCATCAGAACTCATCCTCACTGAGAAATGGGCTGACGTGGCATCCCTCCAGGAACACCTTAAAATTCCAGATGAGGAATTTTCCAAAATTATAGGCTCGGCATTGATTGAGCGTGCAGTCGTCACATCCCATGAAGTGAGCGCTGAACGGACACTTTTAGAACGGTAAGCTGCCTAATTCCCTCAGCGGCATCCATCAAGCTGTGACTAAGGGAGGAACATTCTGCTTCAAAAACTCAATAAATACCCTTAATTTGAGGGGGACATAGCACCGAGACGGGTAAACCAACCATGCTGCCGTACTAAAGTCTGTGCCTGTGACCTCGTAGGCTGGCAAGACATCAACTAGCTTCCCAGACCGTAAGTCTTCATGGATCAGCCAATTTGGGAGTAAGGCCAGTCCCATACTTGCGATCGCACAGTGTTGCAAGGCAATTCCATTGGAAATAATCAGCTTGCCGTGAACCGGCACTTCCGTGAACGTTCCCTGGGCATCTTTGAACAACCATTGGGTCTGAAACCCCGCCAAAGGGAACCGTAGACATTGATGGTCCGCAATATCTTGGGGCGTCTTGATGGGGGGAGACCGCTGCAAATAGTCTGGACTGGCACAAACTCGATAATGGGTACGCATCAACTGCTGGGCAATCAGGGTAGAATCCTGGAGCAACCCCAAACGGATGGCAATATCAATCCGATCTGTGAGCAAATCCACCACCGCATCCGTGAGGACAAGATCGACCGATAGCTCAGGATAATGTTGTTCAAATTGAGGCAGTAACGGCACAATACACTTCAAGCCAAAGGAAACCGAGGCCGTTACCCGTAACTGTCCTTTGGGCTGCCCCACCACATCTGTTGCTAAATCTGAGGCTTGCTGTAATTCTTCGATCAGGGGTTCAATGCGGTCAAAGTAGGTTTTTCCAGCCTCTGTCAGGGAGAGCTGGCGGGTAGTTCGCTGTAGGAGGCGCAGGTCAAGTTCTTTCTCCAGACCGGCGATAGCCCGTGATACTGAAGACGGATCAATATTGAGATCGCGAGCCACTGCCGCAAAACTGCCCTGGCGGACAACATCTACAAACAGCTTCAGTACCGATATTTCCAACGCGTTTGCCTCTGTAACCCGTAGACCCATCCCTGCCGATCCACAGGCATTGCATGAATCTATTTTTGATTCATGAATATTATGCACGAGTATCATGCATCCACGGGTCTTTATCCTTCAGGGGTCGGTGAGTACAGTGGGGATAAATCAGGTAATCTGCAGATATCGGAGGTTGTTATGTCCCTTACTACCGAACTCCAAGCCGTCACCGAAAGCGTCCGGCAAAAAGCGCCCGAAAATGTTTTTGCCACCATGGAAGCCGCCACCGCTAAACTCGCCACCACTGGGATTACGGACCAAGCCTTACAGCCAGGGCAAACGATGCCGGATTTTGAGTTACCCGATGCCACGGGGAAGCCAGTCAGTAGCCGCGATCTGCGGGCTAAAGGGCTACTGCTGATTTCCTTTTATCGGGGCAACTGGTGTCCCTACTGCAATCTAGAACTACAAGCATTGCAGGCCCACTTAGACGAGATCACGGCCCACGGTGCCACCCTAGTCGCGATTTCGCCGGAGACTCCGGATCAATCCCTGACCACACAAGAAAAATTTGATCTGAAGTTTCCAGTGCTGACCGATGCTAGCAACCAAGTCGCCCGCCAATTTGGGCTCGTCTTTACCCTCGATGAGAGTCTGCGACCCATTTATAACAACTTTGGCATTGATATCACGACTCACAATGGCGATCAGAGTTTTGAACTCCCTGTCCCCGCTACCTATTTGGTTGCGGCTGATGGCACGGTGCTCAATCGCTTTTTTGACGTTGACTATCGGGAACGGTTAGCCCCCGAAACGGCCTTAGCTTGGCTCCAAACTGCCCAATAAACACCCCAAAAACCCATAATACCGAGACGCCTAATGTTGAGTGACGATCAGAAAAATACCGTTTTAGCAGCAACCACAGCCGCTAGCAAGCAATGGCAGTCCGCCTTTAATGCGGGCAATGCCGCCCGATGTGCAGCCCAATATGAACCCACTGCGGTTATGCATGCCAGACCCTTTGGCACCTTTACTGGAACAGTCGAAATTCAAGCCTTTTGGGAAAAGCTGATTGCCGATGGGTTCGCTGATGTTGAATATCTAGATCCCAAAATTGAGGTGATTGATGCGACCCGTGCCATTCTCACCTCTGGCTGGAAAATGAACAACGCCAAAGGAGTGATTCATAAAGAGCTGTGGGTACTGCAAGCCGACGGCACTGCCAAGCTGCGAGAAGACGATTTCGAAGCCATCAACTAACCCATTGCCGGAAAAATTAATATGAATAAAGATGGTGGTGTCGATTGTGCGTCAACAAAGTGTGGGATAGGTGACTAAGTCTTGCCATACCCAGGGATGCTCCGTCAGTCCAGCTTGTTGGGCAGCCGTGTTCTTAAATCGTGAGTGGCACCAGATCCAGTTGAAATAAGCCAGCACCAGTCTTAAAGTCACTGCACTCTATTGCCAGACTTTACCAAATTTGTTCTGCCGCCGATGACTTGGACATAACTCTGCTCTGAATTTAAGTGACAGCCCTTCGACTTAAGTCGGCTTCCGCTTGTTCACCATAAATGGCACGATCCTACTAACCTTAAGCCTTAGCAAGTGATGAATATCAAACGCTGGTGGTGGATTTCTACTGGAACCTCAATCCTTTTTATTGCCCTCATTGGGTTGATGTGGTTTCGGATTGATCGTTCTTATCAGCCCAACCTGGAGCAACTTGCCAATGAAGCAGAGATCATCCCTCACCTCAACAAACAGGGTATATCTCTGAATAAATCTGAGGCGATTCCGACCGGCGTCTTTCTACAATCTCTCAAGTTCAACAATGCCACTGAGGTCAATGTTACGGGCTACATTTGGCAGAAATATGATAAGTCAGTCTTTGCCAAAGTCCCCAAAGACCAAGATGTACCAGTGGGATTCGTCTTGCCAGAAGCCGTGGATTCGGGTAACAACCTGGGACCCCAACAAGCCTACCGACGCTCCATTAGTGATACAGAAGAAGTGATTGGTTGGTATTTTGAATCAACTCTCAAGCAGCGTTTCGATTATAAAAAATACCCGTTAGACCACAAGACAGTCTGGATTCGTATTTGGGGGAAAGACTTTGCCCGAAGTAACGTGTTAGTCCCTGATCTGAATGCGTATAAGGCCACTCAAGCTGGAGATACCTTCGGGCTCGATGACAGTATTGTCTTAGGTGAGTGGGAAGTCGAAGAAACGTTTTTTGACTTCAAAACACCACGGTATGACATGGATTTTGGCTTGGAAACACCACTCCCCCAAACCCCAGAGCTATATTTTAATGTTGTGCTTAAACGAGAGTTTTTGGGAGCCTTCATTGTCAACCTAGTACCCCTGCTAATTTCAGCTATCTTGCTGTTTGCTACACTGCTCACCATTACGGTAAAAGAAGGCCAAGCCGATATTTTTGGCTTTAATACTTCAGAAGTCCTCGGAGTTTGTTCAGCCCTCTTCTTCGTAGTTTTGTTATCCCATATCCAGGTTCGACAAGAGATCCCAGGATCTGACATCATTTATATTGAGTATTTCTACTTGGCTATGTATGTTGCCCTTTTGGGGGTAGCGGTAGATTCCTACTTGTTTACTCATGACAGGTATTCAAGCCAGTTTAAGTTTATTTCCTACGCAGACAACATCTTCCCTAAGCTGATCTTTTGGCCAACGCTGTTGGGGACTTCCGCATTCTATTCATTTCTGATTCTGAAGCCACTGCAACCCTTTGAATCTAATCTCCCTCAACCTCAAACAACCCATATTCTGCCTCCTTCAGATCGGCCCTTAGTACAATGGGAGATTCCAAACTCTAATCCATTGGAGTTCACTCATACTTTGCGGAAGGGTCTGCCTTTGACCACTCGGATACATCCACCTAAAGTGCAAAGTTATTACATCTTTCCCTCAACTTCTTAGACGGTTGTGTCGCAAATAATGCTTCCAGTTATAAAACTCCTCTGAGTTTTATTCAAGACTATGCTGCTAATCCGAAGATTTGATTGATGAAAAAGATGGCAATACCAACGAACATTGAGCAGGATGATCTCAGATTGGTAATGACGCCATTTGAATAGGTCAGCGGTTTTCATTGGTAGGAGAGAAAAGAAGCACGGTCTCCTAGATTACCATTGGTTCTCAGCTCAGACCTTTTTTGCGACACAACTGGCCATGTCCCCCAAACATAGCGCGAGCCGTCACTGGGGCAAATGAGTTGAAACGGTCCAAGACTGCACCGACAAAGGGGGAGGATTTAGGCATGGGACCGTGCTTACTCCGAAACGATGGATATACGGTGAGAGAACAAGCTCAAAATATCAGTTGAACCATAACATGAACAAAACCATTGCTCGCTTGTTTTTGGCCTTAGGAGTGATCACAGCAGGAACCTTTCACTGGCTAACCCCCCATCCCTTTGTCCAAATGATGCCTACCATTCTGCCTTACCCCTTGGCGTTGGTTTACATTAGCGGCTTCTTTGAAATTCTGGGTGGTGTAGGATTGCTGATTCCCTTCGTCAGTCGAGCTGCCGCTTGGGGACTCATTCTCCTGTTTATTGCGGTCTTCCCTGCCAATATCAATATGGCAGTCAACGATCTCGTAATTGATGGACTCCCCCATAATCTGGTGGCCTATTGGCTAAGATTGCCGTTCCAAGGCGTCTTGATCGCATGGGCGTGGCGGTTTACAAAGCCAGATTTACCCGCCAGCGAAAAAGCCGAGTAGTTTTAACACCTCCCCCGTTTTACTGTGCATCTGGACATTTCTGGCTTTCCATGACCGCTCAACCTCCTGTTGATCCCAATCTCAACTCTTTTCTGCGGCTGGCAGGCATCAACATCTTGTCTAACTTAATGGTGCCATTGGCTGGACTCTTTGATGTGGCGTTCTTGGGGCATCTGGATGAACTGTGGTACTTGGCTGGTGTGGCTCTGGCAACGGTGCTGTTTAACTATCTCTATTGGACCTTTGGCTTCCTGCGGATGGGGACCACCGGGCTAACGGCTCAGGCATTGGGGAGACAGGATACCGAAGCCATGCTGTTGGTCGGACTCCGCAATGGGGTCGTAGCGTTAGGATTAGCCCTGGGTATTCTGCTATTGCAATGGCCCATCCGAATGGTGGGATTTAGCGTGCTCAGCGCCACCCCGGAGGTGAAAGCGGCCGGACAATCTTATTTTGATGCCTTAATTTGGGGTGCTCCCGCGACATTGCTTAATTTTGTGGTGGTGGGGTGGTATCTAGGGCGTGCTCAGAGTCGGAAGGTTCTACTGCTGTCAGGCGTCAATAACGTTACGAATATTGGGTTCAATTATCTCTTTATTGTCCAGTGGGGGTGGCAAAGTGCTGGGGCAGGAGCAGCTACCGCCCTGAGTCAATATCTAATGCTGATTGTGGGATTAGGGTTAATTAGACGAGATATCTCAGGGCCTCAACTCCAAATGCTCTGGCCCCAAATTGGGCAAACAGCGGCCCTCCGGCAAACCTTGACGTTTAACCGCGATATCCTAGTGCGAACCTTTGCCCTAATCTCCACATTTGCCGTGTTTACCCATTTGAGTTCTGACCTGGGTATAGAGATATTATCCATCAATACATTGCTGTTACAGGTAGTAACCCTAGCGGCCTATTTTATTGATGGCATTGCGTTTGCGATGGAGAATGTGGCTGGAGTGCTGAGTCAACAACAACAGTCTCAACGGTTGCGGCAACTGCTGATTTTATCAGGGGGGATGAGCATAAGCGTCGGAATTGGTTTTGCTCTAT
The DNA here is from genome assembly GCF_028285745.1 of Acaryochloris sp. IP29b_bin.137. Taxonomy (GTDB): domain Bacteria; phylum Cyanobacteriota; class Cyanobacteriia; order Thermosynechococcales; family Thermosynechococcaceae; genus Acaryochloris. Next base: position 5,612 of record NZ_JANQOP010000257.1, on the reverse strand, counting down.
TATTCTGCTTGTTTCCTCGACCATTATTGAGTTTGCTGACCCACCATGAGACGGTGCTGACTCAGGTTGATCAGTATGTGGCTTGGCTTCTTCCTGTTATGGGTTTCGGTGCTATCGCGTATTTGCTAGATGGCTACTTTTTGGGATTGGCAGCAGGTAAACACCTGCGCCAATCGGTATTAATGGCTACATTGATGGGGTTCCTTCCTTTTGCGATCGCAGCTTGGCAGTGGCGGCAGGTCCACCTGCTCTGGTTAGCGCTAGTTCTATCTATGGGCGGTCGGGCTATCTATCTGGCCCTTCAAATTCCTCAGTCCCTCAGGTTTGTAGATGGAACCCACATCATTCCTTCGGGTCAGAAAGAATAGGGACCTTTGCCGTTGATCTATTCGTAAGCGTCCCCTTTGCTCAATGTGTGTAGCAAGGAACCTTAAACCATGGTTAGAAAAATCCTGCTGGCCTGTTTATTCGCGCCCATCGGCGTCATCCCCTTTCTTCACCCCCAAGTTGCTTGGGCCTGTAGCTGCATCAGAAGTACACCGGAAGAACAGATGGAGCGAGCAGATGTGGTGTTTACGGGACGGGTAATTGACAAAAGCATGAAGACCTTAGAGACCAATCCTTTTGGCGGCCTCAACTTAGTCCAATGGACCTTCGAGGTAGAAGCCAATCACAAAGGCTCTGTCTCCAAGCAAGTAACGGTTGAAAGTGCTTCCAATAGCGCAGCCTGTGGCATTAATTTCCAAATGGGAGAACGCTATCAGGTGTTTGCCAATCAGAGCGATACTGCTTTAAGGGCCTCTCTCTGCTCAGGTACACGAGCGACAAGCGATCTGCAGGAGCAATCTCAGGCATCTTCACCTTGTGCGGGTGGGCATGGTTATGAGTCACCTTACACGACAAACTGATGGGATAATCACCTATTGCAACTGAGCCAAGAGCTGATTTTGAGCATCCGCTAAAGCATCCGCTAATTTGCTTGGATCACGACCGCCTGCTTGCGCTAGGTTAGGACGACCGCCGCCGCCACCTCCGCATTGTTTTGCGATCGCGCCCACAAACTTCCCAGCCTGCAGGCCCTGTTCGATCACCTTCGGACTAAAGGCCGCCACCAGACTTACCTTGCCTTCCGCAGGCACAGACCCCAGAACGACAGCCCCTTCACCCAATTTTTGCAGTAACCGCTCAGCAGCCGTTTTCAGGGATTCTGAATCAACCCCTTCCAGTTGAGACACCAAAACTTTAACCTCACCCGCAGGTTTCGCTTGATCCAGAAGCTGTTCAGATTTAACCAACGCCAACTGCGCTTTCAGGGCATCCAGTTGTTTTTGAGCTGTTTTCAGGTCCGTTTGCAGCGTCGTGATTCGCTCTGGTAGTTCTTCCGGCTTAGCCTTAAACCGATCGCTTAAGTCCCGAACCACAGCATCTCGGACATTCAGATAATCCAGCACCGCTGGTCCTGCAATCGCCTCAATCCGACGGACGCCCGAAGCGACCCCGACTTCGGCCACAATTTTGAACAAACCGATTTCAGACGTATTCTTCACATGGGTGCCGCCACAGAGTTCCATGGAAACCCCCGGCACATCCATCACCCGTACTTCCGACCCATATTTTTCACCAAACATAGCTACGGCCCCTTTGGCCTTGGCTTCTGTGATCGGCATCACTTCCGTTTCAGTGGCATGGGCTTCAGCAATCCATGTATTGATTTGGGTTTCAATTTCCTGAATCTGTTCAGGGCTGACCGCCTGGTTGTAGTTAAAGTCAAACCGCAGCCGATCAAAGGCTACCAGGGACCCGGCTTGACCAATGGATTCATCGACAATATTTTTCAGAGCGGCTTGCAGGAGGTGGGTAGCGGTGTGATGGGCTTGCACCTGACGACGACAGGCCAAATCAATTTGGGCCGTTAGCTTGTCTCCTTTTTTCAGGGTGCCGCGCTCAATCCGGCCATAGTGGATAAAAATGTTTGATTCTTTCTGCACATCTTCGATCCGCACCACCACATCTTTGCCATTCAGATAGCCGCGATCGCCAATTTGTCCCCCAGATTCGGCATAAAAGGGGGTCTGATCGAGGGCAATCTGTACTTCAGTTCCTGCCTTGGCAGATTCAACGGTTTCTCCCTTCACCAGCAGAGCAACCACTTTGGCTTTGGCTGAGAAATCGGTATAGCCGAGAAAGTCTGTCGGATGAACAGTGGCGGCTAATTGTTCTAGGGCACTTTGCACGGTCAGGTCAATGGTCTTGTGGGCACTACGACCGCGATCCTGCTGTTCTTTCATGGCCTTGGTAAAGCCATCTTCATCGACCGTGAGCCCTTGCTCTGCAGCAATTTCTTGGGTTAACTCTAGGGGGAAACCATAGGTGTCATACAGGTCAAAAGCCTCTTTTCCTGAAATTTGCTTGGGCTTTTTCGCCATCATCTCGCCCAGTAGCTTTTCGCCCCGATTTAGGGTCTTGAGGAATTGCGCTTCTTCCCGCTCCAATTCTGTTTTGATAATTTTTTCCCGGTCGCGCACTTCAGGATAGGCGACCTCTAGAGAGGCAATGGCCGTTTCAGCGACTTGAGTAATAAAGGCTCCATCAATGCCAATCAGTTGACCATGGCGAACCACTCGCCGAATCAGCCGTCGCAGCACGTACCCGCGCCCGACATTGGAGGCGGTAATCCCATCGGCAATCATTTGGACTACCGACCGCACATGATCACCTACCACCTTCAAAGAAGTTTTGGTCTTTGCCTTACTCTTTTTATATTTGATGTCTGCAATTTTGGCAGCAGTTTCAATAATTGGAAAGATCAAATCCGTCTCATAGTTATTGGGCGCGCCCTGCAGGATCTGGGCCATCCGCTCCAACCCCATACCCGTATCAATGTTCTTATTCTGAAGGGGAGTGAGATTACCTTCACTGTCCTGGTTGTACTCCATAAACACCAGGTTGTAATACTCAATAAACCGGGCGTCATCTTCTAGATCAATCTTGTCGTCCCCTTTTTCGGGATGGAAGTCGTAGTAAAGCTCCGAACAAGGCCCGCAAGGGCCAGTCGGTCCTGAAGCCCAAAAGTTGTCATCAGCTCCCATCCGCTGAATCCGATGTTCGGGAATACCGATTTTGTCCCGCCAGATGGCAAAGGCTTCGTCATCTTCTTCAAACACGCTAGGCACGATGCGATCGGGAGGAAGCTTATAAACTTCCGTGGACAGTTCCCAGGCCCAAGCGATGGCTTGTTCTTTGAAGTAATCGCCAAAGCTAAAGTTGCCCAACATTTCAAAATAGGTGTGATGTCGAGCGGTTTTACCGACATTCTCAATATCGTTGGTGCGAATGCATTTTTGCGAGGTGGTGGCTCGGGGCACTTCGGCGTCTCGTTGGCCTAAGAAGATCGGTTTGAAGGGCAACATCCCAGCAATGGTGAGCAAGACGGTGGGATCTTCAGGCACCAGAGAGGCGCTAGGCAGGATTTTGTGGCCTTTGGCGGCATAAAAGTCTAGAAAGGCTTGCCGGATTTGAGCACCGCTAAGAGACGCAACCATAGATCTACAGAAACAATTCGATTGATATGTATATCAATCATGCCCTGTCCTGGGTGCTTTGTGCAGAACAAAACAGGATTGATAGCTCGGGCTCCAAATATCGAAGCTGAAAGAAATTATTTATGGCTTTAGTTTTTTAAGCCAAAGGAGAAAAAGGGGGATCAAGCTTGAGATAGAAATACACGGTTATCTCTCTTCGTCCCGCAAGTTCGCTTCTAGTTAGGTCAGTCTCGTTTGCTTCTGTACACTACACCTTTGACTGGTAAGTATGACTTCGATAAGGCGGGCGTATCCAACCGCTGGGGGAGGGTGTCTTCAAGCTTAGCCCTACCCCCATCTGGGCAGAAGTCTTGGTAAAGATACCCCGTTTGTCCTAAGACAATTAGTGCAAACTGGAAAAGCATAACTTCTGGAGTCAGAGATGACGAATTCCCCCTCCGATTTTCCCCAGCAACGTTACATCGATTACTTTTACGATCAGGCGGGCAGCCTACCTGGAACGCTGTCTATTGATGAAGATGCATCGCCGACCCAGATCATATTAATTGATTACGACGAATCCCATGCTCGCAAGATTGTCGTTGATCACCCTGAAGACAGTGCGGAGGTTTTGCATACCGACATGGTTTCTTGGATCGATGTCCAGGGATTGGGAGACGAAAATGTTCTGCGGCGGATAGGGGACATCTTTAACCTGCATCCACTGGTATTGGAGGATGTGGTGAATGTCCCCCAACGGCAAAAGGTGGAAAATTATGAGGATCAACTGCTCATCATTGCCCGCATGGTATTACCGGGTCCAGAAGAAGCTGGTTTTATCAGTGAGCAGGTGAGTTTAATCTTGCATCGGAAAGCATTACTAACTATTCAAGAAGAGCCTTACCATGATGCCTTTGATCCGGTTCGTACTCGCATTCGTTTACGAAAGGGTTCGATTCGAAAAATGGGTCCAGATTTTTTGGCCTATGCTCTTTTAGATGCGATTGTTGATGGATTTTTCCCCGTTCTGGAGACCTATGGTGAACGGTTGGAGATGCTAGAAGACGAAATTTTAGAGCATCCAACTCGCGAAACGCTCAACCAAGTCCACGTCCTTAAGCGCGAATTAATGACTTTACGACGATTGAGTTGGTCCCAGCGGGATGCGTTGTCCGCTCTGTTGCGAGATGATAGCCAACTGATTAGTCGCGAGGTACATATTTACCTTCGAGATTGTTATGATCACGCAATCCAAATCTTGGAAATGGTTGAAACCTATCGAGAGTTTGCTGCCAGCTTAATGGACGTCTACCTATCCTCTGTTAGCAATAAAATGAACGAAGTGATGAAAGTCTTAACCGTGATTTCAACTATTTTTATTCCCCTAACCTTTATATCGGGCTTGTATGGCATGAATTTCAATCCTCAAGCCTCTCCCCTAAATATGCCTGAGCTGGGTTGGTACTGGGGATATCCGGCAGTTTTGGGGGCAATGACAATTATTACGGGGAGCTTAAGCTACTTCTTTTGGCGTCGAGGATGGTTTAGTAAAGTATCCATTTAAGACTTTGAAGCTTTAAAGCTGCAGTTTTATTCAAATATATAGTCAGAAATTGCTCTCAGTCTCCAAATAGACATCTATCGTTAAAACCGTAAGAACAGATGCCGATTTTAGTCGTTTTCGCGTTAATTATTGCCTTCATTGCGATTTTATTTGCGTTACAAAATGCCCATCCGATTTGGGTCAGCTTTCTGGTTTGGCGGTTCTATGGTTCCTTAGCTCTCATCTTGCTGCTGACTTTAGCCCTTGGCGTCAGTATCGGTTTATTAGTGACCGTCCCAACCATTCTCAGACGAGGCTGGGTCTCTTCCCGCCAAAAACGTCAGTTGAGTCAGTTAACGGAGGAGTATCAAGGCCAGGCCCAGGATGTTTCCAGCCAGAAGAAAAAACACGATTTGATGCTAGCGGCTCAGATGCAGTTATTCGCTGCGTTAGGTGATTTCCTGAAAAGAAGTCACCTACTAAATTGGCTTAATGAGGATATCCCATTTAGGTAATTGAGGATGTCTGTCCAATCGTTTCTCAATCCC
>NZ_JANQOP010000256.1 GCF_028285745.1 Acaryochloris sp. IP29b_bin.137 | reverse complement strand
TCAGAGCTTAGAGTTGGGGAGAATCTTCGATTTTTATCCATTTTGGACAATCTGGATCGCTGAAACCGCCTCCCAGCAAAGATCGATTCATGCAACAACACCCTTCTTCTGCTAATTAAAATCGAGCCGCCATTACAATTAAATTAAAGTAATTGTGGGCAAGTGGGTTCGATGATCCAGCAATTCCTGACGTTTCCCCTTGAAGCAGCTCTGGATTTACAACCCCTTATTGCCGCGCCGGATACCCCCTTCATACAAGTTATTGGCCTCACAAATCAGTCCGCCCTTCATTGTCATTGGATGGCAGATGAGGTTAACCAGCCCACTCTCCCACAATTGGGAATCGAACAAACGGGTTGTGTACTGCTTGAAGAAGATACTCAACTGGTTGGCATTCTCACGGAACGCGACATCGTTTGTTTAATTGCTGAGAATCGCTCACTGGATGAACTCACCGCCGCAACGGTGATGTCCCAGCCCGTCGTAACGTTAGTCGATGATGGACATGCATCCGTTTTTACCGCATTAGAGTTGATGAACCGTCAGCATATTCGCCATTTACCTGTACTGGATCAACAGGGAAAGGTGAAAGGACTACTGACCCCTCGTCGGATTCGAAATCTACTACAACCGTCTGATTTACTTAAAATTCGTCGGGTAAGGGAGGTAATGACCCCAGACGTGGTTCAATCTTTGCCTACGAACTCACTGTTGCAGATTACCCAGTTAATGAATCAGCAGGGAGTGAGCTGTATCGTTATGGTTGAACCTGCCGATGATCTCACAGAAAATCCCTGCCCAATCGGGATTATTACTGAAAGAGATATTGTTCAATTTCAGCGATTAGAGCTGGATTTTGCCCAGACTCAAGCACAAGAGGTGATGAGTACCCCTCTTTCCCTCGTTACTCCAGATGATTCCCTGTGGACCGTCCATCAGAAAATGCAGCAGCAAAAAGTCCGTCGATTAGTCGTCGCTGATGGACATGGAACCTTGCGGGGCATTGTCACCCAGAAGAACTTGCTACCCGTAGACCCTGCTGAAATTTATGAGGTCGTGGAACTACTCCAGCAGCAAATCACGCAACTGGAGACCCAAAATCATCAGCTACTCCAAAAACGCAACCAAGAACTGGAGCAGCTGGTTCAAGATCGAACATCGAAATTAGAGCGCCGAGATCTTATGCGACACCATCTGGCTAAAGGTCTGGCAACATCTACTGGTGAGGATTTCTTCCAATCCCTTGTGATACATCTGAATCAAGTACTCCCTGCAGATTTCGCTCATATTGGTCAGCTTGTCAATATAGAGGGCCAAGCAACGATTCGCACCCTTGCGGTGGCAAAGGCAGGACAGCTCCAATCCAACTTTGAATATGCTCTAGCTGGGGCTCCCTGTGAGGAAGTCATTGAACAACAATCCTGTATGTATCATCAGGGCGTCCAAGCGGTTTTTCCTCATGATCAGATGCTCAGGGACTTAAGCATAGAAGGGTATTTGGGGATTCCCCTCATCTCTAGTGCTAAGCAAGTAGTGGGATTAATTGTTGTTTTATGCCGACAGCCCCTTGACGATCTGGCGTTTATAGAAGAGGTGCTGACGATTCTGGCCCAGAAAACCACAGCAGAGCTTGAGCGCCAAACCGCAGAAACTGACCGTAATCGGTTCCTTTCAGTTTCTTTGGACCTGCACTGTATTGCGGGCTTTGACGGTTACTTTAAAACCGTCAATCCTGCTTTTATTAGCACTTTAGGCTATTCAATCAAAGAACTCTTGGCTCAGCCTTTCCTTAACTTTGTTCACCCCGAGGATCGGGATGCCACTGTCAGAGAATTAGAGCAGTTGGCAATGGGCACTAATACTATTGCCTTTGAGAATCGATATCGCTGCCATGATGGCTCCTACCGCTGGTTTCTCTGGTCCGCCACACCATACCTTCAGCAGCAACAGATTTATGCAAGCGCCAGTGATATCACTAAGCAAAAAATAATCGAGCAGACCTTAGCCTTGAGAGCCAGACAACAGACTTCAGTGGCTCAATTAGGGGCATTAGCCTTAGCAAGTCGAGATATCGATGGTTTGATGAATGAAATTGTCAGAGTCGTCTCTCAGACTTTGGAGGTGGAATATTGCAAAGTACTTCAGTTACGTCCCGATGGTGAATCGTTATTGCTGAAGGCCGGGGTGGGTTGGCAACCTGGACTGGTGGGTCAGGCCATCATTGGGACTGAGCAAGAGTCCCAAGCCGGTTATACATTGCGGAGTTCTAGGCCAGTCATTGTTGACAACTTGGAGACAGAAACTCGATTTAGCGGTCCGCCATTGTTACTGGATCATAAGGTCGTTAGTGGGATGAGTGTCATTCTTCAAGGGCAACATCAAACGTACGGGGTAATCGGTGCTCATACCGTCCACCATCGTCTATTTAATGAGAATGATATTGACTTTCTCCAGTCAGTGGCCAATTTGTTAGCGCAAGCCCTAGATCGGCACCAAATCGATCAAACCTTGAGACAAAGCGAACAAGAATATCGAACATTGGCAGAAAATCTACCAGGGATCGTTTATCGGGTCTTTCCTGAAGATCACAATAGAATGGTGTTTCTGAATGATCAGTGCAAAACATTAACAGGTAATGATTCCATCGACCTTTCAGTCGGAGAAGTTTGCTCCATTGATCCGATGATTGTGCCAGAAGATCGGCCCCAAGTGGTTAAAACCGTACAGGAGGCTGTCTCTTCTCTGATGCCATTTCAAGTGGAGTATCGAATACAGGATAAACAGGATCAGATTCGGTACTTTTGGGAAAAAGGACAACCTATTCCGGCTCAAAATGGTCAACCTCTCCATATAGATGGCGTCATTTTTGATGTCACTGAAGGTAAGCTGGCCGAAGTTGCACACCAAGAAAGTCAACAGCGTCTCAACAATATTCTAGAATCCCTGCAAGATATCGTTTGGTCCGTAAAGGCAGATTCATTTGAGTTGTTGTACCTTAGTCCAGCCGCTGAAGAGATATATGGACGCCCTATTTCAGCATTTATAGATAATTCACAACTCTGGTTACAAGCTATGCATCCCGATGATCGGGCAAAAGTTAGCGGTTTTTCTGAACGTATCCTGGAGACGGGTAGCCAAGAAGTAGAATATCGCATTGTCCGGCCGGATGGGTCGATTCGGTGGCTATTAGATCGGAGCAGGGTGATCAAAGATGCCGAAGGGAGAGTCCTGCGATTGGATGGCGTGGCGACGGATATTACAGAACGCAAGCAATCACAAGAACAAATTTCAGAACTAGCAGCGCTATTGAATGTTGCCACCGATGCCATTCTGGTCCAGGGACTTGATGGTCGGATTCAATACTGGAGCAAAGGTGCATCTGCTCTTTATGGCTGGACTCAGGGGGAAGCGCTTAGTCAAGAAGTTGGCCAGTTACTAGAAGTAACCGACGAGAAAGCAGCAGAAATTGAACAATATGTGAGGCAACAAGGAAAGTGGCAAGGCGAACAGCAACAGGTGACTAAATCAGGGGATGCGATCACGGTGATGAGCCGATGGACGTTGGTCCAAGATAGTTTAGGGAATCCCAAAGCCATACTCATTGTCAATACCGATGTCACTCAAGCTAAAAAACTCGAAAAACAATTTTTACGGGCTCAACGATTGGAGAGTATTGGGGCACTTGCTAGCGGAATTGCTCATGACCTCAATAACATTCTGACGCCTATCTATGGAGTAGCCCAGCTTTTACCTTTGCAACTTCCCAATGCCAGTGAACAAATTCAGCACCAGTTTGAGATTTTACAAACCTGTGCACAACGGGGGTCAAAACTGATTACCCAGGTGCTCTCATTTTCCAGGGGCGCAGATGGTGAACGCGCAATTCTTTACATCAAACCCTTACTGAGTGAGCTGAGAGACTTTACCCTAAAAACATTTCCTAAATCGATTGAAGTATCTACGCATATCCCTGACGATCTTTGGTCGATTCATGCCGATGCGACCCAGGTACATCAAGTCTTTATGAATCTACTCGTCAATGCTCGTGATGCTATGCCAGAGGGCGGTTCTTTGTCCATCCATGCAATGAACTTTCCACTAGATGAAGCCCTTGCAGCAGATTTTCTCAACGCCCAAGCTGGACCATACATTTTGATCACCGTTACAGATACTGGAATTGGAATTCCTCCTGAACTACAGGAACAGATTTTCGAGCCCTTCTTTACTACCAAGGAGCCTGCGGGAGGAACCGGATTGGGGCTCTCGACGGTCAACAAGATTATTCAAAGCCATTATGGATTTATCACCGTCTACAGTGAAGTTGGTCAAGGGACTCAATTCAAAGTCTACCTCCCTGCTATTGAATCAGTCAGCAGTGTAGAGGAAGAACAATTAGAGTGTCCTAACGGTCAGGGAGAGGTTGTTTTAGTCGTTGATGATGAAGCTCCGATTCGAGAAGTGGCCCTGAGTATGTTGGTAAAGCACAACTATAAGGTCATGGTCGCAGCTGATGGTATTGATGCCATTGCTCAGTATGCTCAACATCACACTGAGATTGATGTTGTATTGATGGATATGCAGATGCCAACACTCAGTGGAGAAACGACCATTCAAACACTGCGAAAAATCAATCCTCAGCTTAAAGTCATCGTGACCAGTGGCCTCTTAGTTGATGAGACATTTGCTTTATCCCTTGGACAGTGTGTTAAAGCCTTTCTTCAGAAACCTTTTTCTTCGGATACCTTGCTCAGAATGTTACAGAATATCCTGCAAGAAAAATCACAGGATACAGAGACCGAAGCTTCTGCTAATAAAAGTGACTAGAAGATATTTTTAGATGAGGAGGTTAAGGTGACACAGGATCCTCTGCCGGTTGGTAAATTACCCTCACATCTATTGGCCCACCTTCTCTCTCAAACTCCCATTCATGATCCTCAAGTCTTATTGGGGCCAGGCATTGGGCATGATTGTGCTGTCGTCGATGGAGGAGCAAAGTTATGGGTCATTAAATCTGATCCCATTACCTTTGTTACAGATGACATTGGCTGGTATGTCGTCCAGATTAATGCTAATGATATTGCCACAACAGGAGCTACTCCCCGCTGGTTGATGGCCACTATTCTTCTCCCCGAGCAGAGGGCCACTGCAACTTTGGCTGAACGCATTCATCAGCAAATTTACACGGCTTGTCAGGAGATCAATGTCTCTTTAATTGGGGGGCATACTGAAATCACCTATGGCCTAGACCGACCCATCGTTGTCGGAACACTGATTGGTGAAGTGGCGCGAGATAGCCTTATTACTCCTCGGGGTGCTAAGCCTGGTGATTGCATTTTGTTGACTAAAAGTGTACCCATTGAAGCTACGGCAATCTTAGCTCGCGAATATTCTGAACAAATCAGTCAGGCGTTAACTTCCGATGAGCTGACTCAGGCGAGGGGTTACCTCTATGAGCCTGGCATTAGTGTGCTCCGTGATGCTCAACTAGCCAGCCAAGCTGGGCAAGTAACGGCGATGCATGACCCGACTGAAGGGGGGGTACTAGCCGCCCTTTGGGAATTAGCCCAGGCCAGTGACTGCCAATTGATGATCGACCTTGAGAAAGTGCCGATATCAGACCTCTCAGCCCAGATTTGCGAAATTTTTGAGATTGATCCATTGGCTGCGATTGCTTCTGGAGCACTATTACTGACGACGCCCCGACGAGATGCACCATCGATTTGCCAGACCTTAAACACATCTGGTATTCCCTGTTGCGAGATTGGTGACGTTAAGTCAGGCAATGCCACCGTATGGTCTAGATCAGACTTGGGGAAGGTACCGCTACCTTGTCCCAGTCGAGATGCGATCGCAACAGTGATCAGTCCTTAAACTCTGTTATGCCTAAAGGGAAGGGGCCGTGCCTAATAACCCGACTAAGCCAAGAATCATCCCTAAGCGTTCCAGCACAATCAGGTTTTTATAGGTCCGGGAAGTCTGAATTGTCTGATAACGCCAGAGCGCTAGAGCAAAGCTTAACAACATCATAGTGGCAAAACATCCAAACAAAGCAGGATGAGCCATGGAGAGTTGGAAAATGGCAATGGGAATCGAAATGAGCAGTAGACCGATTAATCCCCAAGCGATTGAAAAGGCCGGAGTCAGTCCCCAAAGATTTGCAATGGTATGTACCCCCCGTTGTTGATCCCCCTCTGCATCGTGAATATCCCAAACAATTTCTTTAGCCAAAATATAGAAAAACAAAAAGATACTCGGGTAGAGCATTGCCCAAGGGCGTTCCGCTACTAGGCTAGCGAAGAAGATTAAAGCCGCGACAATCATTGCCACAACACCGTTGCCCAGAATTCCGCTGATATTCAAGATAGGAGCATAATTCCAAAGCAGCAGAGCACTGATCGCCACTACAATCCAGCACGATAGACCAAGAGGGATTGCTGCGCCTAAAGCAATGCAGAATAGCGTCACTGCAATCCACCACGCATGATGAGGTAGCAGAGTACCAGAGGGAAGGGGGCGTTCAGGATGGTTAATACGATCTTTTTCAATATCATCGAAATCATTGATGGCGAAAGCTCCAGCCGTCATACATATCAATACAGTGGCAGTCTGTAGATAGACCCAAACTGATGTCTGAGGTTGTAGAGCGAATACTGAGAGACAGCTCGCCACAGCCGCTAGAACACTGAGTGTGGGACGGCAGAGTTGAGCTACCCCCTGAACTAAGTTAGGAAAATTAAATTGTTGGGGAGAGGAGGGAAGGGTAACCATTATTCACCTCCGAATCAAGAACCATCGTTGTCTTGGTAGGTGTAAGTCTTTCGGCTCAGAACTCCACCGGCGTCTGCCAATCACATAGATGAGCAGGAGAACGCATTTTCACGGTTGGATATTGATAGAATCCGTCCATATCCAACTTCACTTCATCAAATCGAATCCAATTGACTCTTCCGGACTGTTCTCTGACGCTGCGAACAACATAGCCATTTTGCAGGGTTAAGTGCTGATCTAATCGCCAGGTATACTGTGACGTTGTGATCGGAGGCCAAGGGTGACCAGGCCACGACAATGCCAACCCCTGCCCTCTCACCCGATTCCGTTCTGCTCTACCTTGAACACAAATATAGGTTCCAGAATGGGGGAAACCGTAATATCCATCCACGAAATCGCCCCGCTTAGCAAAGGTAAAGCAAACCCCATCACCATCCCGTCCATCTTTAGGTTCGGGTAGACTACAAACTTGATAGTTCCCATCCGCCAGTAATTCCAGTCGCCAGGGTTGAGAAATGGCTAGTGTTGGAACAGACGGATGCTCAGTGACATCCATAGGGGATGAAAAAGTCGTGACGATTAAAGGGAAGCCCATCATCGCCAATATCTGGAGCAGGGTTATTGCAAACATCCTCTCACCTCCACAATGATTGGGATGAGCAATGCAGCTTTAGTTTCATTTTTAGCCTATGCCATAAACTTGAAGAAGCTATGACGATTGAGTCTGCTGGTTTATCCGGATGATCGGCCAGTTTGAACTTCCATCCTCACAAGTTCCTCAATATTGATCCGTTTATTGAGTCAAAAGGGTAGCGGTTGAAGCCCTGGTAGCCCTCATAAGCTCTTCAACTTTAGGCCCTACCGTTAAGGTGATGAGTATAAGGATGTATCTTCATGAACGCTTCACCAGCCGTTTCCCAACCTACTAAACACCATTCAATCTTGGTGATTGGTTATGGAAACCAGCTTCGTTGTGATGATGCCATTGGCCCTCGGATTGCAGATGAGGTAGCGATTTGGCGTCTTCCTCAGGTGAAATCGTTAACCGTGCAGCAACTCACACCTGAACTTGCTGCAGAACTTGCGAACTCAGAAACCGTAATCTTTATTGATGCCTGCCGTATGGATCCCGATCAGGCGGTCAGAGTCACGCAAATTGCCCCTAGGGGAATGGAAACCGCTGGTAGCACGGTCCCTTCTATGGGGCATACCTGTGATCCTCGCTCATTACTCGCTTTAACCCACTCAGTCTATGGGCATCATCCCCAAGCCTGGTGGGTAGAAGTCAAAGCCATTGAATTTGCTGTGGGTGAGCATCTGTCCACCACGGCAGAGGAAGGCATTGCAGAAGCACTGGACGCCATTCAAGCACTTATCCAGTCACAGCTGGATTCTGTTACTAGTTCAATCAAGCCTCATGCATGAAGTGAGTTTAATGCAAACCACCTTAGACATCGTCTTAGATCATGCAGCTCAACAAGGTGCTCAGCATATCCACTGGATTAAGCTGCGGGTCGGGGAATTGTCGGGTGTGATTCCTGAAGCCCTCACTCTCGCCTTTGAAATCGTTACCGCTGGCACGATGGCTGCGAATGCTCGACTTGAGGTAGAAACGGTGCCCGTGATGTGCCACTGTTCCGCTTGTGATCTGGATTTTCAGCCCACTAGCTGGGTGTATGTTTGTCCCACTTGTCATCAATTCACTACCGATTTGCGTCAGGGCAGAGAACTGGAGCTAACAGAAATGGAGGTCTCGTAGGATGTGTGAAGATTGCGGCTGTAGTGCTGAATCTGTTCGGATTCACCAAAACCATGACCCTCAATTGAACCAAGCAGGAACACGCATTGAGGCTCCCAGCGTTCACCACCTTGACCTACATGCCAAGATTTTGGAACACAATGATCGCATTGCTAATCAAAATAGAGTCCTGTTTCAAAACCAGGGCTGGTTAGCGGTGAATATGCTATCTTCGCCGGGTTCGGGGAAAACAGCTTTGATTGAGCGACTCGCCCAAGATCAAAGGAATGATTGGCAAATTGGAGCCATTGTTGGCGATTTAGCGACGGATAATGATGCCCACCGATTAGGCCATGCTGGGGTATCAGCAGTTCAAATTACAACGGGGACAGCATGCCACTTAGAAGCCAGCATGGTGAGCCACGCTTTATCCAAACTCCCGCCCAAACCTTGGGATCTCCTCGTAATTGAAAATGTTGGCAACCTCGTTTGTCCCGCTGCGTTCGATTTAGGAGAACAAATCAGAGTCGTCATCCTGTCTGTCACCGAGGGCGAAGACAAGCCCCAAAAATATCCAGCAATGTTCAAGTCGGCTCAGGTCGTTTTGATCAATAAAACGGATATTGCGGAGGCTGTGGGATGGCAACGAGACCTTGCGATCGCAAATCTCCAACAAATCGCTCCCCAAGCGACCCTCTTTGAGGTATCGGCTCGAACGGGAGCTGGTATGGATGCCTGGTATGCCTATTTAGACCAGTGTCGCCAAGACCTAAACGGACCATCGCCTCGCCCCCAAAACTCACAAGTTTTACAGATCGGCAGACTATCCTCAAACTAAACCCAGAGGGACAGGTCAGTTATGACTGTTTAAAACGGTAAGGATGATTCATATGATCTATTTACCCGTTTCTCTACTGCTATTTCTCTTATTTTTGCTGTTCCTACCCTTCGTCTGGCTGGTACTGACGATTGATGTCGTTCAACTTGCTGCTGCAAAGTTAGGATTTACGCCTCAAGTGGCCCTCATACTCTTGGTCTTAGTTATTTTGGGAAGTACCCTCAATATCCCTCTTTATCGCATGGACTCACTCGTGCATGGAATGGACGACTTTTTGATGTACTACCAGCGTCAATTCTGGGGCATTCCTTTGCTCAAAATGAGACAGACAAAGGTCGTAGCCCTGAATGTAGGGGGTGGCTTAATTCCCATTATTTTGGCCGTTTACCAATTTAGACAGGCCAATCCAGCAGCCATCTTGCTGATTACATCTATCGTGACGGTTGTTTGTTTCTATGCCGCCCATATTGTCCCTGGAATTGGGATTACGATGAACCCATTACTCGCCCCTTTGACTGCGGCATTAACGGCAATGCTATTGGGAATCAGCCATGCTCCAGCGACTGCTTTTGCTGGGGGTATTTTAGGAACCTTAATCGGTGCAGATTTATTACATCTAAGGGACATAACAGCTATGAGTGGCGGAGTCCTCAGTATTGGCGGCGCCGAAGTTTTTGACGGAATTGCCCTTTGTGGTTTGTTGGCCCTTTTGCTGACTTAAAAATATTACGGTTGTTGTGAGGCGAAACACTATGGAAGTGACCACCGTTGCCCTAGATGTCCCTGAACATGCAAATTTAATCTTGGGCCAAAGCCATTTCATTAAAACAGTGGAGGATTTATACGAGATTATGGTTGGGACTTGCCCCCAGGCAAAATTTGGTCTAGCGTTTTGCGAAGCATCAGGGCCTTGTCTGATCCGGTTTGCTGGCAACGACCCCTCCCTCCAAGACATCGCTGTCAGTAATGCTAAGAAAATCGCTGCGGGTCATAGTTTTATTCTATTGATGCAAGATGCTTTCCCCATTAGTGTTTTGAATGCAATTCAGCAGTCCCCAGAGGTCTGTACCATTTACTGTGCCACGGCTAATCCAGTAGAAGTCATCCTTGCCAAGACGGATCAAGGTGCAGGGGTGTTAGGTGTGATTGATGGCTTCTCTCCCAAAGGGGTGGAAGGAGAAGAAGACATCTTGGAGCGCCAAGATTTTCTTCGCCAAATTGGCTATAAATTTTAGCCTCCTCAATCAAAGCAGCCTTGTTATGGATGATCGAGGGAATGGATATTTGATGATGACCCATCAGCGCCTCCAACTAACGATTCAAGGAGCCGTTCAAGGCGTTGGGTTTCGGCCATTTATCTTCCGTTTAGCGACCCGATTGAAACTCAGGGGTTGGGTGTCGAATGATACCCAGGGGGTGGTGATTGAAGTGGAAGGTGGCCCTGAACGGTTGAACCAGTTTCTCGCTCAACTCCAAGCCAATCCCCCTGTTCTCGCTGAAATTGAGACTATCAAGCAAAAGTATATTCCACCTTTGGGTGAGCACACCTTTACGATTCGTCCCAGCCAAAACGGCCCTAAAACCACCCTCTTGCTGCCGGATGTCGCTACGTGTGCCGATTGTCTCCGTGAACTGTTCAACCCTAGCGATCGCAGATACCGCTACCCGTTTATCAACTGTACGCACTGTGGCCCGAGGTATAGCATTATTCAAGCCTTACCCTACGATCGCGGTAATACTGCAATGGCGAGCTTTCACCTGTGTCCTGATTGTTTTTCAGAGTATCAGAATCCCTTATCTCGCCGATTTCATGCTCAACCAATTGCCTGTCCTACCTGTGGCCCCATCGTTGAAGTATGGCATTGGCAGGGTGTTCAATTAAGACGGGCGATGGCGGAGGAAAGGGACGATTTGGAGCCTATCGGGTTAGCCTCTTCAGCCCTTCGTCAGGGCCAGATCGTCGCCGCAAAAGGAGTGGGGGGCTTCCATTTGTTAGTCGATGCTCGAAATGCGGATGCAGTAAAGCGGCTAAGAACGCGCAAGAAGCGCCCCGATAAACCCTTCGCCTTGATGTATCCATCGTTGGAACAGGTCAAACACACCTGTGAAGTGTCTGAACTGGAGGCGGAGTTGTTGCAATCGCCCAAGGCTCCCATTGTTTTACTTCAGCGAAGACACTCCTCTCAGGCAGACCCAATTACTGATGAAGTCGCCCCAGGTTGCACTCACCTGGGCGTACTGCTTCCTTACACCCCGATTCACCATCTCCTGATGGCCGACCTCGATTTCCCCATCGTTGCTACCAGTGGCAATCTCAACGGTTCACCCATCTGCTTCAATGCGGAACAAGCCCTGGAGGACCTCAAACCTATCGCCGATCTGTTTCTGATCCATAATCGTCCTATTTTGCACCCTATAGATGACTCAGTTGTCCAAGTAATAAATAGGAAACCTCAACTCCGCCGCCGTGCCCGAGGATATGCGCCGCTCCCCCTATCCGTTACTTTTCCGTCTCATCATTCCAGCTCCAAAGGCTTATCGCCAACGCCACAATCTGCCAGACACCAAAAACGCCCCACAATCCTCGCGGTGGGTCCTCATCTAAAGAACACCATTGCTCTCTCCTTAGACGATCACGTTTTTATGAGTCAACATCTGGGTGATCTGGACACCGTGCCCTCCTTCGACCATTTTCAGCAAACCCTACAGGCGTTACTTCAGCTCTATGAGTGCCAACCTGACCTGATCGCCTGTGATGCTCATCCAGATTATGCGTCCACTCAAGCGGCCCAAGCATTGGCTCAGCAATGGCAAGTTCCCTTAGTATCTGTGCAACATCACTATGCTCATGTGTTGGCCTGCATGGCAGAACACCATTTAGATGCCCCTGTTCTGGGAATTGCTTGGGATGGAGCGGGTTACGGATTGGATGGGACCGTCTGGGGAGGAGATTTTCTGCGAATCACAGCATCTGGGTTTGAGCGGGTCGGCCACTGGCGTCCCTTTCTCTTGCCCGGTGGTGACCAAGCCGCTCGTGAGCCTAGACGAACGGCAATGGGGCTGCTCTATACCTGCTTTGGGGGCAAGATCTTTGAGTGGGAAGGGTTAGCTCCCCTGAAGGCTTTTTCCCAGCCGTCCGCTAAGATATTGCAGTCAATGCTGGATCGGTCCTTGAATACCCCTCTGACTTCAAGTGTGGGGCGATTCTTTGATGCGATCGCATCTCTCACGAACCTGATGCAAACCACTCATTTTGAGGGGCAAGCAGCGATGGCCTTAGAGTCTATCTTGGGCAGGGCTGCAACAGAAGACGACTATCCTTTCCATCTCTCCTCTTCATTGCCCTTCGTGGTGGATTGGGAACCGATGCTGATAGCCATTCTGGCCGATATTGACCAGAAAGTCGATACTAGCTGGATCTCCACTAAGTTTCACAATACTTTGGTTGAAATCATTGTCCAGATCGCCCATCAAATCGACGAGCCATATGTCGTGCTCACAGGCGGATGTTTTCAAAATCAATATTTGAGTGAAAAAGCCATCCACAGATTGCAGGAAAACCAGTTTCGCCCCTACTGGCATCAGCAAGTCCCTACCAATGATGGGGGGATTGCCCTTGGACAAGTCATGGCCGCCTATCGCCACTATGATGGATGCTTTCCCAAGGTCAATGAGACTTTTGACAGACAACAGCCCTTTGTCGAGGCAGATTCACTATGTGCTTAGCGGTACCCGGCCAGATTGTCAGCATTTTGGATCATGATGACCCACTGTTACGGGCGGGGAAAGTTAGTTTTGGAGGCGTTCTGAAGGACGTCAGCCTTGCTTATGTACCCCATGCGGAGGTGGGTGACTATGTCATTGTCCATGTGGGGTTTGCTTTGAACATTATTGATGTTGAAGAAGCTGAGCGGACTTTACAACTCTTGGACAATATCAACCCATGAGCTTGCCTGAGGGAAACAATCTTTGACAAAAGCACTGATGTTCTTAACCTTCGACCTGAAATTCTCCCGTTGAGGTCCTCCATACCTCACTCAGGACTTGGCCACTGTTTACTGATTTGCACTGGATATGAATTGGCATCTGGCCTGCCGCATGGGTCGAGCAACTTAAACAAGGATCAAAGGCCCGAATGCCTGCTTCGACCCGATTGAGCATCGATTCAGGAATATCTGGTCCATGGAGGTAGTGACGAGCAATCTGAGCAACGGTGCGGTTCATGGCCAGATTATTTTGCCCCGTGGCGATGATCAGATTAACGGATTGGAGTAACCCCGTTGCATCCACTTGATAGTGATGAAACAGCGTCCCCCGCGGTGCTTCACTCACTCCAACCCCCTCTAATTGATTGACATCTGCCTGGGCGCGCAGGGGAGGTTGGCAGAGTTCTAGATCCTCTATTTGCTGCTCAATGCGTTCAATACAGGCCAAAATCTCAATTAAGCGAGCGTAATGGTAGAAGAATGAAGAGGTAACGGTCCCATTGCCCCGCTGGCGGAATTCTTGCAATTCCTGATCGGCTAAGGGCGTGCCCATGCGATCGCAGACGTTGAGTCGGGCTAACGGTCCCACCCGATACATGCCACTCTCTAAACGGCACAGACCTGGAGTCTGATCAGGATAGCCCAAGGGACGATAGTAGGGAGACTTCAAATAAGAATCAGCCTGAACTGCTTCACCAATAAAAGACTGGAATTGGCATGGATCAAGATGATCCGCAATGATATTGCCGACACTATCCACAAACCGTAAACAGCCCTGGTAATGTTCCCAGAGTCCCTTTGGGTTGATTAACCCCATAAATAAGCTGGGGAAATTCCCAAATATTCGAGCCTCACTGGCATGGTCTTCTAACAAGTCTTTGAACCGATTCAGGGTTGAAAGGGCCGTTGATCGTACCTCGGGCAACCCTGCTCGGATTTGTTCACGTCCCTGGTCGGTTAGAGCCGATCGCACGCCTCCGGGGACAGCCCAAGCCGGGTGAATTTTCTGCCCTCCTAAATGCTGAATCACTTCTTGACCAAACTGGCGGAGCCGGATACCGCTGCGGGCCATATCCGGCTCTGCGACCATCAGGCCAAACACATTTCGCTGAGCTGGATCGCTCTCCCACCCCAACAGTAGGTCAGGACTACTCAGATGAAAAAAACTCAAGGCATGGGACTGAATAATCTGCCCTAAGTTCATTAAGCGGCGCAATTTCTCAGCCGCCGGAGGAATGTGAACTGCAAGAATTTGGTCTCCAGCTTTCGCTGACGCGAGTAGGTGGCTAACCGGACAAATCCCGCAGATGCGCGGGGTAATCCCCGGCATCTCCCAAAATGGTCGGCCTTCGCAAAACTTCTCAAATCCTCGAAACTCCGTCACATGAAATCGAGCATCCGTGACCTCACCCGCGTCATCCAAGTAAATCGAGATTTTGGCATGGCCTTCAATCCGAGTGACTGGATCAATGATGATTCTCTGAGGCATCGTGAATTATCTGTTTTTTAGGATAAACATGAGTTAGCTAGCCACTACACCAGGCATCATACTCTCGATCTTTGAAGGCTTCTGGGTACTCCTCACAAAACGCTTCAAAAGCCGTTTTTTCGAGCTTTTCGGCCCGTTGATGAGCTGCTTCCGCTTGGACTGCATCAACGTCTTGCCAAGCTTGTCGGCAAGCTTTGGAGTTAGCGCCCTTTTGCTTACAAATCGCATGAGCGTCCGCAATTAACTGTTGTGTTTTTTGAGCAAGCTCCACCTCCAAGGGGTTGTCCAAGAAATCCCCTTGATCGAGAATGTCAGAGATCGAGAGAATACCTAGCAGACTCCACTGGATAATGGGTGCAGCATGTATACCAGTAGTGGTCAATAATCGTGCAGCATATTCGACCCCGAGTTCTGGATTGAGCACCAAACAAGGTTTCGTCATAATTTCATAGACTCTCACCAGCCGTGGATCACGACCAAAGGCCGTTACCTTGGCAACGATATCGAAGGCGGTCACAATTCCGTAAGCATCTTGCTCATGGTTCCGGTCAACGATGAGAGAATGAATCCCATGTCGTCGCATCAGTCGGACGGCTTCAGCAACCTTCGCCGAATTCCGAATTTTGATGACTTCTGAAGTCATAATGTCCGCAACTTTCATCATTGCTCTTTCTCCCATCGGTTATGCCAGTACCTATTCCCACTCAACCCACTGGAACCTCCTGAGCTTGCAAGGGGGGCTTAACCCACCGTGACCTTCCCCAATTCCAGAGAGCACCTAAGCCCAACAGAACAATGACAATGCTGATGATTCCGCCGATCAGGGGTATAGTGGTAATCAACATCAGAATCACTACCCCCATCAGGAATGGGATAAATCGGTTTGCGGTCTTATTCAAACTGAATTGGCTGCAGAGCCAGCGTCCACCCAGATCGCTGATTAATACCGGGGCAATCAAATTCACGAAGCTGCCAATACCGACCCAAAGGGCCAGATTAGCGAGGGTTCCGACCCCCAGAACCGGCCAGGCTAATCCTTGGAGGGTCAAGACAAGCACAATAAATGCTAGGACGGTCAGAACTGCGATCACAACACTCGCTACTCCCACCAACACACTGGTCACAATGCCCCAACCCAACGTTCTCAACGGTCGAGTCTGAATATTCTGTGTTAATCCTTCTGTCCACCTTGGAAACGCCCAAAGCAATGCACATCCTACTAACCCAATCGTTAGCAAGCGTTGCAGTTGATCTTGCACGATATTCGTCGGCTTGGCTGGTGTCGGCTCCCATTCGGGAATGGGTTGGTGCGTGATTTTACCTGTCACTTGCGACCCATCACTCAGGGTGGCGGTAGTTGGCGATTTGTAGGTCAACCGACCTTTGACTTGGGCAGAATCTGTGAGGGTCAATCCTGCCGACACATCAGGAACCTGAATGCGAGGACTAGGACCGAATAGAGGCTTCCAAGGCTGGTATTCTCCGACGGTAACGACCATATCTTGACCTACTGATCCCTTTAAGGTCAGTCCTCCCACACCCCCCACAACATCTTGATCGATTGCTCCTGCTAGCAGTGCCTGACCACTAGCAATCGTGAGTGTGCCACCGATGGACGTTTGGGGCTGACTTTCCAGGCTCAGTCCTGCGGCGATCAGGTCATCTTTCACCTGAGCCTGATTTTTGAGAAGCACTGCCTCTCCTGCAATCCGGGCGTCGTCCTGAACCGTTCCGTTCACCACCACGGCTTGCCCTGCGGCCATTAAATCCCCTTCAACTGAACCGTTGAGAGCAACCAAGGTACCGGCCAGAATGGCATCACCTTTAACAATGCCATCAATCGTTATTTCGTCACCCGCTAGGTAAACATCCTTTTCAACGGTACCGGATAGCCGAATGGTGTCTGCTGCCGCAAACAGATTATCTTTTAAGGTGCCGTCAACCGTTATACGGTCCCCAGTCGCATAATAGTTACCTTGAATGACCTCTGTAGCCCCCACCGTGATCTGATCTTTAGCCACGAAATTGGGGGCTCCAACCGCAGAAACCGCTAGCAGAAACGGAGCAATAACCAAGGCCATTAGGAACAACAGCACTTGTCTAAGATATGTTCTTGATGGTTTAGTTCGCATCTAAGATACCTACTCTGAAAGGGATGAGGGAAGCTAATTAGATCTGCTCAATGCAGTCTGGGCCTCGTAGGCTTCAATCACATCCCAGGCCACAGCGCATTCCTGTGAAATCTGAGTTTGCGGGTCACCACAAATAATCCGGGCATGATTTAAAGCATCTTCAATTTGCTGGGCGAGCCAATCGGTTTGATGGTTCTGCTTTCCATCCGTTTTCATGACTAAGTCAGTCACGGATACGATACCTAAGAGCTGCTGCTCATCAATGACTGGAGCTCTTTGAATACCTGATGCTGCAAACAATTGGGCTACTTCTTCTAAGGTGAGTTCAGGATGGGCCGTAATACAGGGTTCGCGAACCAATTCTTGAATGCCAATTTCATGAGGGTCTTTGCCGACAGCCATGATTCGGTAAACAATATCTCGTTCAGTGATAATTCCGTAGGCTGTTTGTCGCTCAGGACGCTCAACAATCAGGGAGCGAACCTTATGATACTGCATCAGGGCGATGGCTTGGGCCACCGTCGCAGTATTCTGGATCACGATCACCTCATGGGTCATAATGTCTCTGACTTTAAGCATCTTTGTTCTCCTTACGTATGTCCACGATTGATGGAAATCAAACAGAGATCACTGATCGATCGTTGGGGCTGTGATTAACCGAATTTAATTAGTTCTCGGCCTTCGAGTCGAGGCTTTTTCCCTTGCAGTAACACTTCTAATACAAATTTGATTCGAGAAGGTGATGGTGGGCAACCCGGTAAAAAGAGATCGACGGGAACAACGGTATGTACAGGTTTAACCCAATCCAATAAAGGGGGAACAATTGCTTCCTCTGCAGGAATCTGAGGCACCAGATCAGCCAAGTCTATATAAGACCGCTCAAGCACCCCCTCCGCTGTACCCAAAATATTACGTAAGGCGGTGACATTCCCCGTAACAGCACAATCCCCAAAGGCAATCAGGTATTGAGTGCAATCACGAACCTGATGAATCATCTCCCAATGATCGGTATTGGCTATTGCGCCTTCGACTAGTGCCACATCCACTTCTTGTGGATACTGCTTGGCATCCATAAAAGGGCTGTAGACCAGATCGACTTGGTGGGTCAACTCAAATAACCACTCGTCAAGGTCTAGGAAAGACATATGGCATCCTGAGCACCCGCCTAGCCAAACAGTCGCTAACTTCAGTTTTGCCATCTTGCCTCCGTAGCCCAAAATAGTTGTGCATTTCTAAGTTCGAGCACATTCAAAAGATGCCTTCGAACTCACTGTTCCAACTTCAAAACTGATTTCCGTTCACTGTCTTATTTGGTATTTCTCCCTCACTTTTGTACCCATTCCCGCCTCGTTCTCGCAGTAGAAATAAATTCAAGTTGGCTCCGATCATGTTCCATCTCCGCAACCGTTGAACCACGACGAAAGATGGCTCCTGTCGGACAGGCATTGACACACTTTCCACAAGCGGTACAGCTCTCGGCTTCCCCCCAAGGCTGGTTCAAATCTGTGATCACTCGGGAATTCCGACCTCGACCTGCCATATCCCAGGTATGAGCCCCTTCAATCTCATCACAAACTCGAATACAACGAGTACATAAAACACAGCGATTATGATCAACGCCAAATTGAAGATGGGAAATATCAACAGAGCGATCTGGGAATTGATAGGTAAAGCGCACATGATCAATCCCCATCTCAATAGCAAGATCCTGCAATTCGCAGTGGTGATTGGAAACACATACGGAACAGATATGATTCCCTTCCGCAAATAGCAGTTCAACGATCATGCGCCGATAATGTTTAAGCCGTTTGGTTTGGGTTTGAACGACCATCCCCTCTGCCACTGGTGTGACGCAGGCGGCCGATAGCTTCGAACTTCCACTAACCTCGACTAGACAGAGTCGACAGGCTCCCCACAAGGAAACACCCTGCAAGTTGCATAGCGTCGGAATATGAATCCCTGATGCGGCGGCGGCCTCAAGGATTGTTTCATCTCCCCGAGCACTGATCAGTTGATCGTCAATCTTGAGGGTCTTTACAGCCATAGCCCATACCAGCCTTCTCCTTTTGCTGTGTATCCAATCCTTACCAAGACCCTTCCTGGTTTAGATCTGGATCAGCTGGATCACCTTCAAAGGGTTGGACCCCCACCTTTGGATAGTCATCATGGGAGGGACTAAAGATACGGAGAATCGGTTGAGCGAGATAGCTCAGGAAGCGTCGAACCGTTTTGCTTAAAGATTGGATGGATAGAGATTTACCCTTGAATGTAGCCATGATCGAATGTCCTCACAACTAAACTGTTTGCAGTCAAAGTTGAGGAAAAGGTGTCAGTTCTCAGAGAATGTGACATCTGACCTCTTAATTTGAGGCTATATAGACAATATGAGGAAAACGTGAGCGGTAAGCTGACAAAGTAAGGTGAAACAGGAACATTGCAAACCTTTTCTCACTGCAGTTTGCAAGTATTGCTCTACCGTTCTCCATTCCCTATCGGAAGTACTTGATTGGGTCGGAGCTCAACTTTAGCCTCATCAAAGGACGGCTTTAAATAAACAGGGCACCATTAAAGATCGCTTTCAGGAATTTCTTCTTTGAAATCAATCACCAACTGCATGGTTTCTAGGACTAAAGATCGCAGGTCTTGAGTGAGAGGGACTTTAGCCTCAGGGCCAAACCAACGATCAAACGTTTTGACATAGGGTTCTTTACCCTTTAAGGTGATTTCCTGAAAAGAAGTCACCTACTAAATTGGCTTAATGAGGATATCCCATTTAGGTAATTGAGGATGTCTGTCCAATCGTTTCTCAATCCC
>NZ_JANQOP010000237.1 GCF_028285745.1 Acaryochloris sp. IP29b_bin.137 | reverse complement strand
AACCGAATTGTGAATTTAAGTTAAAACTTCGGTTCATCATAAAAGATTTATTTAGCAGCAACAAGGTGGCATGTAGAGATTAATCAATTGGCCCATTCTTTTTGGTCGCTAACTAAATCAGTTGACAATCACGAAAAAATGTCTTGAACAATCAAGTATTTGGGTTGGCGGTAATGATGTTATAGCTCAGTCCATTTCCAAGTAAGGGTGATCCAGGATCCAAGTAAGGGTGATCTAGGTAGCTCGGGGCTAAGCAGATTCATGTTAAGCATGGCGGGTTACCTTTCTGCAATAAGCGTGTAAGTTGAGACTGACTTTCTGCCCGTAAAAGTTCCGTGGCCTGCTGCTTTATTTAAGCGCGCGGCATACTTTTGGCGACGCTTTCTAGGTCTCCCTCTAAAAATTTGGCTCTACAGGTAAATCGCTGAATCTTGCCACTAGAGGTTTTGGGGATACTACCGGGCTTGAGCAGCAAGAGGGCATAAATTTGCAAATCGTGCTCTTTGGCAACCGCCCGACGAATTTGGGTGAGGATATCTTTTTCGACGGCGGTGGGCTCCGAATCGGCCGTCAAGGATGTGGGAGGGACAAAATTATTGAGCTGGGGAGGATGAGCAGACGGCTTCTTGCCATTCTTTTGATAACGGTTGATATAGTTTCGTTCTAATTCCGCCACCACAATCAGCCGCTCTTCCCCTGCCTCGGTAATTGAAAAGGCAGCAGCGCAATTGGGCCGAATGCCGGGATAACTTTGAATCACGGTCCATTCGATATCCTGGGGGTAATGATTGCGGCCATTGATAATAATCACGTCTTTGAGGCGTCCAGTCACATAAAGCTCGGAGCCGACCAAAAACCCATAGTCGCCCGTCCGTAAAAAGGGACCTGCACCTGTATCTGCCAAATGGGCCTGAAAGGTTTCCCCAGACACGTCTGACTGTCGCCAATACCCCTGGGCAATACTTTCGCCAGACACCCAAATTTCGCCGACTTCTTCTGCCGAGCATTGCTGCAGGGTTTCAGGATTAGCGATTACGATTTCTTGGCCTTGGAGGGCGGTACCACAGCCCACTAGGGTTCGAGCATCGGCGTCATTGGCTTGGGCCGAGACCACTTGATGCTGTTCTAGGGCGGTCCCTTGGACCGTTTTGAGGGCGGGGCGAGCATCCCGTTGGCCTCCGGACACGATTAGCGTAGCTTCGGCAAGGCCATAACACGGGAAGAAGGCTTCTGACCGAAAACCACAGGGGGCAAATTTAGCGGCAAAGTCTTCGAGGGTTTGAGCGCTGATCGGTTCTGCCCCGTTAAAGGCCACCCGCCAGGAGCTTAAATCCAACCCTTGGAGCTGCTCGGATTTTACCTTACGCAAACATAAATCGTAGGCAAAATTCGGTCCCCCACTGGTGGTTGCCCGATAGCGAGAAATAGCTTGCAGCCAGCGAATGGGACTCTGCAAAAACATAAAGGGGGACATCAGAGCCACGGGGAACCCGCCGTATAAGGGCTGCAAAATCCCGCCGATTAACCCCATATCGTGGTAGGGCGGTAGCCAAATCACCCCTTGGCATTGGGAACTATGCTCAAAGCATTGGTGAATCAGCGCCAGGTTCTGTAAAAGATTGTGATGGGTAATCATCACCCCTTTGGGCGTTGCGGTTGAGCCAGAGGTGTATTGAAGAAAGGCTAAATCCTGGCCCTGGGGATGAATCTCTTGCCAGGCTTGGCGGGGTTCAGTGACGCTGAGGCTATCGGTGGCCAGCCACTTGAGGGCTTTTAACTCTGCGGCATCAATCAACTGTCGCTCAAGTTTCGACAGGATTTGAGAGGTGGTGAGGGCAAAAATAGCTTGGGAATCGGCAATCACGCTTTGCAAGCGCATCAGGGAACGATTCGGGCGGGGTGGATAGATGGGGACTGCCGTGACGCCCGCATAGAGACAGCCGAAGAAGGCCGCGACATACTCTAATCCGGGCTGATAGACCAATAGGGCTCGATCGCCGGGTTGGCAGGCAGATTGTAATGCGGCTGCTATCGCACGGGCTTTTGCATCCAACTCCGCGTAGGTGAGATGGAGGGTTTCGTCTTCACCGTCGACTAAAAAGGTAAAGCCTTGATGGTGGGGCTGGTGAGCCGCGCGATAGCGGAGCAAATCCACCAAACTGTCCACCTTGGGTGGATCCATTTCTTCGACCTTGGCATCCCAATTGGTTGTTTCAGCCACGTTACACTCCATCCTGACCACAGGATTATGAATTCGTTTTCGATTTAAACAGCCCTTGTAGGCGCTGGTCCCATTTCTTTTGATTGGTCTCAGCGTCTTTGATATAGGGAGACCAGGCAATCAACTGGATAATGAACTGATTGAGTAGGGAGGCGGGAAATTTGAGGGGACGCACCATATCGACAAAGAGAATTACCCGAACTTCATCGGTATTATTCCAGGCTTCATGCTCAAAGGTGTCATCAAAGATGAGACTTTTGCCTTCTTGCCAATGGCGGATATCATCCCCCACTCGAATCCCGCAGTCTGAGGCTGCTTTGGGAATAATTAATCCCAAATGGTAGCGCAACACCCCATTAAAGGGACCCCGATGGGGGGGGATTTGCTTTTGCGGCAATAAAATCGAGAAAAACGCTGTCTTTACCCCGGGAATGCTGGACAGGAGCTTGGCTGTTTCCGGGCAGAGACGACAGTTTTGCTCTGCCGTCACCCCATAGGCGTAGAAGAAAAAGGTTTTCCAGCGCTGATCATTGGTGATGTTGTACTGATCTGGGGAAATATCTTGGAAATTAGGCAAGTCGTCTCTATATTTGAGAATTTCATCCAATTCCTGGCGAATCACCTGCCAATTTTCTTCGAAGGTTTTGACCCATTCAAACTGAGCAGGATCAAAGAAGGTTGAGTTGCCCACCAAGGACGCGGATCGCATGAGGCGTTCCAATTGACGCAATAAGCCTTCCCCTACTTTGAGAGCTGCTTCGCGGTTCTTGGTTTTGAAATCAGAGTAAAACTGGCTCAATGCACTCATAAGCTAGGACGTAGAAATCAACAATCGGGCGCATTAACACTCCAGCCAATGTACACCATGATCTGTCACGACGCTATTGGGTCCCTTTGGCCGCCAATAGGGCATCCAACGGCTGGTCCCATTTCTTTTGGTTGGCGGCTGTACCTTAAATATAAGGGGACCTAGAGAAGCGCCGAATCACGGCTTGGCTTAACAGAGAAAGGGGGGGTGACGAGTCTGACCGCATCTCAAAACAGGGCGATGTATACATGGGCGTTGATTGAAAGTATTCATAGCGCTGCAGGAAGACAATCTGTCCTTGGCGTTTACCCAGGAAGACGTTATTAAATGGGGGGAACTTTAATTTACGGTTGATTCGCGGCCATGGGGGCCATCAAATCTGAGATATTGCCTTGGGTTTCTTGTTTCCACTCGGCAACAGGTTGAAAGCTGTTTTCTAAAAATTTTGTTCGACAAGCGCGACGCTGAATTTTGCCACTAGAGGTTTTGGGGATAGCACCTGGCTTGAGGAGCAACACGGCATAAACGTCAGCCATATGGTCTTCGGCAATGGCTAAACGAATCGCTCCGATAACTTCTTCGACGGGGAGGCGGCGGAAAAAGTTTCGTTCCACTTCATGGACAATCACCAGATGCTCTTCGCCATTGAGGGGAATGGAAAAAGCAGCACCATGATTGGGCCGCAGCGCTGGATGACACTGCTCCACGGTTTGTTCAATTAGCTGGGGATATTGGTTTCGGCCCCAAATAATCATTAGGTCTTTAATCCGGCCCGTAATATAGACTTCACTGTCTTGGACAAAGCCTAAGTCCCCGGTCCGCAGGAATGGCCCTTCTCCCGTATCTGCTAAGTGGGCCTGAAAGGTCTCGGCAGTGACGTCCGGTTTGTGCCAATAGCCTTTACCGACGCCAGCCCCAGACACCCAAATCTCACCGACTTGGTTTTCTGCACATTTTGTGAGGGTCTCGGGATGTGCGATCGCAACCTTATCCCCTAACCACATGCGACCACAGCCGACAATCGCCTGGGCTTTATCAGCCTCTGGTTCCACCGGGACTACTTTGTTTTCTGCTAGGGCCGTGCTATCCAGATGACGAATAATCGGCGGTTCTGATTTTAGCCCTCCTGATACAAATAAAGTGGTTTCAGCCATGCCATAGCAGGGATAAAAGGCTTCCCGTCGAAAGCCACAGGGACCAAAAAAATCCGCAAACTGATCGAGGGTATCGGCTTTGATCGGTTCTGCCCCGGAAAAAGCCACTTCCCATGTACTCAGATCCAGTTGGTCCCGCTGCTGGGGCTTTACCTTCTGACAGAGTAAATCGTAGGCGAAGTTAGGGCCGCCGCTGGTGGTCGCCCCATATTTGGAGACAGCCTCTAGCCAGAAAATCGGTTTTTGGATCAGGGCAATCGGTGACATTAGGGTGACGGGGAAGCCACCATATAGGGGCTGGAGGACGCCTCCCACTAGGCCCATGTCGTGAAATAGGGGGAGCCAAATGACACCCTGGCTGTTGTCCGAATGGCCAAAGCTCTCGTAGATCACCTTGGAGTTGTGGAGCATATTGCCATGGGTGACCATCACCCCTTTGGGATCTCCGGTGGAACCTGAGGTGTACTGCAAGAACGCAAGGGTATCGGTTTCTAACTCCGGCTGGGTCCAGGCAGAGGCTTGATCCGTGGGCACGGTATCTGTGGCTAGCCAGGTGAGCTGATTTAAATACGGGGCTAAATCGGGATTCTTTTTGAGCTGCGTTTTGAGATGCTCCAGAAATCCGGCGGTGGAAACCAGCACGGTAGCTTCTGAGGCTTTCGCCCGGATTTGGAGTTTGGCAATGGCTTCGGGTTTTCGGGGCGGATTATCGGTGACGGCCACCACTCCGGCGTAGAGGCAGCCAAAAAAGGCGGACACAAATTCAAGTCCAGCATCATAGGGATAGACGACCAGAACGTTGGTGCCTCGGGCGGTTAGGGCCTGTATTGCGGCTGCGATCGCCCGAGCCTGCAAATCCAAGGTGGCGTAGGTGAGGGTCCCGGATTCGTTTTTACCGTCGGCCAAAAAGGTATAGGCCGTTAAATCCGATTGGCGCTGCGATCGCTCTCGCAGTATATCGACTAGTGTTGAAGGTTGGGTCATAGGGTCAAAATCCGCAATAGCCAAATCCTAAGTTTGAGCATTTAAACCCGCTAGTACTTGCATCACAATAAAGGCGGATCTGCATCACATTACTGTAGTTTAGGGGTGTTCTAGACTTCAAGTATCCTGGCGTACAATCAGCGGCTTCGTATCTCCTGATGGACGCAATATTTGCCCTCTAGTTCCTACAAAAAGGGGGATTCACTAACCAACTGTGACAGTCAATTTTGTTGCATATCTGATGCGGAAATACCATTTTCCCCGTTCATACTAGCGGTAGTTTCTGTCTGTTGATTGTGCGTTCATGGCTAGAGAACACCTAGGTTTTGGCCCTTTTATACCGCGTTTCTTGGGCCCAGTTTCCAAGACAAATACTCACGATCAAGGGATAATAACTAATATATGTATGGAGGTTCAAACCTTTATCAGCCTACTTGGATTAAGAATGTAAATCTTTGGCAATAATGACTACTCTGGGCTTAAGAGGGATAAGTTTACGCCAAGAAGACAAATCAATTTCTAACCCTTTACCTGTGTCTTGATCACCCCTATTATCCACCGATTAATCCTTCTATAAATCTAAGAACGCTTCCATAGCGGGACTAGCAAGAATAATATTTTCCAAGAATAAAAACCAAGAATTAATCAGTTGTGTCGGCTTGGATCAAAACCGGGTAACAGTGTCAGGAGCGATCAAGGTAATCTGAAGGCTTGATGTCACCCCCCTGAATTGACCCTCCAGTATGATTTCAAC
>NZ_JANQOP010000098.1 GCF_028285745.1 Acaryochloris sp. IP29b_bin.137 | reverse complement strand
ATTGCAGTGATTCAAAAATAGAAATCCTGTGATCCAAAACACTTTCTCCTCGCCACAAAGGATCAATCTGGCACAGGCTTGCGAAGGAGTGATAAGGCTATTAACTCTATATTTAGAAAGGCTTACAGGCGATCTAGTTGTAGATTTAGTAGAAGTCCCTATTAGTAAAGAGTTATACATACCGATCACTCTTTAAGAAAACAGCGCTTGAACGCCTTTCCACTACTTCCAACTGTGATCCAGTATTACCCTGAGATGCTTTTGGAAACCGTTAAATACAGGGTTGTTTCACGTTCACCATCAGTATTTTAGAAGTTCTAAAAATTTAAAAAGGGCAAAGACGCAATAGAGAATCTGGGGATATAACAATCTTTTTCCTAGATTTTTCTTTCAGGAATCTGGAACAACCCTGCTCCCAAATCGAGACTTTAAGGGACAAAGTTTTGTTGCATTTTTCATAAATTTAGAGTTTTGACTTGAGAACTAGATATGAGCTGTTTTATTTTGAAAACCTTGTGTTCGGGTTTACTTGCTTTTTGTTTGTTTGGGTGGCTAAATTTAATGTTTTTTAAATTTATCAATCATTTTAGGTTGTCGAGCAAATCTCACAACATATCTATTTTGGTGCCTTTAATTTCTCTGTGTCATTGATTCTATTAGTAATTGTTTTTCATCAACAGTTTGTAGATAGCTAAGGATTAGGCTCTGTACCTTACCTTCGGAAGCAGTATTATGAATACCAAAGTTTTGAGTCGAAGACTCAGATTCATCAATAGATTAATTGCATTGCTTTCTACCAGCATCTTCCTAATCGTTAATTTTATGGTGCTATCCCCATCAGCATATGCAGCATCCGAATCTGAAGTCATACCTAATGTTGAAGGGGAATGGTCAAACTCGTTGCAGGTCAATACTTCTGAAGGCACCATTGAAGGTATCGTGCGCAACGTTAACACTTTAGATGATGCCACTACGCCAGTCTATGCTTGGCTCGGTATACCTTATACCAAAAACCCTAAGACCCCTCAAGAAGTTTCTCAATTGCGCTGGAAGGCTCCTCAACCTCCTGAGATTCGACGTGGCTTGCTTAAAACTAAAGTGCGGATGCCACAATGCCCTCAACCCCCAGACCCTGATGCCTTCGATATGAATGGACAAATTCAGGGCAGCGAAGACTGTCGCTATGCCAATATTTGGAGGCCTAAAACCATTGAGAAAAACCTTCCTGTATATGTAGATATTCATGGAGGGGGTGGTTTTCTTGGACAAGGACAAGATTTAGCCCACATTGCCGCTGAACATAATGTGGTAGCCATCAGTTTCAACTATCGACTCAGCCTCTTGGGCATATTTAATGCCCCAGGTTTAGAAACAGGTAACCCACTCGATGATTCAGGCAACTTTGCCATCTTGGATGGGTTACAACTTCTGGAATGGGTACAGCAGAATGCAACGGCATTCGGTGGAGATCCCAACTTAGTTACCCTTGGAGGTTATTCTGCTGGCGGTAGCTTTGTCTGGGCATTAATGACATCGCCTCTTACTCAAGGCCGCAACCTATTCCATCGAGCTGTCATTAATAGCGTCCCCATACGTACCGAGATCAACACTGTTACAGATAACAACGACACTTCTCGCCGTCTGCTTACACATTATTTATACGAAACCGACCGTTCTCTTAACTTCGATGACGCAAGCGAGAAAGCAACACAACTCCACCAAATGGGTGAATCCGGCTCAATCTTTCGCAACATCGACACAACAACCTTGATCTGCCTAGTCAACCGCATTCGTGCTGATGACTTAGTTGATCAATGCGGTTATCTGCGTCCACTACCTGAAAAAGAAAGTAGTCTTTTTATCTTCCCACCAAACAATGATGGGATTACACAACCACTTGTGTCCGAAGTACAGGCGGTCAAGAATGGTGACTTTGAACAAGTGCCAGTATTAATGGGGGCGACCCAGCAAGAAGCTAAATTCTTTACTGTAGGACGATGGTTAATATTTGACGATTCAAAGCTCAAAGAAAATGGTCAACCATCCCGTCAACAGTTTTATACACTGTTCAACCAATTTGATCCTGATAACCCGACAATGCCGCTGCCTGGCATTGGTGTGCCAACGGCTGAGTTTATTCTTCCAGACAGCTTACCTCCAGCAAAATACGAGAAGCGTCAGAAGATTGCTGGCACTATCGGTACTCGGCTGTTGACCACACTGGGTGCAAACGCGGCAAAATCTCACGTTCCGATCTTTGTCTATCGGTTTCTTTGGAAGAATCAACCAAAACCTTTTGAAACAGTAGTAGGGGCCACGCATACGGGAGATTTGCCATTCTGGCTACAAACCTTTGAGGCTGATGGTAATGAGTACCAAATGCAGCCAGTGGGTTTCTCTCGTGAGAATAGGCCGGGGCGAATAGATTTGGCGAAGAAAATGGGGGTCTATTTTCGTAATTTTCTCCGCAACGGGGATCCTAATGTGGGGGAAACGCCACCGAGACGGTGGACTCAGTGGAGAAACGCGATTTTCTTCAAACGCATGCATTTCAACGCATCTGACAATAGAGCAGATTTAGTTATGGGGCGCTAATCTCAGAACTGGACAATCAGCTTGTGAAGCTTTTATGTAGCTGTCTGAATAGAGATACTGGGAGGTGCGAATAGATACACACCGTTGCCAACCTCTGTAAATTGACCAGATAGAGAATAAGCACTGCCTGCCAGATAGTCACTGATTCTCAGAGCTGTCGTGAGAGGCAAATTCGCCAAATTGACCAAGAGCAGTTGTCCCTGTTTCAAAGACTGTGCAGTCGCTTTTACTTCAACCAATGAACGAGGTTGAGATAAACAAATTTCACATGTAGATTTCCGATGTAGTGGAATCAGATTATCCACGGCTCAATAACACTACTAGTCAGAGATTGTCTTCATTATTTCAGGGAGTATAAATAATTTACACCTCATTCTAAATTAATTTAGACTCTTAAGTTATTGAGAATATTGAATCAAAAAATCTGACTTACTGCCTATCAATTCTCAATAAAGGTAAAACAATTGCAGTTCTATTGATACAAGCTCAAAAAGCTGTAAACTACTCATACTTAAATTAACAAAAAGTGTCGCTATTTTTGTCTGCCAGAAGTAATTAATCTTGATTACAAATTTGAGAGTCAATCTTTACCCTTGTATTGATACTCAAACATAATAGACCATCTAGTTTGAACATTCATTAGGGTCACCGAAGCGCAAAATAATAATGCTAATATTGCAACTTACGATGCTAATATTGCAACATATATCCTATAGCTTGTAGGATATTTCATTATTTTGTCTTTGTTCTTAAGTTAGCTATTCAGTCCGTTCTCCATTGACCTATTAACTAGAACTGATTTATTTGTTCTAAACGGAAAATTTCATATTTTTTGTGTAGGTTAGTATTATGCATTTAGCCGAAAAAATTTGGTCTAAATTGACCGATGCGTTCGATATGGGTTACGGGGATATTGCAGACATTAATTATGGGTCCATTTCCCTACCTAACGTTACTAAAGATTATGTTCTCTATTCCCCGATTGAAAAACTTTATGCCTTAGCCATAGATTTCTTAGACGACCTTGAGGAAGGTACGGAGGTCGTACCTGGGCAAGATGAACCTTTTGGCCTAACATCAGTGCTGCGTGAAGTATTCCAGGACAGGGCCTTCGACGAAATGGAAGCGCTTGACCTAAGTGAAGGGTCTGAGGATAGTGCGGTTCCTAGTGAGATTGATATGTCTGGAAACCTCTTACAGCCACCAGTTCGAGCGGCTGCTGTACTCACGACGGACCAAGAAGTGACGCCTAGCAATAATCCTAACGCTCGGGGCACATCCGTTCTTCAATTGAATCAAGCAGGCGATGCATTGAGTTATCAACTCACAGTCTTTGGTCTAGATTTTGGTCAGTTTATTGGCAATAGTGCTGCCTTTACATCAGACACCAGTGATGATGTCACCAAGGTCCATATTCATAATGCAATCCGTGGAGAAAATGGCCCCTTAGCTTTTGCCCTCATTGATTTAAGCGATTTATCGGTTAATGATCAAGATCAAGACGATCTCCAGATTACCCATAATTTAGACGGTTCAGTCACGCTTACTGGCCGCTGGGAAACCACCGATCCGGCTGTCATTTCCCTCAGTGAATTTGTTAACGACTTTCGGACAGCAGAGAGCGGTGCAGATATCCCCTTATATTGGAATATCCACACGGAAGGATCCCCTGATGGCGCGATTCGCGGGCAGTTTGAAGAACGGGAATTGCAGCTTCCTGTCCCCCTTTCTTCTGAATTAACGACCGACCAAGAGGTGACTCCCAGTAATAACCCAGATACGTCGGGCACCTCTACGCTCCTACTTAATCAGGCTGGAGATGCTATCAGCTACCAACTCACGGTATTTGGCCTCGACTTTGGTCAATTTATTGGCGATGGTACTGCCTTCACAGCAGATACCAGTGATGACGTCACTAAGGTCCATATTCATAATGCTGTCAGAGGAGAGAATGGCCCCTTAGCCTTTGCCCTGATTGATTTGGGTGATTTATCCGTTAATGATCAAGATCAAGACGATCTTCAAATTACCCATAATCTAGACGGTTCAGTCACGTTACAAGGGGTTTGGGAAACCTCTGATCCAGCTCTTATTCCCCTCAATACGTTTGTCAATGATATTCGAGAGGCGGGTACTGGTGAGGATCTACCTTTGTACTGGAATGTACACACTGAAGGATCGCCTGATGGCGCGATCCGTGGGCAGTGGCAATCTGACGCGTTGACTGGCAACCCCTTGCCCAATATTCTGACGGCCACCGCGACGAACAATCTTCTACAAGGCAGCGACGGTCTTGATCACTTTGTGCTGGCGGAGCATCTAGTTCAAGACGATCTTCATCAGCATTTCTACATCACAAATTTTGGAGCGTCGGATCAGTTTTACTTAGGGTCTGTCGACATTATCTCAAGCCATGTCTTGAGTGATGATAGTTTAAGGGTCAATCTCAGCAGTGGCGACACACTGACTTTGATCGGAGATGTTGGCAATGCCCTGAGCCTGATCTATGGCACATAGGATGTATTTCTGACCCGTAGCTTCTCCTAAACCTACAATACTGTTATGGATGAGGCAGGCTAGGTACCTTCCTCATCTATAACACGACTCGCTTCGGGTTTCTTATTAACTGACCTGAAATATTGGCCGTTAAATCTAATATGAATAACTAGAATCGAGAAATAGACAATTTTTCCACTTTACTTTAAAAACCCTCCCCATAAGTCCATCTTTTAGCATAAAAATCTAGATTCCAATATTAGAGACCTCTTGAATTCTTTGATTTCAACATAAAACTAGTCTTGGAAGGAATACCTGAGATTAATCATCGTATAAGCCAGAAGGCATCATGCTACTTTTCTAGGATATGTCGTTCATAAGCACCACATCTATCAGTTCAGTAGGTCTGAATACCAAACTGTTCTAGTAGCTCTTTGAGTTGGAGAAAAATTTCATCCGTTCGACAACCAAAGCTATACGCCAGGATTTTCTTGCTCTTACGATGGCAGCATGTTAGAGCCACCTTTGGTTTCACTTGCCGCCAACAAAACTCCACATTTCATCCAACTCTTCTTCTTCGATATCTTGGCCTCCAATTACTTCAACCTGGATGAACTCTATCTCAACATCATTAGGGTAAAGAGTTCCAAGATGCTTGTGGTTGACTTGACTCAGATGAGGATGTTTTTTAGTTCCTTAAAGATAGTTGATGTATTCACATGCTGCACCTGGGAGATATCTCTAATACCATTGCCATTGAGTGACCTCTCCACAATTTGTTGTCTGACTCTCTTCAATCGGCCGGGGTTAGTGTAATTGAGGATAAAGGTCATGTAGGGACAGTCTTCATTTTGACAGAGGTAGCGTCGTTTCCCTTCTGCAGATTTCTCATTCTTGACCACATCAGTAATTTGACGGTGAATACATCGAACGAGAATCCAAACAGCTATTGAGTTTTACTAAGAAACAAAGTTGAAATTAGATTATCATTTATTTGTATAAAAACAGCCAATCAACGTATCTATAAAATTACCTCAAATTGGTGATGTTTTCGATCTGCTGATACTATAGACTTAACCTTTCCTTAAACCAAAATCTTGACGCTTGTTAGTACATGTTTAGATCTAAAATCTCGGAGTAATCGCAATCCCAAACGGTGAATTGAATTGATATAGTCATTGACTCAATTGATTTTGAGGCGGTAAACAAACATAACCTCTGGAATTATGATTTGAATTTAGACTTCTCCTTAACTATCAAGCTGTAAAAGTATTGGATGGGGCAGATATTTCCTGTGTGAGGAGTTATTTCTTAATGTTGACACCATTACAAAAATTTAAATTTATTTATCCTGCAGCATTGACTTTTTCCATAGCAATTCCAACTCCCATTGGAGCAATAGAAAACATCAATCCTGCTAGCAATTCCGATAGTAATCGCAATCTTAATGCAATAACTACTGATTCAAACGAGAAGTCTCCACTATTAGCAGATGCAGCTACACCATCTGTATCGGATTTAATGACGTCTACGGAAGATTCATTAGAACAAGTCACCTCCGTGTCCCAGCTTTCTGATGTGCAACCCGATGATTGGGCCTTTCAGGCGATCCAGTCTTTGGTCGAGCGTTATGGATGTGTGGCCGGATATCCCGATGGAACCTTTCGTCCCAGTCGGGCCATGTCTAGGCGAGAGGCTGCTGCGCTAGTGAACGCCTGCTTGGATAACCTTAGTAATCGATTCGCTACCAAAGAAGATCTAGATGCTCTTAAAGCGCTTCAAGATGAGTTTGCTGCTGAACTGGCGACACTTCGAGGTCGAGTTGACGGTTTAGAAGCTCGGGTTGCGACCGTAGAAGCACAACAATTCTCTACCACCACAAAACTGGTAGGTGAAGTTATTTTTGGCTCAGCGTATGCCATTGATAGAGGAGGGGCAGATCTTACTGGTCCTATGAATGGATTTGAAGAAGATCGCTTTTTCCTGGCTCAGCGAACCCGCCTCAACTTTGACTCTAGCTTTACAGGTTCGGATCGGCTCAGAGTCCGTTTTGATATCAATAATGTCCCTAATCTGGGCAATTCAACTAGTACGAATATGTCTCGCCTCTCGTTTGATGGTCGAGGCAATACGAATGTGGTGTTGACGGAATTAAATTATCAATTCAAACCTGCAGAAAACCTCAAAATTAAAATTGATGCCAACGCAGGGGAGTATCAGGATAATGTCGATACTCTTAATCCATACTTGAAGAGTGATGGCAGTGGTTCTCTTAGCCGTTTTGGCCGCTTTAACCCCATTTTCCGTCAAGGCGGGAATGGGATAGGGGTAACAGCTAATTGGGATATTACCGATCAGGTTGAGCTGTCCGTGGCCTATTTGGCTGATCAAGGACAAAATGCAACAGGCGCTGGAGATGATATTGCCAATCCCAGAGGGGGATTAATCGAAGGTAGCTATGCGGCTTTGGCTCAGTTGGTCATTGAACCCATTGAGAATGCCAAGTTTGGTTTAACTTATGTGCGCTCTTTTGATGAAGCGGGTAATGTCAATGTGACTTCCAGTACCACCACCAATAATCGACAACCTTTTGGTAATGGCTTGGATACCTCGGCAGATCACTTAGGGTTTCAAACGACTATCCAGGCTGCTGATTGGGTGAATTTTTCAGGATGGGTGGGCTATACCTTTGCACGAACTAGCCAAGCAAATGCCACTGATGACCAAAGTGCTGAGTATCTAACCTGGGCTGGCTCATTGCAATTCCCTGATCTTGGGTTTGAAGGGAATCTGGGTTATGTCCTCTTTGGTCAACCCTACAAGATTCAAAGCGCGAGTTCTACGATTCAGAATGGTGTTGCGGGTGTATTAGCGAATATTGATGATGCTAATCCTGGCACTTCTTATCATCTAGAGGCCGGATATAAGTTTAGGGTAAATGAGAATATCCACATTACTCCAGGTGTTATCTGGATATTAAACCCTGAGCATAATAATAATAATAGTGATGTTATTGTTCCACTTGTTCGAACCACCTTTACGTTTTAGTTAGAACTTAAAACCTAAGTTTTGACATGAAGCAACCTATAGCCTTCATCAAGCCATAGGTTGCTTTTTAACGCTCTTTTATTACTCTAGGAAGAGGATAAATTCTTAATTGCACCCCGCCTATTTTATATTGAAGAATAGTCTCCAAAAACACCAGAAAACCAGCATTTCAAAATTTCTCTGACGGCTTTGATGGAAAAGCGTTAAGAACTGAAGCGGAATAGATCCTTAGCATATGCTGAGTAAATATCTTTTCCAGGCAAATTCCTGTGATTTTTTTGAATAAATGATCTTAGACTAGGAATCTGTTACGCTTCCACTGAACTTCAAAAGGTCAAAGTACATCAGTACGGGACGACTGGGAAGTTTTTTTCTTCTAAGCGTAATGATAAGTTCTCATTTCAAGC
Source organism: Acaryochloris sp. IP29b_bin.137 (assembly GCF_028285745.1). Taxonomy (GTDB): domain Bacteria; phylum Cyanobacteriota; class Cyanobacteriia; order Thermosynechococcales; family Thermosynechococcaceae; genus Acaryochloris. Next base: position 630 of record NZ_JANQOP010000098.1, on the reverse strand, counting down.
TTCCTTATTAAAGTAGGGAACTTTTATTCTCTACCTCAACAATTTTCATTTCAGCCAGCTTTATTCTCCTCAATGCATCAGGCCATAACTATGAACTTTATTGGAAGGCACGAGGAATCTATACTCCAGAGATATCACCTAGAGATTTTGTTGAAAAAGCTTAATTTTAAGAACGAAAATTTATTTCGAGGTCAATTGCACCCCATTTTTACCTCAGATTCCACCGCTAATCCAACACCACCCCCCTCTCGCTGGCCGATTTCCTGTTTAATTTGATGACCAGATTCAATGTTTTCAGATTGGCTTTCAGATTCCGTAATTAGATCCTCTTCCTTTAAATTACGAATTGCACAAGTCGGCTTACTTTTCTCTAATCTCTGATTCCACTTCTTCTGAAACGCCTGCATCATTTGGTCTTTGAACGTTTCGTTGCCAGAGTAGCGAATCACATATTGCTGCTCTCCATCCTGGTTTCCCACCCTGATCAACTCATGAGCCACACGCTTGATCAGCTTGTTAACGATGCTCCAAGCACTCTGACGCTCACAGATGACATTACGGAAATGGCGATAGATTTGATAGCGATACTCCAGCGCTCTATCCTTGATATTCTCCAGTCGTTCATCCAGC
>NZ_JANQOP010000185.1 GCF_028285745.1 Acaryochloris sp. IP29b_bin.137 | reverse complement strand
TACGACGGCAACAAGGGCAAACAAGACGACAAGGCCATCGGCTAGGAGGCTCTGGAGCGGTTACTCAGGCTTTAGTTGCATGAAAAGTAATGGCGATGTTCATACCAAATGACTCACTAGTTATCGTATTTTTGTATGGTCTTTGGACAGTGATCTTCAAGGATATGAGCATACACCTGAATTATCCTGATAAGTCTTGCTGACTGATAAAGTTAAAAATTCCAAGGAAGTGGGTGAGATTAAATCCTTTTCACTCAGCCTTAAAACGTCTATTGTCACCGATTCGATCTGTAAGTTTGCAGCCCAATCAAAATGTGGGTTGTTGTTTTTCTGGAAGATGCCACAGGATTACCTATCGAAAATGTTAGGTAATAAGTCAGCAATTTAGCATTTTATTGCTCTGTTTCATGGTCAGTATTAGATTGACCTGCGAATACCACTAAACATTTCAATTTCGTAGCCTCTGTAACAGGATCACGCCTGTATGCCTTCTATGGTGCAAACAAGCGCAGATTGGAGGCAGATATGGGAAGTCACTATTCCGTCATCATTGTCGGTGGAGGACAGGCTGGTTTATCGGTCAGTTACTGTTTGGGCGAACGCCAGATCGATCACATTATCTTTGAGCAGCATCAGATTGCCCATTCTTGGCGTAATAAGCGTTGGGACTCGTTCTGCCTGGTCACCCCGAACTGGCAATGTCAGCTACCCGGATTTTCCTATCCGGGGGATGCCCCCAACGGGTTTATGCAAAAAGATCAAATCGTGGACTATATCGAAGCTTACGCCCGGTCCTTTAATCCTCCGGTCAGAGAAGGTGTCAGCGTCCAGCGAGTGCGCAAAAATCCCATTAGCGATGTATTTGAAGTGTCCACCTCAATTGGTGAGTTTTCCGCGGATCAAATTGTGGTGGCCACGGGGGGATATCATCAACCTCGCATTCCTAGTATGGCCCAGCGTTTACCTGCAGAAATTCGCCAACTCCATTCTTCTGAGTATAAAAATCCTGAGAGTTTAGCCGATGGGGCAGTCCTAGTGGTGGGAACGGGGCAATCGGGATGCCAAATTGCTGAAGATCTCCATCTCGCAGCGAAACAGGTGCATTTGTGTGTGGGTAGTGCGCCGCGATCGCCCCGACAATACCGAGGCAAAGATGTGGTGGATTGGCTGGATCAACTGGGTTACTACGATCTGACCATTGAAGATCATCCCCAAAAAGAACAGGTGAGAACCAAAACTAACCACTATGTAACGGGCCGTGGTGGAGGGCGGGAAATTGATTTACGCCATTTTGCCCTGGAAGGGATGCAGCTCTACGGCAGACTGACGGATATTCGCAATGCTCAGTTAACCTTTCAGCCGAATTTGCGAGAGAACTTGGATCAGGCTGATGCGGTAGCTGAAAGCATCAAAGGAACGATTGACGCCTATATTGACCAGCATCAAATTGAGGCTCCCGTGGAGGCCCCCTATTGTCCAGTGTGGGAGCCTGCCTCTGAACCCACCTCCCTCGACTTAGAGGCTGCCCATATCTCCACCGTGATTTGGTCCATTGGCTACGATATGGACTATTCCTGGGTGGAAATTCCTGTGTTTGATGGCAAGGGTTATCCCGGTCATGATCGGGGCGTTACTAGGGTGAAAGGACTCTATTTTGTCGGCTTGCCTTGGCTCTATACCTGGGGTTCGGGACGCTTTTCGGGGATTGCTCGGGATGTTCGGTATCTTGCGGACTATGTGCAGGCTAATCATCGGGTAAATGTGCGATCGCAACTGCGCTTCAATGAAATGGCGATTGGATCTTAAGTGGCTTATAAGCGTTAGGGTTTGGTCGCAAAAATCACGACTTGGCAGTTTTCTGGGGTCTGTATTTTTATGTTCCCAATAGAAAATGGTTGCTTGCTGGTCTTGCCATGTTTGTTGGTCTTTGGATGACCACATTGAGGACATTGCATCAGCAGATGAGAAAACTCAACGCCCTACAGGTTTAGCAAACCTACACTTTATTGACTCATGACCCTAGATTCTCCATAGCGCTTTTTCTCCTTACGGACTCTCGTTGCTTTCGAATTACCTCTGACGAACTTGAAACGACCCTTTTCCTATTTCTACGGGGACCTGAATTACGAAGCCATGTGGATTAGTCCGGTTTTCTAACACTCAGGCCCAGATGCATGATTCTGGGTGAAACGCGCTGTGGGATAAGTGCAAGAGAAATGAATGGTGAGGCCAATTATTCTCTGGCATACTGAAGCAATGCAATGCTCTTTCATTCTTGTTGAGTCGGAAGTACCCGAAAATGTGGGGGCTGCCGCTCGGGCACTCAACACCATGGGACACACGGATTTACGGTTAGTGCGGCCCCGTTGCGATCGCAACTCTGAAAAAGCGCAAGTTCTAGCCCATGGTTCTCAAGCGATCCTCAATGCAGCTCCTATTTACCAACACTTATCGGAGGCGCTACACGACATTGATTTAGCCTGCGCAACGACGGCCCGACATCGCTATGAGAAGTATCACTATATCTCCGTTCAAGAATTACCCCAACGGCTATGGGCAAAGGGAGAGAGTCTACAGCGAGTGGCCTTTGTGTTTGGGGGAGAACGCTCGGGTTTAAATCGACAGGATATTGATCACTGCGATTTGATCACCACGATTCCTCAGGGAAATCCCCATCCTTCTCTGAATTTGGCCCAGGCGGTCATGGTTTACAGCTTTATGTTTTCAGAATCACAAACAGGGGTACATATTAAAGATCAGCGGCTCAATTGCACCCCTATGCCCGAGCTGGAATATGCCAGTCTTAAGCAATCCGCTCTCCGGCTAATGAAGCGAATTGGATTAGCGGAACGTTCTCAAAAATACGCCACTCGGAGCTTGGCCTTATTGGGATGTGAAGATCTCTATCTATTACACAATATTCGAGCCTGCATGGATCGCACCCTCGATCGCTTAGAAACTAGGCAGACTGATCATGTCGACTCTTGATCCGCTTCCCAACTTAGCGGAGGTCTCGTTAACCCCCATCGCTTATGTCCGCTCTTGCTATCCCGAACGGTTTGGCATTCCCCGACAGGCTGGACTGGTTGAGTCGGCCAAAGCCGTTATCGTCTTTCCCAACACCGATCTGCATTGGCATGCGTTGCGAGGAATCGATGGTTTTTCCCATATTTGGGTGATCTTTCTGTTTCATGGTCAGACCTTTACCCAGTTTCGCCCGCTGGTGCGACCGCCCCGCTTAGGTGGGAATAAAACGATGGGGGTCTATGCGACTCGCAGTCCCAATCGCCCCAACCAGATTGGGCTAAGTGCGGTTCCGCTGGATCAAGTTGAGCAGACGGAGCGTGAAATTTTGCTGCATATCCACGGGGGAGATTTTTTAGACCGCACTCCCGTGCTGGATATTAAGCCGTATGTGACCTATGCAGATGCGATCGCAACCGCAACCAGCACTTGGGCCAATACCGCAGATCCTCTGTTACCAGTGGTATGGAGTCCAGAAGCGATGGCCAGTCTAACCGCAGCCTTAGGCAATAAGGTCGATGACATCTTTCGAGTGATTACGGATGTAATTGCCCAAGATCCGCGCCCCGGCTATGAGCGAAAAAAAGACGGACAGCCGGGGCAAAAGTGGAATATGCGTTTAGCGGGGTTTGATATTTTTTGGAAAGTCGAGGCAGGAATAGCAACAGTCACTCAACTCTTTTCCATGTCTAGTCCTAACGATGCTCAAAGCTGAACATGACATGATGGAAGGGGCGTTTGGAACGCGGGGACACCCGCAATGACGCCCACCAAACCCAGATTTCCTTTGGGGATGACAAGGTACTTCAAATCTAGAGTCAGCAGTAGATAGGGCAGTGTGATTTCAAAGAAAATAGGGTGGCCGAAACGACTACCCTATC
>NZ_JANQOP010000147.1 GCF_028285745.1 Acaryochloris sp. IP29b_bin.137 | reverse complement strand
AAGCACTGAAAGTCCGCAAGGAGCAAAAGCGCTATGGAAAATCTAATCACACAATCATCTTGGTTCCAGATTCTCTCCCAGAAATTTGAAACAACCCTGCCATACTGAGCACCATTGGTCAAAACTAGAGGATAACCATTTGAATATTTTTCTGTTTGAACTAAAATCCAATAAAGCAAATCCTGATCTAATTTCATGAGGATTAATAGTTTTGTCTATAAAGAAAATAATGAACTCAATAGAAAGGAACTGATTTTGAACTTAAGGAAGGCTAGAAATATTTTCATTTACATATAATAGATTTTCGAATCTTATATATTTGTAGTTTATAAAAATGTGTTGGAACAGATCTAGGTTAGCTTGACAGTAAGGTTTTGACCATCGTTAGAGATAAGTATAGCCTGAGGAATAATTTTGAACTTAGACTCACAAACTGTAGACAACACGATGTAAAAAAACAACTAATTTAGCTTGTTAAAGATATGACTAGTGCCCAACTCCCTAGCTCTGAACCATCAGCTCAGCAACTGTATGAGGCTGATTTTGTTGCCTGGGCAGATTGCATGGCTGAACTGCTGCAAGCTAAACGTTTTAACGAGATCGATCTCGCCAACTTGATTGAAGAGGTGCAAGATTTGGGTGATCGGCATCGAGATGCTTTGAGCAGCCATCTCACCGTGCTTCTCATGCATTTGCTCAAATGGCAATACCACCCCTCGAAGCAATCGAGTAGTTGGTCAGGGCCTATCAAAAATGCCAGAAAGCAAATTCACCGCCTTATTCGTCGATATCCCTCTCTCAAAAACTATCTTTTCCAGTACTTGCCAGAGTCCTATCAAGATGCTGCTGAAGACGCTAAAGATGAAACAGGTTTGGCATACAGTATTTTTCCTAAGGATTGCCCCTATTCAGTCGAACAAATCTTGGATAGTGATTTCCTTCCAAAATAGAACGTTTGAATCTCTTAAAAAAACAAACCCAATCCACGGAAAAATTAGGTAATACGGGGTTGGTCAACCGACCGCAACTCAATAAAATAGGTGAATGCAACAGCTTGATACACCTTTAATTTCTGATTCTCAGCGTTGGCATGGCCGCCTAGAGCTAACCTACCGAAAAGACGCTCAGAAAAGTCAGATAGAACGAAGCTACCATCAGGCTCCGCTGAATCTACAGCGACCGTTCTACCCTGAAGGTTCAGAAGTTTGTCATAGCGTCATGATGCATACGGCAGGGGGGATGGTCGGGGGAGATCGACTGTCCATTGATGTAGCGCTGCAACCGCAAGCCCATGCCCTGCTGACGACCCCTTCGGCGGCAAAAGCCTACCGTTCCAATGGTCGTGAAGTCCAACAAACGATTCAATGTCAGCTTGCTCCCAACAGTGTATTGGAGTGGTTGCCCCTAGAAACCATCGTGTTCGAGCAGGCTTGCTATCGCCAGAACTTTCGAGTGGAGTTGGGGCAAGATGCCATCTTTGCCGGGTGGGATATGACCCGATTTGGTCGTAGCGCTCGCGGAGAGCAGTTTATGCAGGGGGAATGGCGATCGCAGATGGAAATTTGGCACCAAGGAACCCCCTTATGGATCGACCGACAATGGCTGCCTGGACAGCCAGATCTATGGCAAAGTCGCCACGGATTGGCAGGGCAGCCGGTGGTGGGGAGCTTTCTCTGGGTTGGGCGAGATGTGAAGCCCAGTAAGGTGCAGGCGGTTCGGGATCTGTGGCAAACCGTTACAGATGAGTCTAGTGAGATCGGCGTCTCTCGCATACAATTGGGGCTGATTTGTCGATATCGCGGTCCCTCTAGTCAAAAGGCCCGTCAATGGTTTATACAAGTGTGGAATCTGTTGCGGATAACCTATCTAGAAAGACCGGCTTGTCCGCCCCGCGTTTGGCCGCTGTAAACCGAGGTAATCCATGCAACTCACCCCCCAAGAAAAAGATAAATTGTTGGTTTTTACGGCAGCCCTGTTAGCAGAGCGACGGAAGGAAAAGGGGTTGAAACTCAACTACCCTGAAGCAGTGGCCTATATAACTGCAGGTATTTTGGAAGGGGCTCGCGAAGGACGAACGGTTGCCGAACTCATGACTTACGGCACGACATTACTCAGTCGAGATGAGGTGATGGATGGGATTCCTGAAATGATTCCTGAAGTCCAGGTGGAAGCGACCTTCCCAGATGGGACAAAGCTAGTGACCGTGCATCATCCCATTGCCTAAGTTAGCGAAGTCGTTCTTGACGGTGGGGTGGATGCTGCATAGAGGGTTATGGGCACGCTGTCTAAGTGCAATGCTTGGCTGTTGGCTCCTGCTATGTAGCCCTGCCTTTGGGTTTGTTACAGACGATTTGCTCACAAATAATACCCCCAATAACTTTGCGGATGATCTGCAAGATGCTGCCCGGTGGAGTAATGTGCCGGGTTCAGTTTTGTCGAATATACGGGGATTGGGTGAGGGATTGGAATATGCGATCGCACCCGACTTCTGTTCCCAAATCATTCCCCTATTCCAAGATCGCCAACCGCCCAATTGTGCTCAAATCGAACAGGAGATCCAGAAAGCCTTTGATCACTGGGGAGAAAATCATGCTGTCCTTAATTTCACCCCTGTGACCGCCAGCCTTGCGGCTCAACTCCCCCCGAATGGAGCGTCAGAACCCTGGCGAGGATTTGGAGCAGAGATTGATCTGTTTGTTCAAAGTCCCGACGACTACCCCCTAGTGAACAACTTTGGGGCTTACACCAGCTTTTGGTACACCAACCAACGTCCTATTGGCCTGCAGGGTCAGCCAGTATCTGGCAAAACAATGACCAGTGCCGACATCATCTTTAACAATCGCAGTTGCTACTTTTTTAATGCCCAGCAACCTATTTCTGGGTGCAACCATTTTGAGTCCTTACTGATCCACGAGGTGGGACATGCTCTAGCCTTAGATCACCCGAATGAGTTCCCGCAGCGTAACTTTGATACGGACAACACCCCAGGCAATCCGATTCCAATTGACTGTCAACAGCCCACCCAAAACCTCAAATTAGTCTCTCAGATTGATGTTGCGGCCATTATGAATAGCCACTTGGGGGAAGCCGCTGGCCCCCAACCTCAGCTGAGTCTAGATGATATTGGAGGACGTAATTTCCTCTATCCCTTGTGCCAAACTGTAAGCTCAACGCTTCCCTCCAGGGACCGACCGAACCCTTGGCAGTTATTTGGGGGCTTATTGGTCGCTAGTTTCTGTTGCGTGTTTGGTGTTGCTAAGATAATGCAGCAGCGAGAAAAGCAACGTCGAAAAAAACGTAGAACAGGATTCTAACGCAAGTTCTAGACCTCAGCAAAAAAGTACCGTACAGTAGCTAGCAAGCAAACTTCGATCAAAATCACCATGATTCCGGGCGAACTCTTTCCTGAAACGGGCGACATAGAACTGAATGCCGGACGCACAACTGTAAATGTGACCGTTGCCAATACGGGAGATCGACCGATTCAAGTGGGGTCCCACTTCCATTTTTATGAAGTGAATCCAGCGCTGGAGTTTGAGCGAGAAACCGCAAAAGGAATGCGATTGGACATTCCAGCAGGAACAGCTGTCCGCTTTGAACCCGGCGATCAGCGAGCCGTAACCTTAGTGCCCTTGGTGGGACAGCGCCAAGTGTTCGGATTCAATGGCAAAATTCAAGGGGCGTTGTAGCAGCCTAAACAGATTGTTCTCCCTGGATTGTGCTCACTATCTTTTCCTCACGATTGCCTGCCAGCGGGGAGCCATAGGGTAGGGGCCCTAACATTATTTGTAAACTTGGCAGCCTGAAGGCGCTACATTTCGATTTAGAATCAACAGAATCAGTCTTCAAAAAGGGCAGCTATGGCATATCGAATGGACCGCCGCGCCTATGCGGAAACCTATGGCCCCACAGTGGGAGATCGTATTCGCCTCGCTGATACTGACCTGATAATTGAAGTGGAGCAAGACCACACCACTTACGGGGATGAGGTTAAGTTCGGTGGCGGTAAGGTGATTCGTGATGGCATGGGCCAATCACCAATCACCAATGCCGATGGTGCGGTGGATACGGTGATTACCAACGCCCTAATTCTGGACTGGTGGGGCATCGTTAAAGCAGATATTGGTATCAAAGACGGCAAGATTGCTGCGATTGGCAAGGCTGGCAACCCCTATATCCAAGACCATATCGATATCGTGATCGGTCCCGGAACGGAAGCGATCGCAGGGGAGGGGATGATTCTCACAGCAGGAGGCATTGACTCCCACATCCACTTTATTTGTCCCCAGCAAATTGAAGTTGCGATCGCATCCGGTGTCACCACCATGCTCGGCGGTGGCACAGGCCCTGCAGCAGGCACCAACGCCACTACCTGTACCCCTGGCCCCTGGAATATCTATCGGATGCTGCAATCTGCCGATGCCTTTCCCATGAATCTGGGCTTTTTGGGTAAGGGAAACTCCAGCCAGCCTGCCGCACTAGTAGAACAGGTCAAAGCGGGAGCGATGGGCCTGAAACTGCATGAAGACTGGGGCACTACTCCTGCTGCCATTGATACCTGCTTAAGCGTTGCCGACGAGTTTGATGTCCAGGTGGCGATTCACACGGATACCTTGAATGAAGCGGGCTTTGTCGAAAACACCATTGCGGCCTTCAAAAATCGCGTCATTCACACCTATCACACAGAAGGAGCCGGTGGCGGCCATGCCCCGGATATCATTAAGGTCTGTGGAGAAGCCAATGTCCTACCGTCCTCCACCAACCCCACCCGCCCCTACACCGTCAATACCCTAGACGAGCACTTGGATATGCTGATGGTGTGCCACCACCTTGATGCAGGCATTCCTGAGGATGTGGCCTTTGCCGAATCTAGAATCCGTCGAGAAACCATCGCTGCCGAGGATATCCTCCATGACTTGGGGGCATTTAGTATGATTGCCTCTGATTCCCAGGCCATGGGCCGAGTCGGTGAGGTGATTATTCGCACCTGGCAGACGGGCCACAAAATGAAAGTACAGCGGGGACCGCTTTCCGAAGACTCAGATCGCAATGATAATCATCGAGCCAAGCGCTATGTCGCTAAGTACACGATTAATCCAGCCATTACCCATGGGATTGCGGATCAGGTTGGCTCTGTGGAGGTGGGTAAGCTAGCCGATCTCTGTTTGTGGAAGCCTGCCATGTTTGGCGTTAAACCGGAAATGGTAATTAAGGGGGGTTTTATTGCCTGGTCCCAGATGGGAGATGCCAATGCTAGTATTCCAACGCCCCAACCGGTGCATATGCGACCGATGTTTGGTGGATTTGGGGGGGCTATTGCAGCCACCTCTCTTACGTTTGTTTCTCAAGCTGCAATGGAGGCAGGCATCCCCGACCAGATTGGCTTACAAAAAAATGTCGTTGCCATCTCCAACACCCGCAATCTCAGTAAGGCAGATATGAAGCTAAATGATGCATTGCCAAAAATTGAGGTGGATTCGGAGACCTATGAGGTGAGGGCGGATGGAGAGCTTCTAACCTGTGAGCCTGCAACGGTTTTGCCGATGGCACAGCGGTACTTTTTGTTTTGAATAAAAAATCTTAGTTGAATTAGGAGAATCTTTGCAATTTGTTCAGAAATTATGATAATTCGGTTGAGGATCGTGCAAGAATTTCATTTCTGAATTATGAATATTTCAGGTTTTGCTTCTCCTAATCTGTGCTTCTTTTAGTAATTGAATACAGAAAAAAGATCTTGAAGTGATAGAGTTTTTTTGTATAAAATACTCAAGTGAGTAAAGGAATAGCCAAAACAGTGCAGCAAGAATTATTCTAAGCTGAGTATCGGGAATTAACACAACTAAAAAAGAGACAAAAACAGAGGTAAACTTTTGTAGAAATTGAGTATCTTTAATAAATATCTTTTCTTGCCGATCTAAAAAATCTTCTACTGTTTTCAAGTCAGATGCTGGGAACGAAGATAATTTTTTAACTTTGTTTTCAATTAAATTTTCATTAAAATCCGGCCAAGAATATTTCTCTAAAGATGTTTTCTTTCTGCAAATTATTCCATCTCTAACTTGTTGTACATATTTAACTATCCTTCTTAAGCCTCCGGTTTGACCGGAGGACTCGTAAGGTTTAACCTTCCCTGCGGTCATAGTCCTATCCCAAAACTTCGGGAGTTGCTAA
>NZ_JANQOP010000146.1 GCF_028285745.1 Acaryochloris sp. IP29b_bin.137 | reverse complement strand
AGCTTAGAGTTGGGGAGAATCTTCGATTTTTATCCATTTTGGACAATCTGGATCGCTGAAACCTCCTCCCAGCAAAGATCGATTCATGCAACAACGCCAATCTTACCCCAAAATTTGGTGAGGCACAGGGTTGAACAGCGGATGCTTATTGATTACTGTGGCATATCTCACGTGCTTTCGGAGTCTGGCTACCCTAAACCTCTCTGTTTTTGCGCTGCACAGACCCGCTGCCATAGATCATAATCTTGGCGATAAATTTCCAGGGCTTTAATCGCTTCTTTCGCAACGGTTTCACTGGCTTCAGCTACGAGATCGAGCAAAAACTCAAAAGCTGGATCGGTTCTAAGCATAGCAATGGATAGCAGTCCCGTGACCCGCAGCTCAGGATTGCTGACCTCCTCCCACCAAGTGGTGAGGCTGGCTAGGGCGTCAGGCTGCCTAGACTCACCCAGGACCAGCGCCACTAGCTCCTGGACTTGCGGGTTGGTGTTTTGTAGAAACTCAGACACAAAGGCAAGCGATTGCTGTGGCGCTAGCTTGAGCAATGCAGCCAAGTACTCAGATAAGACTTGGGGCTCATCCCCCATCTTGGCTCGCAAGCGGAGGAGCGGAATACCTTGAGGGTCTTCGCTATAGGCGATCGCACGAGCCGCAACCATGCGGGCTGGCCCTTCTGGATCGGCCAGTAAATCCGCTAGCTCTGTTATGGCGTCAGCATAGTGCATCCGCACTAACCCTAACGCACAGTTGCCTCGTAGCGTTGCTGCCGTATCCACGGTTCCTCCCCAGACGGGCTCCATCTGCACATGTCGAATACCTTGCAAGAAAAGGGTGTGATTGTGGGATTCGAGGCGGTATAGAGTATCTGCGATCGCAGCCTTAGCCAAGCAATTGGGGTCGCGCTTAACGGGTTTTTCCATTAACCGGGCAAACGCCTCTGCCAGTTCTGGATTGAGAGCCGTGATCTCACGTTGAGCCAAGATTTTCGCCGCCTGGGTAATGATGGGCGCTTTTGGGCTTCGCAAGACCTGTTGCCATTGTGCTTGAGTCTCAGGGGTTAGGGGAGCATCCCGCAATTCTGCCAACAGAACTTGGGTTTCTTCTAAAGGTTGCGACTTGGGCATTCGTTCATGTGCCTGAATATAGCGTTATGATTGATTTCGCCTCTGCATGGGATCCAATAATAGGATCTTTTAAGCATAGTAGGCTTGATGCATGCGATCGCAATATCTGCCTAAATTCTCTAATTGCATTGCGTTTTCTCGCAGCGGCGAGGTGAGGGTATCGTCCAAAATATTGGCTAGCACGCTATAGGCAGAGGCATCTAAAGTGGTGGGCTGGTCACCCATAAAATAAGGCTTATCGTGCAGGAAGCTAGAAAGGGCTTGTAAATCCAAGGTCGCAATGTGATAAATCTCTGTTGGTGTATGTCTGCCCATCCCGTGGCCTTGAAGGTTTTGAGTAACGCTCTTCAGGGCAATTTTGGGAATGATGGACCTTAAAACTAGCGGTAAATCAGAGAAATAGACGGCTTTGGTGGTGGGCCAATTTTTCTCATCAATCCAGCGACTGTAAACTAACGCCCAATACAAGTTCTCCTCTATGAGTCGCTGAAACGCGAGGGCAACCGCAGCATCCATGGGACTCAGATGTCCATCCAGAGGATCGCCATAGGTCGCTTTTAGGTAGTCAATGATTAAGTTAGAGTCCGCAATAATCTTGCCGTTGTCTTTGATATAAGGCAGTTTGCCTTTGGGCGCTTTGCGCACATCAGCACTGGTGTCTACCTGGTAGTCTAAGTGGGTCATCCGCAGGTAAGTTTCGAGCTTCATGCAAAATGGGCTGGCATTGGGCAAGCCCCAGACAGGCTCAAACTGGTAAAGCGTCAGCATGCTATTTCCTTGACTCTCAAAATCAGATGATGAGCAAAACGATTCTGTGCAAAAGGTAGGAGTGAAATTATAGATAAAGGTGCTGCTGATCTAGCAAGCTTTTTAAGACCTTAATTAAGGAGATCTTGAGGCTATGGTACATATTTACTATTAAAGAGTCAAGCTCAGCTGTGTCCATCTCCGTCTTAAGTTCGACTCGATGTTGAGCGCTAGCGATTAGCAAAAAGCGATGGCGAAAGAATCAAAGATACTTCAAATGCCGTAACCCACTACATCAACTTGTAGATAGACTCTTGATTAGGGAAGACAGCTTTGGTCTTAATCACCTTCCGCAATGAGCGGTTAAGCATTCACTGCTATTCCAGAGCCTTAACGATAAAGTTTGATGGCGAAGTATCATTCGCTTTCGGTTAACTGTTTATGCTTTGCCATGTAGGCCATATGCAAGCCAGCAGTTTAAGCCCTATGGCAAAGATTTATGGTGGATGCAATCCTGTTTTAATCCAAAATCTCCAGGTCTCCCGGATCGAATCTTTTTCTGGATAGCGAGTGTCATTCAAATCCAGGCGAACACAAGTTGCACGACCAACTGCAGTTATTCCCTTAATCAAGATACCTTGATCGACCCAAGTGAAATGTTCCTCCCATTTCTGTAAGCGAGGGTTAAAGATAGGCACTGTCGCTTGTGATTCTGGATCAATGCTGGCAACAAAGTTATAACGTCTTTCATTGCAACGGCGACATGCCAGTGCAAGATTCTCAAGATCATCAGATCCACTCAAGGATTTTGGGGTGATGTGATCAATCGTAAAGCGGCTTGCACTGAGACGTTCTGACGAATGGCAGTATTCGCATAAATACTTGGCTCTTTCTCGGACTGTTCTTTTCGTTTCATCGCTAATTGGCATGCTGAGCCGTAAGCATTGCGTTCATATGGGTAAAAATGCGATCTAATTCTGATATGGCATCTAGCTCTGCTATTTCCTCAAGGGAAAGTTGGTCTGCCTTTTTTTTATCTAGTAGGCTTTCCATACGAAGTTGAAGCGTGTCACTGAATTTGAACAAATACCAAGTATCGACTGGTTCGAGCCGAATTTCGTGTATCAACGAGGATGGCTGCTTCAGTGTTGTAACCATTTTTTTCGTTCTGAAACCGTAGTTGCAGATAGTTTGAGTTCAATTACATCGTCATTCTAACTTGGCAAACCTGACCAGTTCAGAAGGTATTTCGAGTTGCCAACTGGGAGGGAAAGCGTTAATTCATCGCGAAAATTGACAACTCCATGAATCATTAATCCTTTCTCAGGCTTCTCGCTCCAAAATGATAGACCGCATTGTGTCCAATCCGAAGGGTCCAAGGCTGAGCATCGGGTTGACGTTCAAAGAGCCGATCGGTTGCCCCCATGAGTGTTTCATTAACCTCAAACTCGCCGGTTTCAATATCGATCGCCACGATTTTGCCCTCATTTTCTGCTTCGACTTGTTGCCAAATGCCGGACTCATAGAGTTCTTGCCCACGTCTGGCTAACTCTTCCTTACTGTGGTGTCGTTGGCGAACGGCCATGAGTCTAACCTCACTTGGGGAGTACCATTTCCATTTTATCTTGGAGAGTTTGACATTAACTATCCTTCTTAAGCCTCCGGTTTGACCGGAGGACTCGTAAGGTTTAACCTTCCCTGCGGTCATAGTCCTATCCCAAAACTTCGGGAGTTGCTAA
>NZ_JANQOP010000132.1 GCF_028285745.1 Acaryochloris sp. IP29b_bin.137 | reverse complement strand
GAATTGCCCAGAACCTTTCTTGGAAACTCTCACATACTCAAGTCTGACTCGTTTCCTGGCCTGTTGAGCAATGCGCTTCTGACTAAGATCTAGTCTTTGAAATCGTCTTTCGAGGCTGATTGATGGTTTCAGGGATCTCTGCTGGCTGGTCTGGGGTTGAGGGGTGGCCAGGGCCACGGATTTATAATTCTTTGATGGGATCTGGATGATTGGTTTAGAGGTGTTCTGGAGGACTGGCTTGGGCTTGAGAAGCTTTGTTGAAGATTCCAAGGCTAATGACCTCTGCTCGTTTCATGGTCAGTTTAACGGGACCATCTCTGAAGCTAAAGGTAACGTTGCAAAACTTACTGGTGACATTAATCTTCGCCAATAATCCTCTGGCTGCCTTTGTCTTCGCTTCCTGCTTTGACGATCCTTCACCAGTTCCTTCTAGGCTCATCGCATGGACAGCACATCGAAAGCCTTCCGGTGTCTCGGAAAACTCATACCTGGGAAAAGAAATCTGCTGCTTTTGGCAAAGCTCCTACAACTCCCCGATCGGATTCTCCACTAGACCATTCCCCTGCTTAACGGGTTTCTCTGAGGTTCCTTCTTGGTTTTCTTCGGATTCTTGGCCCGGATGTAAGGCTTCTCTGCCTGCCGAATGGCTTGCCTTCTGGCACGCTCAAGCAGGTTGATCAGGGCATCTTCTAGGTCTTCATTGGGGAAAAGGTGTGCGAGGAATCCTAGCTGTTCTTCGGTTATATGGATGATGAGGCGAGAGGTTGTTTGGGGAGCGAACATAGAGCCGGAGATTACTTTTAGGTTTGGATACAATAGTCTAAAAACAGTGTGTAGATGCTCATGCGAACCACTACTCTATACGACCAAGATTTTTTTGCCTGGACTCAACGCCAGGTAGAACTACTGCAAACACAGCAGTGGGAGCAAGTGGATATTCAAAACTTGATCGAGGAGATTGAATCGTTGGGTAAGCGGGAACGGCAGGAGCTTCGCAACCGATTGGGTGTGCTGCTGGGACATCTGCTCAAATGGCACTATCAACCAGAGGCTCGATCTAAGAGTTGGTTTTACACAATCAAGGAGCAGCGTCGGCGTATTGAGGAACATCTGACCGATAACCCCAGCCTAAAGCCCTATCTAGCGGAAGCTATTGAGCGAGGATATCAGGACGGCCTGGATTTAGTGGGGCGAGAAACTCCCCTTGATCCTAAGCAACTTCCCCAATCCTGTCCTTTCTCTGAAGTTCTCATCTTTGATGAGCCAGTGGAATTGGAGCTTTGATAAACTTCTCTTTCTGAGAAGTCAGGGCTTCAAACCCAAAATTTTGGTGTACTGATCTGTCTGTGACCTCGGCAATATATTGTTTGGAGGGTTAGGATTTGAGAATATTGCGATCGCATAATCGTCTCTGAAAAAGTGGTAACGTAAGCGATACATGAGGTTGCAGGGAATAGCTGCTTATTTCTGGTTCCATCGTTCCCCTTTTGAATTAAAACTCCAAACTATAAATTTCTAACCATGACAGATATCAGTGGCGCTGATTCTCCACGGAAGATTTATGATGTCTTGATTGTTGGAGCGGGTCCAGTGGGCTTAGCAACTGCAATCGGTTTGCGAAAGCGCGGCATCAATAACATTTTGGTCATTGATCAAACCCGTGAATTCCGTAAAGTCGGACAGGGATTAGATCTCCTACCCAATGGACTAAGAGCACTAAAGTATATAGATTCGGAGGCTTACGAGAAAATTACGGAGCATGCTTTACGTAGTTCTCTTGGAGCTAAAAAGGAACCACCCCCCCTAAATAAGAGGATATGGAGTCAAAGGAATATTCAGGGCTAATGCGGCCTCTATCTCTTCTGAAGCGACAAGACATTTGGCCAGCCAATAATGGCCTTCTCCAGAAAGGCCCAGGCTTAATGCCGTGCGAAAAGAAACCTCAGCTTGGGCATAGTCAGCTTGGGCATAGTCTTGCTGACCCTGTAGCAGCCATAGCTGGGATTCTGATGGACTAATCTTTGCTTCAGGAAAGGAACGATGAATTTGCTTCAGCTTGTCTAGGGCTTGGCGATAGTTTTGA
>NZ_JANQOP010000097.1 GCF_028285745.1 Acaryochloris sp. IP29b_bin.137 | reverse complement strand
CAACAAAACAGGACTCAATCATTTTTTCCTCTACAGTGCCATTACCATTCCCCTGTTCTATGCCTCTGGTCTCATGTATTCCAACCATACGCCCCTGAGCATTGCCGAATATTGGCGCTGGTGGGTGGTCCATCTCTGGGTTGAGGGGTTCTTTGAAGTGTTTGCCACGGTGGCTATCGCCTATCTCTGTAGCGAACTGGGCTTTTTGAAACGATCAACCGCTCTGAAAGCCACCTACCTCACCACGATTCTCTATCTAGGGAGCGGTGTGATTGGCACGCTCCACCATCTCTACTTTGCGGGCACCCCGGTCTTTATTACGGCGATGGGATCAGTGGCCTCGGCTCTAGAGGTGGTCCCCCTTACCCTGATCGGATTCGAAGTCGTTAAGTCCCTGAAGCTCTCGCAAGAGGCTCAAGGCTTTTATCGGCTACCCCTTAAGTTTTTTATCGCCACTTGTTTCTGGAATCTAGTGGGTGCTGGTGTGTTTGGCTTCCTGATCAATCCACCGATTGTTCTGTACTATTCCCAAGGTCTAAATACAACTCCCATTCATGCCCACTCCGCCCTGTATGGCGTATATGGCTCCCTCGCCATCGCCCTAATGCTATTTGCCTTACGGGAAATCACGCCAGATCATGCCTGGGATGAGAGAAATTTCAACTTCTCTTTCTGGTGGATTAACGGAGGACTAGGGATCATGATGGTCTTTGGCTTGATTCCCAATGGTTTCTATCAACTGGTGCAGTCAGTCAACCATGGCACTTGGTATGCCCGCAGTGCAGAGGTAATCAATTCTGCCTGGATGCACTGGACCGTTTGGCTGAGAATTCCTGGCGATATGGTCTTTGCGGTGGGTGCGTTGGTACTGGTGATGAGCGTTGGCCGAGCCGTAGTTGCGATTTGGCAACAGCCCACTCAAGAACAACCCCCAGAATTTATTACTGAGACTCCCCCCGTGTGATCTCATCTATCTCTCACCATTCTTTCCCTTGCTCTTCAGAGGATTACTACTATGATTCGTATTCTTGTTGGCATTTTGGTGTTTGTGATCAATAAGGTCTATGCCAATCGCCCCTATCCCCGGTTTTACGTCCTTGAAACCGTCGCCCGTGTTCCTTATTTTTCCTATCTATCCGTTCTCCACTTCTATGAAACGCTTGGCTTTTGGCGCAAAGCAGACTGGCTAAAAATTCACTTTGCCGAATCCTGGAATGAGCTTCATCACCTGTTGATTATGGAATCTCTGGGAGGGGCGAATTTTTGGGGCGATCGCGTTCTGGCCAAAACCACCGCCTTGATTTACTACTGGGTGATTGCAGCTCTATACGTCGTTGCTCCCCGCTCGGCCTATCACTTTATGGAGCTAGTAGAAGAGCATGCCTATGCCTCCTACGGCAAGTTTCTGAAGGCAGAAGCTGAGTATCTCAAAACCCAACCGGCTCCAGATGTCGCGGTGCAATACTACCGTGATGGCGACCTCTACATGTTCGATGAGTTCCAAACCGCCCACCCAGCGGAAGAACGCCGTCCTCAAGTCGATACCCTGTATGACGTGTTTGTAGCCATTCGCGATGACGAGATGGAGCACGTCAAAACAATGGTGGCTTGCCAGCAACCCGAGGCTCAGCAAGAACTCCTAAGTCCACATACCGCCCCTGCATTGACCGCTGAGGATGCTCCCGCTTTGCCTTAATACTATTTTGCTGAAAACTTCTTTATACCCTCATCTCTTTCTTTAAGAGGTGAGGGATATCGGTCATCAACGGTGGAAATTGCTCAATTTTCTATCAGGTTCAGGATGCAGAAATCACGGCGATGCTATTCAAACTCCTGGTTATTCTACATACATTGGGTGCAACGGTTTGGACTGGCGGGCATTTGGTGCTTGCCGTCACGGTGTTGCCCTCAGCATTACAATATCGAGATCCCGATCGCATTCATACCTTTGAAGAACACTTTGAGGGATTTGGCCTGGCGGCGCTGCTACTCCAAACGATCACTGGGGTGTGGCTGACCTGGATTTATTTCCCTGGATTCAATAATTTCCTAGCTTTCCAGTCCTATTTATCCATCTACATTGCCGTCAAGCTGTCTTTGCTGCTGGGTACGGTGGCCCTCGCCCTTCATGCTCGCTTCTTTATCATTCCGAAGCTGACTCAAGAGACCTTGAATAAGCTGGCCTTTCACATTGTTAGCGTCACCACCCTATCCGTATTATTCGTAGTGATGGGGGTGGGTATTCGGTTGGGAGGATTGACCTAGATCTGCCTTTGACTAAAGACACCCATAATCGCATCATCACCCTTGCGAGAACATCACCCCATGACCGCCTCTCATGTAAATGCAGCCAATCCTGCATCTTCAAGTCGATCGGCCTGGTATCGCCCAACTCTATCGCCAGAGCATGGTGTCTATGTGGTTCTATTGGTCTCGTTCCTCACCGGAGCTGCTGCTGCACAACACTGGACGCTAGCAACGACCCTGGCACTCATCTGTGCCTTTGCCGGGTTTCAGGCCGAGCATCCCCTTGCCCTCCAGATTAAGCAGCGCCGAAGCTGGAAACCTCGCTTTCTATTCTGGGGCGGACTGTATGCTGGCACTACTTTGGGTCTGGGGGGATATCTAGCGCTTCGGGTACCTATGCTGTTGTGGCTGTATTTAGGTGCGATCGCAGCCTTGATCATCGATGCGATCGCAGTCTTACATCGCAAACAAAGATCTGTGGCAAATGAGCTACTGACCTTTTCAGCAGTCTGTTTGGCGGCTCCCTTGGCTTATGCCGCCACCTTGGGCACCCTATCCGTTTCGGTTTTCGGGCTATGGCTGTTAAACACTCTGTTTTTCAGTAGCGCAATCTTCACCGTCAAACTCCGCAAACCCAAAACCGAGTCATGGGTTCCGGGGCTGATTTACCATGCAATCGCCAGCGCTATCATTCTTATACTTTGGTTCCTCGGTATTCTGGAAAGCATCACGGCATTGGCATTTGGCATCGTATTGCTCAAGCTTGGCTTTATTCTGCTGCGACAAGAATGGTATCGGACCACTGCCATCCACAATATCGCCAATATTGAAACTCTTTCAGCTCTAGCATTTCTGGGAGTTATAGCCATCTCCCTGCTGCCCGCCCATCTTCCACCCTCCGTTTAGCAAAGGACCAACTGCTGCCCCAGCCATTGCTTCATTTCCCTATTGTTCGCAGAATCTGTTAGTCATCCATTTCAAACCTATCATCCTGATCCGCTTGTTCAACTTCAAAGGGTAAGGACGGTACAGGGCTTTTGAGGGCAGGCGGAGAAATCACGATGTGGGGCTTCTGAACCGAGATAGGAGACGGGACAGGTTGGGTGGCAATCAGAGGCTCGCTGGGCTCTGCAGGTCGAACTTTGGGCTGAGCGTTGGGGGGCAAGGGTTCAGGTTGGCTTTCAGATGCGGGCTGGACCGTGGACGGTCTCACTGGCCTTGCTGGAGGGGACTCGGGTTTGGCTGGCGAAGGAGCAGGTAATGAGGTTGAAGGAGCCGTGTGGATAATAATCGGCTGAGTTTGAGGCGCTTGAGGCTGAGGATTCATCGTCGGTCTATAGCCTAAGGCCGTCCCGGTAATCACACCGCCAATGCCAACGAAGGTCAAAAAGCGCTTCACATAGGTTTCACCCCCGTTATAGGCTTTCAATACTTCATCGACAATGCCGAAACTGGCTTTTGTACGTTCTTTTGGCTCCGGTTGTTGTGGGATGGTTTGATTCATTCTTATCACCCGCTTTGTTCTGTTACTCATTGGCTGACTGAAGCTAGATGCTCAGCCAGTAGGGGCGCTCATACTGTACAGCAGTATTCTGTTGCTGCTCGGCATCAGAGATCCCTGCGCCTTAACCTTGAGGATTACGGCTGGCAATGAAGTCTGTATGAAGCTTGAATGAGAAGACTCTCATGGTGACTGTAGGGTCTGGGCAATAGAGGACCCATAAGCCTTGAGAACCATAGTGAGTTCGAAAATGTTTTACACCCACAGCTTGTTCAATCGAGCATGAGGAATCATTGCACCTCTGCTGCTCCAAAAGGAACAGAAGTCATAGATTGGGGCAACAAAGGCTGATTTCAACGCAAAACGAGATGTTTATTTGCTTTCGAGCAATTCTCAATCAACCTCTGAGAATTCTCAGCACTTTCCATCATTTTTTTGCTATCAATAAGGCTAGGGACCTTACCATATCCAGTCCTTGGCACTATACATATCATTCACTACACATCGATGAAAATCACCCAAATGCAAACTCTCCCAGACGAAATCGTTCGTCATAATGCAGCCATCTCCAAAAAGGTGATGCTGAGAGCGGGTGACATTCCTCAATTAACACAGTTTTCTCAAGCTCGATTTCCCGCAGGTCAAATTGCCAAAGCCCATTGCCACCCTGATATGTACGAGGTGTTCTTTGTGGAGGCAGGGGCAGGACAGATGCTTGTCGAAGGAACTCCACATCCCTTAGCGCCTGGTGTTTGCATTACTGTGGAACCCAACGAGGTACACGAGGTCGTCAATACTGGTCAAGAGGACTTGGTATTAACCTATTTTGGCCTGAAAGCCATGTAATTTGACGATTGATGTTGGGAAACGTCAAGAATGAAAAGGTTGAAGCCCTCACTTTCCTATCTCAACTCTAACAAGCCCATTGGAAAGCCTATCCGCCCACAAATTTAACGGCATAGCCCTGTTTTTTAAGGTAGTCGGCCAACTTTTGGCGATGATCTCCCTGGACTTCAATTTCTTTGTCTTTGAGGGTGCCACCGGCACCACATTGGGCTTTGAGCTTTTTGGTTAAATCAGCCAACGTTGCGGGTTTGGCTTGAAATCCGCTGATCACGGTTACGGTCTTACCTTTACGACCCTTTCGGGAAACTTGGATTTTTAATGTCTGCTGAGAGGGAGGGGGATCGGGACGCGAGGTGGGATCAGACGCAGGAGAATTGCCAAACTCACTGTACACTCGGCGATCGGATTGAGGATGCTGTTTTTTACCCATAGAACCTATCTTTCCACATTAAACTGTCACTATCTCCTGAAGCTGACCTAATGCCTTTCCATAATTAAGATAAAATTGGAGTCCGATGATACCATTATTGACTTCGACTTATGAGCCAGGGCACCCTGTTTGATAAAGTTTGGGATTTACACACTGTGAATGTGCTCCCCTCTGGTCAGACACAGTTGTTTATTGGTCTCCATTTGATCCATGAAGTCACCAGCCCCCAGGCCTTTACGATGCTGAAAGATCGGGGGCTGAAGGTGCTGTACCCCCAACGAACGGTGGCGACCGTCGATCACATCGTCCCCACGGAAAATCAGGCGCGCCCCTTTGCGGATGCCCTGGCAGAAGAAATGATGCAGGCCTTGGAACAGAGCTGCCAGGAACATAACATCACGTTTCATAATATTGGCTCCGGTAAGCAGGGCATTGTGCATGTGATTGCCCCCGAGCAAGGCTTAACCCAACCGGGCATGACAATTGCCTGTGGGGATAGCCATACCTCGACCCATGGGGCCTTTGGTGCGATCGCATTTGGTATTGGAACGAGTCAGGTCCGAGACGTGCTTGCCTCCCAAACCCTTGCCCTGGCCAAACTTAAGGTTCGAAAAGTTGAAGTCAACGGCACCTTGCCACCGGGGGTCTATGCCAAAGACGTGATTCTGCATATCATTCGTACCCTCGGAGTTAAAGGGGGAGTAGGCTATGCCTATGAATTTGCAGGCACTACCTTCGAACAGATGAGTATGGATGAGCGGATGACCGTCTGCAATATGTCCATTGAAGGCGGGGCCCGTTGTGGTTACGTCAATCCTGACAGCGTTACCTTTGAGTACCTTAAGGGACGAGAAGGCGCTCCCAAAGGAGCAGATTGGGAGCGAGCCGTGGAATGGTGGCAAAGTATTCACAGTGATGCTGATGCCGTATATGACGATGTCGTCGTCTTTGAGGCCCAAGACATTTCACCTACCGTGACTTGGGGTATTACACCTGGTCAAGGGATTGGAATTGATGAAGCGATTCCGGGTCTGGATCACTTTACGGATGCTGATCAGCCCATCGCCTCTGAAGCCTATAAATATATGGATTTGGAGCCAGGTCAACCCATTCAAGGCACGAAAGTGGATGTCTGTTTTATTGGCAGTTGTACCAATGGACGAATCAGCGATCTCCGCGAAGCAGCACAGTTTGCCAAAGGCCAACAGGTGGCCACTGGCGTGAAAGCATTTGTCGTACCAGGGTCAGAGCAAGTCAAACAGCAAGCGGAAGCTGAAGGGTTACACCATATTTTTGAAGAAGCGGGGTTCGAATGGCGGGAACCAGGCTGCTCCATGTGTTTAGCGATGAATCCCGATAAGCTTCAAGGCCGACAGCTCAGTGCCTCTTCGTCCAATCGAAATTTCAAAGGGCGACAGGGGTCAGCCTCTGGACGGACGTTGCTGATGAGTCCAGCGATGGTGGTGGCCGCTGCCATTCGGGGTGAGGTTGCTGATGTCCGCCAAATCAGGAAGGTCTAGGGCATAACTCTTATGATTTGAACGTTAGATGCCAAGAGCGGTTCCTTGTGATGTCCTCTAAGGTTGTTGGTTGGTTGGTTAAATCCTTGCTCCTTGTTTTAGGAGTAATCTTTGGCCTAGATCTGCTGGCTCACTTCATTGCTGAGTTTGCTTGGTTTGAGAATCTAGGCTACCTGTCGGTTTTTCAAACTCAACTAGTGGTCAGAATGGGTCTCTGGGTCTTTGCTTTAGCCAGTACTGGGGGATATCTGATCGGTAATTTAGTCCTGGCTCGGCGCTGGCGCTATCACCAACCCGTTGATATCGATAAAACTGAGCCCGGGACGCTTAAGCTGGCGCAACTGTTGCTGGTATTGGTGGGGCTGAGTCTGCTCTTAGCCAGTTTGCTGACCCATATTGGTCAGGTCATCATCCAGTTCTGGTATCCTCCCACGGAAATTGCCACGTCCAGTTCCCAGAGTCTGCAGCAGTTTACTTTCTCCGCTACAACCCATGTGCTTAGACATTGGCTGCAAGTACCCTGGGAACTGCTGCTAGTCGCTGGATTTACGGCGTTTTTACTCTGGCATCCTGGGTTTGTACTGGGTGCGATCGCACTCTGTCTCAGCCTCGGTCTAGGCTTAGTGGTGTCCAACCACTGGACCACGATTCTGGCCTTTATGCATGCCACACCCTTTAAGAACACTGATCCCCTTTTCGGGCATGATATTGGCTTCTATGTGTTTGTACTCCCCTTATGGGAGCTGCTGCGATTTTGGCTGATGGGGGTGACCCTGACCGGATTTATCAGCATTGCGTTGATTTATCTTTTAGCTGGAGATAGTCTCAGTCAAGGCCGATTCCCAGGATTTACCCTGCCTCAAAAGCGACACCTCTATGGACTGAGCGGAGCCCTCGCCTTGACCCTTGCCTGGGGTTTTTGGCTGGATCGCTATTCTCTGCTCTACTCCACTCAAGGCATTCTTTACGGAGCGGGCTATACCGATGTCACAGTAGACTTACCCACTAAAACGATTCTCAGTTGGGGAGCGGCGACTATTGCCGTGGTCTTTCTCTGGCGGGCCGCATTTCCCCGCCCTGCCCGAAGACCCGTGAAATTATCTTGGATTCTTAGTTTCTATGTTGGCATTGCTGTCGTAGCTGGCTTAATTTTGCCCAGAGGCGTGCAGGCCCTGGTGGTTCAACCCAACGAGCTAGCCCGAGAAGAATCCTATATCGAGAAGAGTATTCAACTCACCAGAGCCGCCTTTGATCTCGACACTATTGAAACCGAAACCTTCCAGCCCAAAGCCGATTTAACCCCTGCTAAATTAAAGGCCAACGACTCAACGCTGCGTAATATTCGCCTTTGGGATACCCGCCCACTCCTAGAGGCCAATCGCCAACTCCAGCGCATTCGTCTCTACTATGAGTTTCCCAGTGCGGATGTGGATCGCTATACCCTCAAAACGTCTCAACCCGTCAACTCAGGCAAGGAAAGCGCCACTTCCACTACCGAAAAACGACAGGTACTGGTGGCCGCCCGTGAGCTGGATTATGGCAATGTCCCCCCCGAAGCCCAAACCTGGATTAACCAACGTCTGATCTATACCCATGGCTATGGCTTTACCCTTAGCCCTGTCAATACTGCTGAGACCAGTGGTTTACCCACCTACTTTATTAAAGATATTGGGGCTGGCAATAACGAGGGTACCCTGCAAACGGCAACGCCAGATATTGCCGCTAGCATCCCCATCAATCTGCCTCGGATCTACTTTGGGGAACTGACCAATACCTATGTCATGACCCGCACCAAAGTGCAGGAATTGGACTATCCCAGCGGGAATGACAACCGCTACAACACCTATGACGGGACCGGAGGCGTTGCTATTGGAGCTTGGTGGCAACGGGGGCTGTTTTCCCTCTACCTGCGGGATTGGCAGATGCTGTTTACCCAAAACTTCACCCCTCAGACTGAAGTACTGTTTCGCCGCCAAATTAAGGAACGGGTGGAAGAGCTAGCCCCCTTCTTGCGGTTTGATAGCAATCCCTATTTGGTGACGGCTAATGTAGACGTAGAAGCCTTTAACCGCACCGATAAACCGGCGGTTCCGGGCACTTTATTTTGGGTAATTGATGCCTATACAGTCAGCAATCATTACCCCTATTCTGATCCGGGCCAAGAAAACTTTAATTACATCCGTAATTCCGTCAAAGTAGTAGTGGATGCCTACAATGGCTCGGTGACCTTCTATAGTGTTGATCTCAACGATCCTATCCTCAAAACTTGGCGGCAAATTTTTCCCCAGATGTTTCAGCCGTTGGCAGCAATGCCCCCTAGCCTTCGCAGCCATACCCGCTACCCAGTGGATCTATTTCGAGCCCAATCCCAAAGCTTGCTCACATACCATATGACCGACCCCCAGGTGTTCTATAACCGGGAAGATCAATGGCGGGTTCCCAATGAGATTTATGGCGAGAAAAGTCAGCTGGTTCAGCCCTATTACTTGACGATGAAGTTGCCGGAAGCAGAGAAAGAAGAATTTATTCTGCTTTATCCCTTTACCCCCGTTCGTCGCAATAACTTGATTGCCTGGTTAGCCGCCCGTTCTGATGGCGAAAACTACGGCAAGCGCCTTCTATACCAGTTTCCCAAGCGAGAGCTCATTTTTGGCCCCGAACAAATTGAGGCGCTGATCAACCAGGATCCCGTCATCTCCCAGCGCATTTCCCTATGGAATCGTCAGGGGTCACGAGTGATTCAGGGTAATTTACTGATTATCCCCATTGAAGACTCGCTGCTTTATGTGGAGCCTTTGTATCTGGAAGCAGAAGCAAATAGCGTGCCGATTCTAGCGAGGGTAATTGTTGTTTATGAAAACAAAATTGTGATGGCTAAGACCCTCGATCAAGGGCTTGCAGGCATCTTCCAGACCAATGGACAGGAGACGGAAGCAATTGTCCGCCCCGTTGAGGCTGAAGAGTTGGCTCCGCCTGCTTCTTAAGCTCATGCATAGATGGTTTTGCCTCCGACCATTCTGAACAACTGGATGCGCAGATTGGCTTAGGTTTGAAGGAATTCCGTAATATCGTTAATCGCACCTAAAGTCCCAACTGTAATTCCATCGATGTTAGGCAAGGGAACGACCCGAATGTTCAGCCATCGCCGTTCCCGATCCTTAGTCCAAATTTCAATCTTATGATTGAGGAAAGCGCCTTTTTCTTGGACAAAATGATTGAATACATCTTGCCATTTTTGTTGTTCAGTCTCAGACGTTACCAGTTGTGCCAAAGATCTGCCGATACTTTCACCCACGTCGTACCCGGTCAGTTCTGTCCAGGCAGAGCTAAGGAATGTCCAACTACCGTGGATATCCGTTTGAAAAATGACTTCCTTGACCCTATCAATAACGGTTTGATATCGTTGCTCAATCAGACTCAGGGCTGCTTCTGTTCGTTTTTGAGGCGTGATATTTTCGAATGCAACCCCTACACAATCTCCAGGGAGGGGAAACGCTCGCAAAGAAAAGATATTCTCCTCACCGTTGGGTAAGGTAAACGGAACATTCTCTATGGAACGGGGGTGTTGCTCCTGAATCACTTGCAGGAGTAAACGTAAAATATGGGGATATTGTTGCGTAAAATCTGGAAAGATTTCTCTCATCTGATGGCCAATTCTGTTGTGCAACTCGGTTGATAGAATATGTTCGGCAGCAGGATTGGTGGCAACGAGTTGCAGGGTTTCGCCCCGTTCTAAGTCAGGTGAATGCCAAACTAAAAAACCCAGTTGAATCTTGTGGATAATGCGTTCATAAAGTTCAATTTCTGCTTTGGCAGCTTCAGCTTGCTGCCGGGCTATCTGTTCCTGTGCCAGTAAAGCTTTATTCTGATGATTTACTGCTTCCAACTCAGCGGTGCGCGAGTTGACGCGGGATTCTAATTCTTGATTCAGTTGAGCAAGCTTTTGTTCTGCCTGTTTTTGGCGGGTGATATCTTGATGTGACCCAATCATCCGAGTCGGCTGCCCATGGTCATCCCATTGAGTTTGGCCTCTTGCCAAGATCCATTTATAGCTGCCATCCTTACAACGCATCCGGAATTCAGCCGTGTATCGAGGCATATTTTGTTGCAGGTGAGCTTCAAGGGCAGCTGCTACCTCCTCCAAGTCATCCGGGTGAAGTAACTGCCGCCATCCTTCAAAGCTATTTTCAACTTCATGATCGTCATAACCAAGCGTCTGCTTCCACTGAAGTGAGATAAAGGCCTCATTGGTGACAATATTCCAATCAAAAAGGCCATCTCCAGTTCCCTGCAATGCCAGTTGCCATCGCTCTTCACTGTTTTGCAGTTCAAGTTCAGTTTGTTTTCGCTGGGTAATATCCTGTAGCGCTACAACAGCCCCTAACTTGTGACCATCTTCGGCAATAATGGGCTCACCGTTGACCAAAATGCTGCGGGGGGGCTGTTGGCTGGGTTTGATCACCATCTCAAAATTTTGAACGGACCTGCCTTGCAGCGCTTGATACAGGGGATTATCATTGTGGGCTAAGGGAGTGATACTGTCAGTTTGGTACAGATCGTAATGCTGGGCCCATTGTTCAGCAGGAATCGGGCGACAGGGGCCTCCATGTAGCTCTTGGGTCGTGCGGTTAAAAAGGGTCAAGACACCTTGAGCATCACAAGCAACAATGCCATTGGATAAACTGTCGAGCACTGCCTGTAAAAATTTTTGACTGTAAACCAGCTCTGTCTGTGATGATGTCAGCGTATTCGTTGGTTGTAATGTGCCAACCCAGCCCGTTAGCTGATTGTGCTCATTTCGAAGGGGTTCACCTTGCGCAACTATGGGTTGAGGAATACCGTTGTTTTGGCATAAATCAAAATAAATGACAAACGGTTGCTGGCGGTGGCAGGCCGTTTGCCATTGCTGACGGCTATGCTCTTCTTCTTTCACTGCATCCCAGAAGGCTTTTCCTAGACTGTCCGTTGGCGTTCGTCCCGTCAGCGTTTGCCAGCGAGCGCTCAGCGATATGACTTGTCCTTGAGTGTCAGCTTGCCACACCACTACGGGTAATGCATCGAGGATCGATTGGCTGTCACTTTTCGGCTGTGATTGATAGGGAGTCGAAGAGCGAGGAAATGGAGATTCAGAGGTCATAGCATTGGTAATGCGCTCTTTCAAATTCTCTTATGCGGATCTTCAACTAGCAGAGAATTGCCGGACAATTCTTTACAAAGATCGTGAAGTTTGATCAGAGCCTTCATTTGATATCCCATTCATACTGAACGACGCCGCATTCTATTTTTGATATGGGCAACATAAGGATAGAGAAGAGATGACTGGGCAATGGGGTATGTTGCTAATCGACCAAAAAGATCTAGAAGCCAGAGGTATAACCTGCCAGGGTGTGTCGGAATTCGTTTTTCTGGATAAGTGTTTTCAGAAAGGAGAATCCTTTGAAACGCATCAACGGGAAACGGCTATTTCATCCTGTCGGCAAATGCTGGATGCGGGCTTGATGAGCTTGATTGTCAATTACCAAAGTCACTTTACAATCTGGATCGAATCCGATGCTGAGTCAGTCCAGGGGACTGGACAGCAAGCACTAGAAAATCCTGAAAACGGTGTGGATGAATCATCTGCTGTGGGCCACACTTCTGGGTGGAATTATAAACAGATTATGGACAAGCTGAATGAACCTGTCGATATGAAGGCGATTATGGACAAGCTGAATGAGCCGATTAGCTTCAAATCCATTTTCTCAAAGACAAAAGACTCACAATCATGAATCCGGGTCCAAGGCAAACGCTTGTTCATAGGGTCTGAGCACCAGTGGTAGAAGCGCTATCTACCGCTGGTTGACCCCGTACTTGGCTAAAAATAAAAATCGCGATATTGGGTGTTACTCGGCAGGTTGGACCTGACCAATCACGTTTAGCTTGCCGTTAGCTTGAACCGTCCAAACATCATATATCCCCAATACATCTCCATTTTCGTCAATATCAACATTTCCACTGGCCCCTTGATAGTTAATTTCCTCACCGTTCTGTAATAGCTTCAGAGCCTCACAGACATCACTGGTTTCGGTGCCAGGACCATTGGCCACATCCCGAAGTTTGGCTGCGATCGCATCTCCAGAATTTGACTTTGCCGCTTGAGCTGCCAGCAATACCAACGCAGTGGCATCCCAACTCTGGGGCACATAGGCAGGCGGGGCTTCATTCTTCTTGCTTTTCCAGAGAGCCGTTAAAGATTCCAGGGCTGTACCATCGGCACCGGGAACTGTTCCGATCGCATCCGTGATTATAAATTTGCCGTCACTCGTTTTGCCTACTTGGGCCGAAAATTCATCGGATTTAACCCCATCTGTAAGCATGATCTGTACCCCTTCCATCAGACCTTGCTCGTAGGCAGATTTCAGTAATAAGGCCCCGGTCTCAGGATAGAGAATGGCAATAACAGCATCAGGCTTATTGGCAAAGGCCGCAGCCGCTTCCGTATCGAAAGTTGTCGCTTTGGGGTCATACCGCGTGGGCTTAGACTCATTCAGAACAGTTCCGCCCAGTTTTTTGAAAGACTTAATAAACTCCTGCTCAAAGCTGACCCCATAGTCGTTATTGATCGAAACAGTGGATACTTTCTGAAAGCCTTTTTCCTGCGCTAGCTTAGCAAGGGCCCGGGCTTGATAGGTATCTGGGGGAGCCGTTCTGGCCCAATATTGGGTTTCGCCATTTTTAAAGTCCCCTTGCTGAGCCCGCCCCGTGAACTCAGTACTGGTACTGCCAGGGGAGATAAGGAGCACCTTGTTGCGAACGGCCACATCAACAGCTGCCTGAGAAACACTACTGGCAAAGGATCCCACCACCGCCGAGACCTTTTTGACTTCCACGAGATTGGTCATGGCTTGGCTCCCCTTTGTGGGGTCGGTTTCATCATCCTCAGATGTCAGTTCAACGGGCTTGCCATTCACTCCACCACAGTCATTTACCGTTTCCACCAGCAAGGGTACCGTATCAATCATGGGGACGCCTAGCGGGGCTAAGTCCCCCGTTGAAGGTAAAAGGGAGCCAATTTTTAAGCCTTCCCCCTCCCCTGAACCGGGGGGATTGCCGCCGACTTGACAAGCACTCAAGAGGAGAACAGATGCTAAAGCAGTAAACCGACGCAGATATCGAGGGTTTAAGGAATAGAGCAATGCTTTTGAGTTTTTCATGACGATTCTTTTTGATCCTCACCCGGTAGAGTCTTTCCGTTATCCATCTGCATGTTATATCGCTGATGACGTTAAGTCTAAATTAAACCAGAGAGAAATAGGTTATGCGTTGAAGGGGCATCGAGGCATTGCCGCAAGCTGCAGCTAAGAACTTTTCCCAGCGGACAAAACAAGCCGTAAAATCCAATTTGGGGTTGCTCAGAGCATCTTGGCAAGTCCAGTTGGCTGGGTGAACGTTTTCAAACGGGTATTGGCAATGATCTATCTCCTCTGGGCCAGCGGGTTAGCCTTTTTTTTAGCTTGGAATTTAGGAGCCAACGACGTAGCCAACGCCATGGGCACCTCTGTTGGGTCAAAAGCCCTATCCCTCCGCCAGGCCCTGATAATTGCTGGGGTTCTGGAATTTACGGGTGCAGTCGTTTTTGGCAAACAAGTGGTTACGACCCTGGCTCGGGGAGTCGTGGATACTCAAGCCTTTACCGATGAACCTCAACTCTTGAGTTTGGGAATGATTACGGTATTGATCACCTGTGGACTTTGGCTGCAACTTGCAACCTGGCAAGGATGGCCCGTCGCAACGTCCCATGCCACCGTTGGCGCATTGGCCGGATTTAGTTTGGCCGCTCTAGGGACGTCGGCGATGCAGTGGTCGACCCTAGGTCTGATTTCTTTATCTTGGGTCTTGACACCTGTGATCAGTGGGGCGATCGCGGCCTTGGTATATCGCCTAATTCAACAGAGTATTCTTCACAGCGCTGATCCCCTGCGACAGTTTCAGGAATGGGTGCCTTGGCTCAGCACTGGATTGATCAGCATTTTTGGCGTGATCGTATTGCCGCAACTGATTCATCCCGTTTGCGTTTTTCTGCAAAGGACAGGGCATTGGCACTTCCCAGAGCAGGATCTTGCGATCGCAGTTGGCGGAGGAGCCGTGCTCACCTTAACCGTTTGGGGTTGGCACCGACTCGACAACCTTGCTTCCCCTCAGGATCTCGCTCATCCTCAGGTTGCAGTTGAACATCAACTCGCCCTGTTCCAAGTTTGCAGCGCTTGCTTTGTCGCCTTTGCCCATGGATCCAATGATGTTGGCAATGCCATTGCACCGCTCGTTGTGATTGTAGCTATTCACGCCACTCAGACTATCCCGGCAGCAGGGGCCGCCATTCCCTTGTGGATCATGGTTTTAGGGGGGGTGGGGATTGTGAGCGGTTTAGCGGTGGCTGGCAAACGTGTGATGACCACGGTGGGGGAAAATATTATTCCCCTTCAACCCAGTAGTGGTTTTTGTGCCGAGTTGGCTGCGGCCACCACCATTTTGCTGGCGTCTCACTGGGGTTTCCCAGTTTCAACCACCCATGCTCTTGTGGGGGGTGTGGTGGGAATTGGACTGTCGCAAAGCGGGTCGGCACTGCAATTCGGCACCCTTCGACAAATTATGGCGGCTTGGGGGCTCACGTTGCCGATTTGCATTAGCCTGGGAGCCCTTATTTTCTCTGGCCTAAGGATTTTCGCAGGATGATGAAACTCAGGATCAAGACTGACCACAAACTTTCTCAGTTTTACTGAATCCTTACGATTAGCTTCTACCGTGTTGGTATCAGAACATAGCCTCATGCTAAGGGTCGACCAGACGATTGAATAAGCTGAAAAAGACATGTATTTATGTATCGCATCTAAGAATTCTATAATTTTCATTGCAATTAGTTGATTAAATTGCTAGCTTGTGCATGAAAAGCGACGAACTCTGATTGATTCTTTTGTCAGGAGCTTTAAGCAATGCCATATCAAACTTTCAGCACATCACCCCATCACTGAATTCAGCCACCCTTCGTCCCGGGCAGCCCAACGCACGGATTATGCTATTGCCCAAAAAGATGTGATTTGTAACCCATTCTCTTAGCAATACAGTTATCGGGTCGCCTATCGCGGCCCAATCCCTGCTGCAGTTTGGCGGGGAGTGAAGAAACTCGCTTGCTTAAACTTTTGCATTCAATTCTTTTGATCGGGAGGTATCCCATGAAAATACAAGGAAAAACAGCACTGGTTACTGGTGCATCCCGTGGTATTGGCCGGGCCATTGCTTTGGAGCTAGCGAATCACGGTATCAGACGGATTATTCTCGTTGCTCGCAATCAGACCCATCTCGCTGACGTCGCATCCGAAATTAAGGCTATGGGGGTTGAAGGGATTGTCTTGCCGTTGGATTTAACCCAAACCATTGACGTGAATATTGCGATCGCAAACACCTGGAAACACTATGGTCCGATCCATCTTTTGGTCAATTGTGCAGGAGTCGCCCACCAAGCCCCTTTCCTGCAGACAAAACTCCCTAACGTCCAAGCGGAACTCTCCCTTAACCTGATGGGAATTTACAATATGACCCATGTTTTAGCTCGACGGATGGCGAGTAAGAGAGAGGGCAGAATCGTTAACGTATCTAGCCTGATGGGCAAGATTGGTGCGCCCACCATGGCCACCTATTCTGCGACCAAGTTTGCAATTTTGGGGTTTACCCAAGCGCTTCGGAGCGAATTATCGGCCTACAACATTAAGGTCACTGCCCTGTTACCGTCCCTGACAGAAACAGATATGGTCCGCAATACGCAGCGTTTTCGTTGGGTTGCCTCGATGACCCCCGAGAAGGTTGCCACCGTCCTTGTCAACAGCTTAGGAAAGGAATCCCCAGAAATTCTGGTGGGTTGGCAAAGTCACCTGGCGGTTTTAGGGAGTCGTATTGCCCCAAGGCTCTTGGAGGGGTGGTTGCACCTAACCGCCCCCAAAGGGAAGCCGAAGCCCCAGTCTCCCCTGTGGAGCCGAAGCTTTTAGCGTCTAAACGAGAACCGCTCTACCCAACAAGCATCGGCATAAGCATCACGACGGGCGTATCCAGCGGTTGAATACGCCCGTCGGAGGTATATTCGGGTCTTGATGAAGTGCTTCATCCAAGGAGACAAGAACAGAAAGCCTATCTAAACCCCCCTGAGATAGCTTGTTATACTAGTCCTGAAAAAAATTAAGTCACTCCGTCTTCATCCCTCTATGCAACCGACTGACCCCGACAAGTTTACAGAAAAGGTATGGACGGCTATTGTTAAGTCCCAAGACGTTGCTCGGCGGTTCAGTCACAATAAGCTAGAGGTTGAGCATTTAACCATTTCTCTACTAGAGGAAGAGCCCTTAGCCAGCAATATTTTTAGCCGCGCCAAGGTTGATGCGGATCAGATTTTGCAACAACTGACAACGTTTGCTGAACGTCAGCCCAAGACGGCTGAAGGGGCTTCGTTATTTTTAGGTCAGGGCCTGGATCGGCTCCTCGACCAAGCCGATGCACTACGACAGGATCGAGCAGATCAGTTTATTTCAGTGGACCATTACTTACTGGCCTTTGCAGAAGATGGCCGAGTGGGTAAGTCTTTGCTACGCGATCAGGGGATTGCTCGAACAGACCTAGAGAAAGCCATCAAGGCAATGCGCGGCACTCAGAAAGTCGCGGATCAAGAGTCGGAGTCTCGCTACAATGCCTTAGAGAAATATGGTTGCGATCTGACAGAGCGGGCCAAAGCCGGGAAACTGGATCCGGTGATTGGTCGGGATGATGAAATTCGGCGGGTGATTCAGGTTTTGTCTCGGCGGTTAAAAAATAATCCGGTTTTGATTGGTGAGCCGGGGGTGGGGAAGACTGCGATCGCAGAAGGGCTCGCTCAGCGAATCGTCAATGGCGATGTGCCAGAATCCCTGAAGAATCGACAGTTAATCACCCTGGATATGGGCAGTTTAATTGCCGGTGCCAAGTATCGGGGCGAGTTTGAAGATCGTCTCAAGGCCGTCTTGCGGGAAGTCACCCATTCTGATGGCCAGATTGTGCTGTTTATTGATGAGCTTCATACCGTCGTGGGGGCAGGGTCAGGCCAAAGCTCCATGGATGCCAGCAATTTACTGAAACCGATGCTGTCGCGGGGCGAGTTGCGATGTATTGGAGCAACCACCCTTGATGAATATCGTAAGCATATTGAAAAAGATGCGGCCTTAGAGCGACGATTTCAGCAGGTCCGTATTGATCAACCCTCAGTTGATTCTGCAATTTCGATTTTGCGGGGACTGAAGGATCGTTACGAAATCCACCACAATGTCAAAATTACCGATTCAGCCCTCGTCGCAGCGGCAGTGTTGTCCGATCGCTACATAGCCGACCGGTTTTTGCCGGATAAAGCCATTGATTTGGTGGATGAAGCGGCGGCTAAGCTGAAAATGGAAATGACTTCGAAGCCCAGTGAACTAGAGGGAATCGAGCGTCGAGTCATGCAGCTAGAGATGGAAAAGATGTCTCTGGAGCAAGAGCAAAAGCGCTCCAGTATTGGCGGCATTTACGAATCTTCGGAAGATCACCTGCAGCGAGTCATGACAGAGATCGATGCGCTATTGCCCAAGCGTGAATCTTTGGAAGAACAATGGAAGACTGAAAAACAGGTCTTAGAAGAAATCAATAGCCTGAAAGAACAGGAAGCCCAGGTTCGGGTCGAGATTGAGAAAGCAGAACGGGAGTTTGATCACGAAAAGGCTGTGCAGCTCACCTACAGCCGCATGGCGACGTTGCAGCAGGACTTGGAAGAGCATGAAGCGAAGCTATTGGCGATTCGAGCCCAGGGCTCCACTCTTCTGAGAGAGGAAGTCACGGAGGAGGATGTTGCTGAAGTTGTGGCTAACTGGACAGGGATTCCGGTCAGTCGGTTGCTGGAGTCAGAGCGTCAGAAGTTGTTGCAATTAGAAGATCATTTACACGAGCGGGTCATTGGTCAAGAAGATGCCGTGGAAGCGGTGTCGGCGGCCATTCGCCGAGCCAGAGCCGGGATGAAAGATCCGAATCGCCCGATTGGCTCCTTTATGTTTTTAGGACCAACCGGAGTCGGTAAAACCGAGCTGGCCCGAGCTTTAGCCCAATTCCTATTTGATACGGAAGATGCCATTATTCGGATTGATATGTCTGAATATATGGAAAAGCATGCCGTATCCCGGCTAGTCGGCGCTTCTCCAGGTTATGTGGGCTACGAAGAAGGGGGACAGCTATCGGAGATGGTGCGACGGCGTCCTTATTCCGTGGTGCTACTCGATGAAGTGGAGAAGGCTCACCCAGAGATCTTTAATATCCTGCTGCAAGTGCTGGACGATGGCCGAATTACGGATGCTCAAGGGCGAACCGTTAATTTCTGTAATACGATTATTGTCTTAACCAGCAATATCGGCAGTGAGCATATCACTGATTCTACTGACGATGAGGATCAGTATCTGGCGATGCAGATGAAGGTGTTGGAAGCGTTGCGATCGCACTTCCGTCCCGAATTTCTCAATCGCATCGATGAAATTACCCTGTTCCATATTCTCAATCGGGAGCAGCTCGGATCGATTGTCAAGATTCAGTTAAAGCGGATTGAAGCCTTGTTGGCTGAGCAAAAGCTGGCGATTCAGCTTTCGGATGAGGCCTTAGAGCATATCGTGGAGGCGGGATATGACCCAGTTTACGGTGCTCGCCCCCTGAAGCGAGCCCTGCAGCGGGAGTTAGAAAATCCAATTGCTACTAAAATTTTGGAGAATACGTTTACCAGTGGTGACACGATTCTGGTGGACTGGGATGAGGATGAGTTGATCTTTTCCCAGGCTCCTCGAACCACTTTAGAAGTCGCGGAAGAAGAAGCGTCGGAGGAAGAAGAGCTGACGCCTGCGGCTTCATAAAGCATATGGGGTTTGACAGCGAAACAAGAAGGGGGCTTAGCCATATCTGAACAACGGAAAGGGGCTCTAAATACTAGACGCAGATAAAGAGGATTGCCCCCTCCATAAAATTTCCTTAGAGATAAAAGATGGCCTCTAAAAAACGTGACTTGCCCACAAAGATCTGCCCAGTATGCGGTTTACCCTTTACCTGGCGCAAGAAATGGCGAAACTGTTGGAATGAAGTGATCTACTGCTCGGAAAGATGTCGCAGAAATCGGAAGACATCCTCTTAAGGCGTCTTTTCTCCAATTGCATCCCCCATTAACCCGAGTAGCTGATTCGGTTGATTTAAAGAATGTAAAAGATCCGGGCTTCAATATCTTGCAACTGTTCCATCGTGCTCGCATAGAGACTATTCGGTTTGCGAAGATGCTGGTGAATTTGAATCAGCAGTTCTAGCAGCTTGCTCATCCACTTTATGGAATGAAGCCCAAAGCGAGTTGAAGGTCAATTTCCGACAGTATCCTTAAAGTTGACAGTTTCGAAAGAATATATCGACTAGATTTTTATCAGGAATATGCTTTGCTAATTCTTCGATAAATTGTTCACGATTTAACACACGTGAATTTGAGAGCGCTTCATCAAAAATAATATCAGCAATGGGACCCACAGTGAGCAATAACGACTGTCTACATTGGTCTAGGAATTCAGGGGAAAGTGTATCATCTGATTGATAAGCTACCAATTCTTCATTTCTTAGCTCAAGATTTGTTTCTAGTTGGTTCATAAGGGTATGTTTAGAATTTTCTAAATCACCAAGGCTAGGATTTAAAACTTGATCTTGCTTCCAAACAGTTAAATATACCTCATCTTCAACGACAAGAAATGCTAACTTTTTCGTTAGGCAGAAACTACAATATTCTTCAACTGCATCTGAAAAATTTTTTCGAATTCTCGGACCAATCTTGAACAGTTTACCTTGAAAGTGCAAAGTCGATTCATTGATTTCAGCTCCATTTTTTTTCAGCTCATCTATAGTGTAAACTCTATATCTCATGGATATGATAAATCCTCTTTAGTTATGAACTATCTTCTAAGTAGAGATAGTTTGAAATAAGTGGAAGATATGAGTAATTTTTAGCTATGAAAATTTAAGCTTAGTTATAGGCTAAAATTCAAAACCCAGACGAATTAATATATGAGAAAAATTTAATTTCTGAATTTGAAGATGATCAAGCCTGATTTATGGCAATATATATCCTCTTGAGTTTCTGGCAGCTAATTTACTTTTTTGTCTATGATATTGATTATTCAGTTTTTCTAGTTATATAGAAAATAGAATAAAACATGCTATGATTATTCCTTTATGAAATCATTGAATGTGATTATACAAAGCAACCATTAATGCAAATAAAATATTGTATGAAGTGAAGTTTTAATCTGAAATGCAAACTCATTTAGAAGTGATTTTTTTGGATAATTCACTCCCTATGAACTGTTTATTATTTCCTGCCAATCATCTTGGAATACCATCCGATCCTCTGTCGATACAGGAAGTTCTGGGCATGGTTTAAAAACAAGGGATTTTGGTTAACACTTCCACAGCAAAATAAGCCATCAATTATCGATGACTTGAGGTCTACTACCTCCCAATCTAGTCAGACTATGCTCTTTAGAACCGCTTGAATCCTAACAGCTCCAGCCAGTGAGGATGAGGTTCTCCGGTTAGCAATTCCTTGGGGCTTTTGCCCTCGCGCTCAGGAACCTCACTGCGCATGAAGCAGCGGTGATTCAAGAAGTACTGCAGCAGTCCCAAATAGGAGTTTCCCAGGGTACGGCGTAGAAAGAAGTAGTTGCGCAGTCGGGAGTTGAGATTCTCTACTAACGAACTCGCTCTAGGTGTCTGTTTGAGGGCTTCAGTGACTGCCTCCATGAGGACATGGAA
>NZ_JANQOP010000107.1 GCF_028285745.1 Acaryochloris sp. IP29b_bin.137 | reverse complement strand
GTGAGGCGATGCAATTGCCTGTTTCTTCTTTCTTTGTTGTTCATGTAGGTTAAACAGCCGATTTGTTGGGTCAACTGGATAAAAACCCGAAATGAGTTGATTCTGATATTTTGGCTCGGCTTTAGAGTTGAGGTACGGCAATCTGGGACACTCACTCATCGGTCATCTATGGCCCCTCTATTGAAGTGTCGGCTAACGTGAGCGATCCGGGTAATCTGACTGCAAGATACCCCGTATGTGTAATGACCCTATCCTCAGACTCACAATTCGATGATCTGAACCCTTCTCCTGCGGATCAAGTCGCGGCTTCTTCGCGATCGCTCCTCGGCATCCTCTGTCTAGGACTGTATACCCTATTTACCCTGATGCCGGACAGTCACAGCCTTATGGTGGCTTGGCCCTGGGTGTTGGTGTGGCAATTGACCTGGCTTTGCCCCATCCTCTGGTTGGCAGGACAACTCTGGCAGCGTTCTCCCATACCTCGCCTACAGCAAGGTCTTGATTGGCTCGTGGCGTTGACCGCTGCTGGTCTCCTTTTGTCGACGATATGGGCTATATTTCCCAACCAGGCCCGCTGGTATACCGGAGCAGCGCTAGGTGGAATAGCTGCCCTCTACTGCATCACTGCCTGGTCTCAGTCCCCCATCCGCCGCCAGCGGTTGCTAGTAACCCAAGGGATAGTCAGTGTAGGATTCATAGTCACCAGTCTGCTCCTATGGACGACTCAGACGTTGTGGCCCGAGCTAAATCGCCTGCAGACACTTCAACAAGCAGGGATTCAAGCCAGCTACAACTTTTCCACTTTAGAATTGCGCAATTGGGCGCCTTTCGGCCATCAAAACTATGTGGCGGGCTATTTAGTCATGGCTCTGCCCCTCTTATTTGGCTTGGGGCTGACCCATCCTCGGTGGCGATGGTGGTGGTTTGGCAGCTTTGGCCTGGGCCTGGTTGATCTCTACACCACTAGCTCGAGAGGGGGCTGGCTGGGATTTTTGGTGGCCGGTCTGTATTTGGGACTGGCGCTCTTTCGTCAAAAGGAGCTCAATTGGCGCTGGTTGATCGGGGGAACCTTTGCTGGCCTGGGAATTGTTTTGGTCCTGGTACTGGCCAATAATCGCCTGAGTAGTCAAGTCAGCAATTTGTTGCAGGGACGTTCGGGTGGCGATATGGCCTATCGCCTGATTACCCATATTGCTGGCTGGAAGATGGGTAATCAGCAGCCGATTACCGGGATGGGCGCAGGCAGCGTACCTTTGGCCTACCAAGCTTACCGCCCTGATTGGGCAGGACTAGAAGCGGAGCATGCTTACCAACTCCATGGCACCTTGGCACAAATCTGGGCAGAACTCGGCATAGTAGGTATTGTCCCATTAATCCTTTTGTTCGGGTGGCTGCTTTGGCAAGGTTGGCGACAGATCACCCTTGCTACGGCTCAAGCCAATCTACTACCTCAAAGTTTACTCGCTGGCCTTCTAGGATATGGCCTGGTTTCCCTGACCGATTATCAGCTAGACAATATTGGCATTAGCGGTTTTATCCTCATCAATCTGGGGTGTCTTGCCTCCTTTATGCGCCCGCCAAGGGAGGCAAGCCCTGCCAACAGAGCATCTGATAAGCACTCCAGAAAAGCAGCAGGAATCCTATTGGGGATGGTCGTGGCCTGTGGGATATCGGTCGTTCCTGTCCATGCCGCTTGGCAGCTTTCCAGTCAAGGATTTTTAGCACTCAATCAACAAGACCTAAATCTATTCCGGCAGCGACTGGGAGACGCCCAAGCCAAAACGCCATGGGAACCGTATTATTCCTATCAGTTGGGGTGGAATTTAGGGGAAATAGGCTTAAAAACCCAAGATCCCAAACTCCGCAATGATCTGATTCAAACTGCTACTCAGCATTTTATACAAGGCAATCAAGTGGCTCCCGACCAAGAGTTCGGCCATACCAACTTAGGGTGGTTGTATTTGCAGACTGCCCCCCGCCAAGCAACCCAGGCGTTTGCGCGGTCAGCGGAATTAGTCCCCGCCAAGCGAGGGGTGTTTTTTGGACTGGGTCTGAGTTTGTTGGGGCAAGGTCAAACCGATCTGGCGGTTCAAGCAATGACCTTAGAATGCTTGCGCAATCCCATCTGGATCACCAGCCCTGTTTGGAAATCGTCGCCATTAAAATCGATTTACGACCAGGTTTTGGCCAATTTAAAACAGAACTATGACGAGTTAGTGCAAGGGCATCAGCATTTGCCTGAGTTGAATACGCATTTCCATCAAGGGAGAGGCAGTTTGCAGTGGTGGCGCGGTAACTTCGAAGCGGCCCAAGCCGATCTCAACGTTTATGGTAGCCCCCTGAGTCAGACTTTACTGAGGGTTGCTACAAGTCAACCGGGAGATTCAATCGAGATTTCTCCACAGTTATCAAATGCCCCTCGCAACATCATCCAAGCCTGGGTTGTGCCGGATCAGCGATCATCCTTGGTGGCTAAAGCTTGGTTAATGGGCACTAGCACCACTGACTCAACCCAGCTTGTAAACGTAACCTTAGACAGTATGCAGAAAGCTCGAACCTTTCAAGAGTGGTTACAAGACTATCCCATTGTTCGTCAATATCATCGGCAACGGGCTGGTTTTGGGGTGTTGAGCCGTCATACCGATGGTCCGAATCCAACAGACTTTTTCCGGGTCATCGATAATGTAGTTATGACCGAGATATTGAGTGACATGATGCCTGTACCTGTATATTTCCCTGATTTAGATCGGGCACTTCAAGAACGCCGCAATGCTTTGTTATCAGAGGTTAAAGCCTTATCAGAGAATGCTATGCTGACTTCATCGCTGATTCAAAGTGGTGCGATGGATTAGAGCGTTCTAATCGCTTATTGCCATGTTTATACCTATTTTTGATTGCGCTATTCTTCGGAGAATTAACCCATGAGTGAACCCAGCGATCGCATCCCTGATCAACCTCCCATGAAAGACGCCACCCCCACTAATCCGGCTCGGGTTGAAGAATTCAAACTCAGCAGCGGTTCGGTGATCGATAAGGTGAAAGAGCTGGTCAAAAAAGGCAATGTCCGCAAAATCATTATTAAAACCGATGCTGGACGTTCTTTAATAGAGATTCCCCTCTCCGTCGGGGTGGGGGTTGGTGCTGTAGGCATGATTACAGCTCCCCTGTTGACGGTACTAGGGGTAGTCGGGGTGTTCGCGGCCCGTCTTACGATTGTTATAGAAAAATCGCTGGAATAATATAAGGATTGGAATGGAATTTCAAACGCAAGCCCAACAAGCCTGTCATGCCAAAGTTGCCAGTTGGATGGATGAGCTCTTTGAGCAAATTCCCTGGGAGAAATTGGATGAGCCCGGATTTGGTCTTTTTATGGGGTCTGCTTGGGTGGAAGTGCGAATTTATCCCTGGCAAGACGATAGCGTTATCAATATTCGCTCTACTGTAGTTTCAGGGGCGAAGATGGCTGCCGACTTACA
The DNA here is from genome assembly GCF_028285745.1 of Acaryochloris sp. IP29b_bin.137. Taxonomy (GTDB): domain Bacteria; phylum Cyanobacteriota; class Cyanobacteriia; order Thermosynechococcales; family Thermosynechococcaceae; genus Acaryochloris. The sequence goes on along the minus strand of NZ_JANQOP010000107.1, from coordinate 522 downwards.
ATCCCATCTTTTGCGCGAAAATGCAGAAATGCGGTTTGGCGCTTTTTCCGTTAATGATGCGGGGGATATCCTCTTCGAGCATACGATTGTGGGGTCAACCTGTGACCCCAATGAGTTAGAAGCTTCCGTCCAAGCCGTTTTAGCCGCTGCCGATAATTACGATGATCAGATTGTTGAGCGCTGGGGCGGAGAGCGGGCTTTGGATCGAAATCCTTGAAGATTGCTTCCAAAAACACCCCAGCCAATGTCTCACCTGGTGAGAGATCCAGACATTGGCTGAACAACCAGTATTGATGGAATTGGAAAGTGTGAACATGAAGCTATCGACCAAGAGACTCCTGGCCGTTGGGATTTTCTTGTTAGCTGGTGTGGGGGGATATGGTGTTTTCAGCAAACTGGGATTCATTTTCCCCTTGACTCATTTACCTTTGGGGATGACAAGGGTTTCACAATGTGGTCTGAATCAGTGATAGCGCCCTCATGCCTCTCTGGTAATTGAGTCGTTTATGGGGTTTCAGTTGC
>NZ_JANQOP010000096.1 GCF_028285745.1 Acaryochloris sp. IP29b_bin.137 | reverse complement strand
AGCAGTTACTTTAAGACACAGACGCAAGACACAGTCAGGCATTTAGGAGGAATCTTTGCGTGGATAACGTTATCGGCCTAGAGATCATTGAGGTGGTTGAACAAGCAGCGATTGCCTCAGCTCGGTGGATGGGAAAAGGTGAAAAAGACACTGCTGATCATGTTGCAGTGGAAGCCATGCGCGATCGCATGAACAAAATCCATATGCGAGGCCGCATCGTTATTGGAGAAGGAGAAAGAGACGATGCCCCGATGCTTTATATCGGCGAAGAGTTGGGCATTTGTACCCAACCCGATGCTGCACAGTTCTGTAACCCTGAAGAATTGGTAGAAATTGATATCGCAGTGGATCCCTGTGAAGGGACCAACCTGGTGGCCTACGGTCAAAATGGGTCCATGGCCGTACTTGCTATCTCTGAAAAGGGTGGATTGTTTGCGGCACCTGACTTCTACATGAAGAAGCTAGCAGCTCCCCCAGCAGCAAAAGGGAAAGTGGATATCAACAAGTCCGCCACTGAAAACCTAAAGATTTTAGCCGAGGCCCTGGACCGTTCCATTGAAGAATTAGTTGTGGTTGTGATGAAACGGGAACGCCACAACGATTTAATTAAGGAAATTCGGGATGCGGGCGCCAGGGTCCATTTAATCACTGATGGGGATGTCTCTGCTGCCTTATCCTGTGCGTTTTCAGGAACCAATATTCATGCTCTGATGGGAATTGGGGCTGCGCCTGAGGGCGTTATTTCCGCCGCTGCCATGAGAGCCTTAGGTGGGCATTTCCAAGGACAGTTGGTGTATGACCCCGATATCGTTAAAACGGGTCTTATTGGCGAGAGTAAAGAAAGTAACCTAGCCCGCTTAAAAGAAATGGGGATTGATGATCCTGATCGCATCTATACTGCGGAAGAATTAGCCTGTGGTGAAACCGTTTTGTTTGCAGCTTGTGGTATTACGCCAGGTACCCTGATGAAGGGGGTTCGCTTCTTTAACGGTGGGGCTCGAACTCAGTCTCTCGTGATTTCCACTCAATCTAAGACCGCTCGCTTTGTTGACACCGTCCATATGTTTGAAACCCCTAAACGTCCGAAAGCACTTCAGTTACACTAGGCGATTGCCTCTCAGTTCTGAAGTTTGTAACGCTCCAACAACGCGGCTCATTAGACAGAGAAGGAGGACACATGAATATTGCGGTTGTCGGTTTAAGTCATAAAACAGCACCAGTGGATGTGCGGGAGAAACTCAGCATTCCTGATGATGTGAAAGAAAAGGCGACCTCTCAATTGCGGAGTTATCCGCACTTAGAAGAAGTGGCCATCTTGAGCACTTGTAACCGCATGGAAGTTTATGTGGTTGCCCAAGAAACCGACGACGGTATTCGTGAACTGACGCAGTTCCTATCGGAGTGGAGTCAAATTCCCCTACCAGAACTGCGTCAGCATTTGTTCATCCTTTTGCACCAAGATGCGGTCATGCATTTGATGCGGGTGTCCGCTGGTTTGGATAGCCTAGTGTTGGGAGAAGGACAAATTCTGGCGCAGGTGAAGCAAACCCATAAATTGAGTCAAAAGTATAGCGGTGCTGGCCCTATTCTTAATCGCTTATTCAAGCAGGCTATCTCAGCAGGGAAGCGGGTCCGCACCGAGACCAGTATTGGCACGGGTGCAGTCTCAATCAGCTCAGCAGCCGTTGAACTTGCCCAGATGAAGACCGAAGATCTGTCGGCCCACCGGGTTGCTATTATCGGTGCAGGCAAAATGTCTCGCCTATTGGTCAAGCATCTGCTCAGTAAAGGTGCGAATCAAATTTCGATTTTAAATCGATCTTTGAAACGAGCCGAACAGTTGGCAGGCCAGTTCCAAGAAGCGGATCTAAAGCTGCATACTTTAACAGACATGCAGGAAGTCTTATCTGATTCTGATTTAATTTTTACCAGTACGGCTGCGACTGAGCCCCTATTGGATCGGGATATTCTGGAGCCGATTGTCTGCGATCGGCAATCTTGCATGATTTTTGATATTTCGGTCCCCCGAAACGTTCATAGCAATGTGAATGAGTTGTCGCAAGTCCATGCGTTTAATGTGGATGATCTAAAGGCCGTTGTGGCCCAAAACCAAGAAAGTCGCCGTCAGATGGCGTTGGAGGCAGAGTCTCTCTTGGAAGAAGAAGTGGCTAGCTTCGATGTCTGGTGGCGCTCCTTGGAGACGGTTCCCACCATCAGTAGTTTAAGAACGAAGGTAGAATCCATTCGAGAGCAAGAATTGGAAAAAGCTTTATCTCGATTAGGAACAGAGTTCGCCGAAAAGCATCAGGAAGTAATCGAAGCCCTAACCCGAGGCATCGTTAACAAGATTTTGCATGACCCCATGGTTCAGCTGCGGGCTCAGCAAGACATTGAAGTTCGTCGCAAGGCCATGCAGTCACTCAATATGCTCTTTAACCTCAATTCATCTCAAGGGGTTGCCAAACAACGCAATACTTAAGATCGCAAGATCAACTGGTGGCTCTAAGGGTAGATTGCCAAACCTGATCACAATTGGCATGGATAGATAAAAAAGGGATCGGAGGTAGCATATACTTGCGGGCATAACGCCACATGCTGTTTACATGCATCCACATGTAACGGCTAAGGAGTTTTTTGTCGCTCACCGCAATGTGGTGATGAATAATTTTGGCAGTGGGAACATAATAGACGTCCCAATTAGCAGCATGCATCCGGCGCGCCCAATCAATATCTTCAACGTATAGAAAATAGCCCTCGTCAAGGGGGCCAACGGTCTCTAAGACTTCTCTACGGATAAACATGCAAGCTCCCAACAACCAATCAACGGGTTGCACTAGAGAGTGATCTAAGTCTTGCATTAGGTGGTTTTGATTCAAATGGGATTTTTGCAGGAAAATACGGAGTGGTGAACGTCGAGCAATGGTTGAACCAAAAGTAGGAAATCGACGGGGAGAGGGCTGAATCTGGCCATCGGGAAACTTCAGTTGTGCACCACACATGCCAACTTGAGGGTGACTTTCCATAAAATCGATCAGTACTGAAAGAGCACCGGGCTGAACTTCTGTATCAGGATTGAGGAGTAACAAGTAACGGCCTTGAGCCTGGGCCATACCAAAGTTATTGTTGGCTGAAAATCCTCGACGTTCTGAATTGATATAGACAGTTATGTCAGGGTATTGTTGGGCGATTTTGGCACTGTCATCATCTGAGCAATTATCAACAACAATAACTTCTCCACCGACTCGACTTACCTCCGGGGCAAGAGCATCCAGGCATCTGCCAATATAGGCAGAGTGATTGTGTGTTACAGAAATTACGGATAGTGGAATTTGGGACAAAATATTAAATCAAACTCAGCAGTGCTAAATTTCGAACTAAACCTATGTCAAAAAGTTTATGTCGAATCAGTAGTTGTCTTTTGGCACAAAAACCTAAATTCTCACATTCACAGTAAGCAGAAACTATCTCTTTATCTTGCGCTGAAAGCTGAGAACCATAGCGATTGAAAAATTCCTGAGCCTGTTTTTGGGTTTTGCGATAGTATTCCCGAATTCTTCGAGGTTGTTGCAGTCTTGTGACAAGATATCGCAATTTTTGACTTTGCGCACTCACTTGATTACGCTGATGCTGCCTATACAAGATGGTAGGTTTACTTAACCAAGCTATTTTTCCAAAAGCTGTAGCAACTAAGGCCAGCCACCAATCATGCATAAATATTGAATTGGGAATCGGTAGTGCAAGCTTTCTAAGAGCTTTATTGATGACAACAGTACAGCCTGTAATATTATTCCGTACTAATAAATCCCGTAAAGTATTACGAGTAGGATCAAGATTGTGAGAACGCCAAAATGAAGCATGGAAGAGCTGAAGTTTTGCTGTAACGACGTGAAGATCGCTATGGACTAAAATAGGTGTTTCAACACCCCACTGGTATTCCATTTGCTTGATTATTTGCAAACTATCTTTTATCTTAGAAGGCAACCAAACATCATCTTGATCACATAAGAAAGTATAGTTTGAGGAAGAATATTCCAGCAACCTATTAAAGTTACAAACAACTCCTATATTTTGAGATTCTACAGGATTAAGCCATTGCAGACGTCTTGGTTCTTGTTGAAGAAAAGCCTGTAAGATTTTATGAGTAGAATCTGTGGATCCATCGTCTCGAATGAGAAGACGCCAATCAGAATAATCTTGCGACAGAATCGACTGGATTTGATCTGATAAATACCGCTCTCCATTGAATGTAGCTATGGCTATTTCAACACACATATTTGAAACTGAATTAGACAATACTGAGTTACCCAAGCCCAAAACTTTGCTATAAAAATAAGTACTCCTAAGAACCCATATTTCTCGTAATAGTAAAGAAACTGGGTTAAAAGATTGTATCTCGACCTCCTACTTGCAAAAATATCTTGTATGGAAAGACTATCGGTAAATCTTTGTTTAACATAGCTATAAAAACTATGTGTTTGTTGGTTCATATCGGCCAACGAAACTTTTGAGCTACCAAGCACATAAGCTGTAAACTTATGTCTGGTCGCTTTTAAAATATACATATCATCTCCACCATAATGTGGAAAGAGTTGATCATTCGGCAACCCAATGCTATCAACTATAGTTCTTGGTAAACCAACACAATAGCCAGCAACACTATCAACACGAATTATTTCTCCTGGAGGTGCAGTCAATCGAGTTCGTCCTAGGCATCCATTTTCCACAGCAACCTGTTTATCTGATAAATAGCAGGCTGGCGCACCAATAGATTTAGGATATTTTACTAAAAAATCGATAAGGTATTGTAATGAATTTGGCTCAGGTAAGCAATCATCATTCAGCCAAATAAAATACTCAGCTCCTTGAGAATAAGCATATTCCATTCCATATCTAATGGCACCAGTCCACCATAAATCACCACTTCCAGTTAAAACCGTAACATTTGGATAAAGTTGATTAATGGCTTCATGAGTTCCATCAACAGATCCATCATCAATAACAACAATGGAGTATCGTTTTAAATCTCCATTGCTTTGAAGGTGATTTAAACAATCTAAGGTCACTCTCTTTCGATTGTGGACAGGAATAATTATGTAGACTGACTCTTTAGTAGAGCTTTTCATTTAACTAATTAATAGATAATCTGGTAGTGCCTTTTAGTAAAGGACAGAAGAAATAGCAGGATGTACAGACTTAATGAGTCGCTCCCTGATCAAACGATTGTATTCATGGGTGAACGTCCAGATCGCACCAATATGGTTGTCTAACTCCTTTGAGAACGACAGCGTCTTCTTGACTAATCGCGAGACCCACTGCCGCATCGTGTTGTTCAACCGCTCGATGTAGCTAGTCAAACCACTGTCTTTGCCAACTACAAAGTGGCGCTTGCTCGGAATCACTGTTTCGTATGCCTCCCAATAGTCTGTGTAGACTTTGGCGCATTGTCTATAAACAGCAGGTAGAAACTGCCACAACTGCTGCGCTGATGTTCTTGAACGGTCGCCAACATGACAACCAATAATTTCTCGAGTGTCTGCATCGATAGCCAGCCAGACCCACTGCTTGTTGCCTTTGTGATCGACGAACGACCACAGCTCATCCATCTGTATGGTCAGCTTGCCTTTGGCTTTGGGCAACACGGATTCGGTTGTGGCCATCTGAGCGTAGGCGTTGTTGACGTACTCTTGCAGCCGGATATCTGAGACCTGCATGACTCTAGCGATACCAGCCCAAGGAATCTTCTCAAGTAACCGCAAGTTGACTTGCTCAATGACATCTTTGTCTTTGGGATTCCATTGAGGGTCTTCGACGAACTGACGCCGACAGTCTCGACACTTGTAGTTGTGCTTGCCCCGTCGCGTTGTGCCGTTCTTTGAGATATCGTGAGAGCCGCAGGTGGGATAGGTCATTTCTAGCGCCATCGTTGCTATGCCTCAGAAAATAGTGGACAAGTCCTATTTTTCTCTATTCTTTACATTAAAGGACTACCGCTTTCTAATATTCCTTGGTGTTAACTAAATTTAGAAGAGAGCTGAGTAGGAAATTATATCCAGTTTTTGATAAACTACCTCCTTAAGTGGTTGCTGCAACTAGAAAAATGTTCAGAGCATATATGGCTTAGTTATGAGTAGTATTCCCAATTAATGACTTTGGGCGATCTAATTAGAAAACTTGGTTCACCACTTCACTCAAATTTATCTCTTGAGATGCAACTCTATTTGCCCTTTTTAGCTTTGAAATAAACTACTTAGGATTTGTAAGACTGAAGAATTAGTTAAGGTTAAATACAACAAGTCAAATTTAGAGAGCCCAGAGAGCTGCCTATGTGCAGAGTACAGCTAAACCGATAGACTACAGTGATGGGTTAAATCTATGCTCTGGCGATTCGTTACCATCATGATGAACGAATCCTGTTGGAATGTATCCATACCGTTGTATAGATTGTGCTCAGATACATCGTGGAGATTAATGAATGACAAATGGAGTTGCCTCTCAGCAAGCCGTCGGGGCATTAGAGACATCTGGCTTGCCAGGGAATCTTTCAATTGCTGATGCCATGATCAAGGCTGGCCGGGTCACTTTGGTGAGCTATATCAAGGGTGGTAGTGCTCGATTCGCGATTTGTTTTAGGGGTGATGTCTCCGAAGTCAAGCGGGCGATGGATGCCGGGATTGCTGTAATTGAAAAGACCTATGGAGCCGTACTCCACACCTGGGTGATTATCCCTCGTCCTCATCCTAATGTAGAGAGAGTTTTGCCGATTGGTTACCCACCAGAAGTAGAAGAGTATCGTCAGCAAGCGAATGAAGGGAAATAGCCCTTTGCTTGCAACAATCCGTAAGTCCTAACAGCTATCGCATTGATTAGCTGTAAGCATTGTAATTTTCTCAGATCCTTAAGCAATGACACGATTAGCCCTCTTAAGTACATCGGATAGGACTGGTTTGATTGAATTAGCGCAGCAGCTAATTGATAGTTATGGTTTTACTCTGGTTAGTAGTGGAGGGACTGCGGCAACCTTAGAAAAAGCAGGATTGCCTGTAACTAAGGTGTCAGACTATACTGGGTCCCCGGAAATTTTAGGTGGACGAGTCAAGACCCTCCATCCTCGCATTCATGGTGGGATTCTAGCCCGTCGTAGTTTAGAGTCTGATGTACAGGATCTAACTGAGAACAATATCCAGGGGATTGATTTAGTGGTTGTGAACCTCTATCCCTTTGAAGAAACCATTGCGAAACAAAAAGCTCAGGGAATTACTGATCTAGACCAGGCATTGGCAGATGCAGTCGAACAAATCGATATCGGTGGACCAACAATGATTCGGGCTGCTGCTAAGAACCATGCCCATGTGACGGTGTTATGTGACCCCCAGCAGTATGCGTCTTATTTGCAAGAATTGAAGCAAGGGGAAGGAGAGACGTCGCTGCCCTTTCGACAGGCCTGCGCCCTTAAGGTGTTTGAGCGAATGGCGAGTTATGACCATGCGATCGCAACCCACCTCCGACAATCCATTTCTACTGCAGATTCACAAACCCAGCTCTCCATCACAGGTACAGCGAAACAAACCCTTCGCTATGGCGAAAATCCCCACCAAAATGCCGTTTGGTATCAAGAAAGCGATACGCCTTCAGGCTGGGCCGCCTCTCAACAGCTCCAGGGCAAAGAACTCAGCTACAACAACCTGGTCGACTTAGAAGCAGCTCGACGCATAATCGCTGAGTTTGCCGGGGCTGAAACCCAGCCCACGGTCGCGATTCTCAAGCACAACAACCCTTGCGGCGTTGCCCAGGGGGAAAACCTGCTTCAAGCCTATGAGAAAGCCCTAGCCGCTGATTCAGTTTCTGCTTTTGGCGGTATCGTTGCTATGAATCGTGCCATTGATACCGATACGGCCCAGGTGCTCACCAAAACCTTCCTGGAATGTATTGTGGCTCCTGAGTGTCAGCCTGAAGCTGCGGCTACACTCCAGGCTAAGTCTAACTTACGGGTGTTGGTGCTGCCGGATTTGGTCAGTGGTCCTGCGGTTACGGTAAAAGCGATCTCAGGCGGTTGGCTCGCCCAAGCTGCCGATGAAACCTTAACGCCTCCTGCGGATTGGCAGATTGTCACTCAAGGGAAACCCACTGAAGCCCAGTTAGCCGAGCTTCTGTTTGCATGGAAAGTGGTTAAGCATGTCAAATCCAATGCCATTGTGGTGACCAAAGACCACACCACGTTAGGCGTTGGTGCAGGCCAAATGAACCGAGTAGGCTCGGTTAATATCGCTCTGCAGCAAGCAGGAGATCAAGCCCAAGGCGGAACCCTAGCCAGCGATGGGTTCTTCCCCTTTGATGATTCGGTACGAACGGCAGCCGCCGCAGGAATTACAGCCATTATTCAGCCAGGCGGTAGCATTCGCGACAAAGATTCCATTCAAGCCGCCGATGAACTGGGAATTGCGATGGCCTTTACGGGTACTCGCCACTTTCTCCATTAAAGATGCTTTTATCTTCAGCTTAGACAGGCTGTAGCGTCTTAGAAGACTGAGTGCGCAGACCTACTTTTTGGAAGCGAATTGGTTTGCTGGGTCCCAAGGTTGCTCCCCGGCGACTCGGTTGAACAGGCTGGTTGGTCAGCAACTCAAAATTGCACTGGGTCAATAAAGTTCCAAGGACAATCTTCATTTCATATTGAGCTAAGGCATATCCCACACAGCGCCGGACACCGCCCCCAAAAGGCATAAACTCGTAGGGCGTAAACTGTCTTTCAAGGAAACGCTCGGGGCGGAACTGTTGAGGATTAGGGTACAAATCTTCTCGCTGATGTACAAGATAGATACAGCCCATCACTAACATCCCGGGCTCTAGTTGATAGCCACATAACTCCATAGGTTCTTCAACCCGCCGGGGAAATGTCAGCATAGCCACAGAATGGATACGCAAGGTTTCATTGCAAACGGCTGTCAGATAAGGCAGTTGAGCAAATGTTTCTGGGGTCGGGGTAGCGTTTGAATCCAGTTCTTCCAGCAACTTCTGCTTTACGTCTGGCAAGAAATGGGTCCAGTACATAGCCCACGTTAATGCTGTCGCAGTTGTTTCATGACCCGCGACCAGTAAGGTCATCAACTCATCTCGCAAATCTTGATCGCTGAGCCCATTCCCTTCTTCATCTTTAGCGGCTAGGAGCATGGAGAGAATGTCGACGCGATCTGGATCAGGATTGGCACGTCGTTCTTCGATTTCGGCAAACAACAGTTCATCAGTTTTTGCCGCTATTTTCTGAGTCCGATGACCAATACTCCAAGGCCCCCAATCTTTTTGGAGCCAAGGCAAGAAAAAAACAGCAGAGGTCAAAGGGGAATTAGTCATCTCCAAGCGTTCACCTAGAAGGCGTTCCAGTTGAGAATAGCGTTCTCCTTGATAGAGTCCAAATACAGCTTCCAGAATGACCCGCATGGTTATTTTCTGCATCAGCTTACGAATATTCTTGATCTCCTGGGTGGCCCACTCCGCCATCAGATCCGTAGTGATTGTTTGAATAATTTGACCAAACGCCTTGAGCCGCTCTCCGTGAAAAGGCGGCATCACCAATTGACGGCGGTTCTGATGCTGGCGGCCACTCATCATAACCAGATTTTGCTGGCCCAGTAATGGCTCCAATATTTTATTCACATCGCCTGGTGACGTAAATTTCCCGCCCGTGTCATGGGTGAGAATATATTGAATCGCTTTAGGTTCATTCACCAGGATTAAAGGATCCATTCCATCCCAGGTCACGTATCCCCTAAACATGTCGCCATAGCGCTTGAAATTGGTGTTCATATATCCAACTGGATTGAAAATCCATTGCATGGTTTGGAACAGGGCTGGAGTTGTAGGCAAGGCAGGAGTGCTCATAGTTTTGATGCTGATGGAATAAGTTGATAACCATAGGCTCCATTCTATCAAGGCCAAATTATTGCCCTGAAAGAGTATTGCTAGCCAATTTTGACTGAGCGGATTGAAATTGCACGTATAGTAGTGAAGTTGAGCAGATACCCGTCACAATCATGAAAATTTCCGGCACTTTTTTGGATGAGATCACCCACGATATTCCATCCAATAACTGGGGACGAACAGAATGGGCCGAAGATTTTCGCATTATGAAGTCTATTGGTATTGATACGGTGATTATGATTCGGGCAGGTGTGGGTCGAATTGCGGTCTGTCCTTCGCAGGTCCTCTCTGAGCAAGCAGATATTTTCCCCGTCTATGAAGATTTAGTGGACTTGTTTCTAGACCTAGCTGAAGAGAATGAGATGGCCTTTTTCTTTGGCACCTATGATTCTGCCACCCGGCCTTCTCGAGAGCGGACACTAGAGCAGGAAGTGCAACTAGGCAAAGATTTCATTGATGAAATTTGGCAGAACTATGGACATCGGCAAGCATTTAAGGGCTGGTATCTCACGTTTGAACTGGGCAAGATGGAGAAACATCGGGTTGAATGCTTAAGACAGTTAGGAGCCCACTGCAAAGGACTATCCCCGCATTTGCCCAATATGATTTCGCCCTATTTACATGGCCGAAAACTGGTGGATGATCCGATTTCGTTAGAGCAGCATTGTGAAGACTGGAATGAAATTCTAGGAGTACTGGCAGGAGCCGTTGATATTGTTGCCTTTCAGGATGGACAGGTGGATTACGATGATTTACCAGATTTCCTGCGGGCGAACCGTGAACTGATTGCTAAGCATGGGATGCAGGCTTGGTCCAATGTGGAAAGCTTTGATCGGGATGTTCCGTTTGATTTTCCACCCTTAGATTGGCGGAAGCTGTGGTGGAAGATGCAGGCTGCAGAGCAATCTGGCGTTGAGAAGCTGATTACGTTTGAGTTTTCTCATTTTATAAGCCCAAACTCTTGCTGGCCTGCGGCGAAGCATCTCTTTAATCGCTACTGCGATCATCTCAGGAAAACGGGCGAATTGAATTGAGCCTTCAAGAAGATGTAGTGATGTGGGGCAAAGGGTAAGCCATGAGAGGCATTGAAGAGATAAGGTGCGATCGCAAACCGCTACACAACTCGTTTAAATCACGTTGAAAATCTAAACTGGGAAAAGGTTCTCGTTCAATTCAGTCGAGACACGATACGTCTCCTCCCGCTCCCCACCGCTTTCAAGCTTGAAGCTCCCTATGTTTTATCGGTTGACCTCTACTGCTTTGCTGCTACTCAGCGGAATACAGGTACTGGTTTACTACAGCCCGCTAAAGTTTCGTTGGCCGCTCGCTGTTCTTGTTGAGCTGTGGCCCTATGGGGGGATGCTTCCATTCTTGAGTTTTGTCTGGGTTGTGGCAATCTCTCGGCTGCGGCGACAGCCGATTCGCGTGAGTCTGGCAACATTATTGCTGATTTTAATTTGGACCCCTGTCCTCAATTGGGTGGGGTTGCCTCCGCTCGGAGCTTCCCCTACAGGTTTACGGGTGATGGCCTACAATCTGTGGATCGATAACCCAAATATTGAAGCTATCGAGCAATCCATTCTGGGAGAGGCTCCAGATATCCTCTTCCTTTCAGAAGTGAGTAAACCGATGATGGCGGAGCTGCAAGCTCGGCTTGACTTTCCCCATAGCTATCGAACAAGTGGGAGCAACAATGCCCTGTTTAGCCGATACCCCATCCTTGATGCCACCACCACAGACTTCGGTGTCAAAACCAAAGGCCGCACCTTTAGCCTTATGGCTCAACTTCAGGTTAAGGATGACCCAGTGACGGTGATTGGAGTTCACCCACCTGTGCCCATCTTTCAGACCCTTTTTCATATCCGCAATCAGCAACTGGATTCCTTTGCCAAAGTCAGCGAATCGATTGCAGGGAAAGTAATTGTCTTAGGAGATTTCAATGCTACGCCCTGGTCCCCCCATTTTCAGCGTTTCGAACGAATTAGCCAACTTCAAAATGTAGGCCATCGCCAATGGATTTGGGCCACTTGGTACTTCAATCAAACCCTCTCCACCCGATATATCAAAATCCCCCTGGATCATATTGAAACACGAGGTTTTAAGGTTCAAAAAACATGGACTGGGCAAACCGGAGGCTCCGATCATAAACCGATTATTACGGTTCTAAAACCAGCCTAAGCGTTCTGGAGATGCTAGGCACTCAGCATTATCGACAACATTGGTGACTACTCCGTTGGGGCTCCCAAAATTTCGCTCAATCCCCGAACCAATCGATCTAACCCTGCCGCCAGTGTAGCTGCATCCAAAGCCCCGTATGCAATCCGCAGATAACAGCCCAACTCCATGCCAAACGCACTACCCGGAATCACCGCTACCCCATACTTACGAATCAACTGTTCCACTACATCTCGATCTGATAGGTCAGTATCGACCTGAATCAGCACATAAAACGCCCCAGAACTTTCAGGAACAACCAATCGCTTCACTGGCAAAAGCGCCTTCTGCACTAGCGCACGCTTTTCTGCCAGCGACCCCAAATGCTGATGACAATAATCGCGCCCCACTTGCAATGCCCCAACCGCCGCATACTGAGACACCACAGGTGGGCAAATTAACACCGTATCCTGAATTTTCTGAATCGCCTCTAGTAGATGTGTGGGAATCACCATATAGCCAATTCGCCAACTGGCAAATCCATAGGCCTTGGAGAGGGTAAACAGGGAAATCGTATGGGTTTGGTCGGGGTCAAATCGCCCTGGCGAGATATGATCCACTCCATCATAGGTGAAGTACTCATAGGCTTCATCACTAATGTGATAGAGGTTGCGATCGCAACAGAGCTGATTGACCGCCTGCAAATCCGCTGCCGAATACACGGCTCCCGAGGGATTATTAGGGGAAACCGTCACAATTGCCCGGGTCCGTTCCGTAATCGCCGCTTCTATTTGATCGAGCTGGAGTTGGTATCGTTGATCTGTGGGGACACAGACAGGTCGACCATTGGCGAGCCGAATCGCCATTTCATGGTTGAAGTAATAGGGCGTTTGTAGAATCACTTCATCCCCTGGATCAAGGATGGCGAGAACTGCATTTATAAACGCCATATTGCCCCCTGCCGTCACCATAATTTGGTCCCGGCTGGCAAAGGGCAATTGGTTTTCGGCCTGTAGCTTTTGTGCGATCGCATCAATCAAAGGCGGAATCCCCTGCACCGATTGGTAGAGATGCACCCCAGGATGTTGGTGAAAGGTCGCCAACTGCGCCAAAGCTTCTGGGGGAGGACCATAGGAAACAACCCCCTGCCCAAGGGACAAGGTGCCTGGATATTGGCGAATCAGATCGCCAATAATCGGGATAATCGGAGCCTGAACCGCTTCGACGCGGGCCGATGGCCTGGACATTAGACCGCAACCGCGCAGTACTGCTCCAGAATTGTGTAGCATTCCGCCACCGATTTACGGTGGGTCATGGCTTGGACCAAGGCTTCGTAGGCATCCCAATTGGAACGAAGCATCTGTCGTGCCCGATTTCCGGCCTGCCGTTCATGAACCTTCGTGTTCATATTCAGTCGATTTAAAGTTCGGCGGAGCTGGCGCAAATCATCTTTACCCCCTTCCACCGCTTCGTAAACCAGGGCTTCCGCGACGCCACCCGCCATCCAAACCGTGCAATAGCGTTCTACCTGTGCCGCAGTAGCCTTGTCCGAGAAATTGGCGGGGGTTTCCACGCACACGCCTCCTTGGCCTTCCTGTCCCTGCTGAAGGGCTTCCCAAGCCGTAAGGGTATAGCCCGTAATCGGCAGGTCCAATAAATAAGCCGTTAAAAAATGTCCGGATTCATGGTGAATCACCCGCTGGCAATACTGAGGAGACAGCCGAGCAAACCCATCGAGAAACAGCGTCATCCCTTTACCCTGAAACCCGAAGGTATCGGCCACCACGAACGCCAGCACCATAGCAGCAAAGGCAAATGGAATTTCAGGGGCAATGTTCAGTATCGGTCCTACCAGAATCGAACCACTGAGGAGGGCAACGAAAAGTGCGATCGCATTAAGAGGGGTTTGATTCATCAGGATTAGGATTTCAAATTGCGGGCATTGTAGAACGTCTCCAAGCTATCGCTGTCACCGACATAGCGCCAATGCCAAGGTTCATAGCTGACCCCTTGGGCGTTCCCTTTTGGGAAGGATAACTCAAAGCTATAGCGGGGTGCATTTTTTTGCAGCCAGTTGAAGGCCCGTGTTTCTTCAAAGGTGACCTCCAGATGGGTATTGGTTTTCGTGGCATCACCAATATCTATGGCATACCCCGTATGATGTTCACTCCGTCCGGGGGGAGCGCTGACTTTGGCCCGCTGTTGTGCCCCTTGGACCCGTTCTTCCTTCACCCGAAAGAACAGATAATCTTGATCGTCTACGGTCCGAAAGCCAGATAAGGGCTGAAGCTTCACCCCGTCTGCCGCAGCTGCCGCCGACATTTGCTTATAGGCTTGAGCCGCCGCGGTCCGCATCCGAATCTGACCATCTGCCGTGATGTCCTCTAATTCTTCCTCAGGAGCGACTTTATAGGAGAAATGTCCCAAGGTCGTATCGGGGGTTTTATCTGCTTCAGACTCTCCCGTTGGTGGAGCAGTTGCAGTAGGCTCAGTTTCTACCTTGCTTTGAGACGGTTCCGTTTTGGGAAACACAACGATAAACAAGCCAGCAGCAACCAATAATCCGATGCCACCGCTAATCCATAGGAAGGGATTGCCTTGAGCAGGGGCAGATTTCGTCTTAGGAACGCTTTGCCGACGGGCCTCTGGAATATCGTCGTACATAAGGACTTAAGCAAGGGGGACAGTATTTCAATATTATTTCCTAAGGGACTAATCTTAAAGACCTGCGGTGAAAACAAATCTGCGATCGCACTCAGGAGATCTGTTTTAGTCTTCCTATCATAAAGTCCTTCAACCCCATCCTGCCAATCCTATAAGTTGCCCCAAACTTCTCTAGCAGTGGGTGTAAATTTCCTAGGGGCATGGAAGCGCTAGAGGATATCGAAGCCAACGGTTGCCCAAAAACCACAAGTAAGGGCAAAAGGTAGTAAAACGATTAAAAATTCCACCCAAAACGGACAAACCTCAGCTTGAACTTTGCGACTAATTGTTGTTGACAAACTGATAGGAGAAATAGCCCGCGATAACAAGTAAATGATAGATATAGGTATTAATACAGCAAAAAGCACTAATCTTTTATAAAGATGCCAGCTTATTTCGCTAGATGTACTGATATAAATAATATTACCAGTGATAGATGAGTCAGGTTCACCATAGAGGGTTGAGTAAAGCATCACAGTCGAGGCAAAAAGGATGCTCATACAAACTCGAAAGAGCCGTATTCTTCGATTTAGCCCAATTAACTCTTTTTCTGATAGATGATTGATTGCGTATTCTATCGTCTTAGCAACTGGCTCAAGAGCGGTCTCTTCACTTTGCTTCTCTTCCACCAGCATTCTTTATCCTGTCGATTTTGTGGGGAAAATTTTTAGATTTTTATTCTAGCAAGTGAATTATGGTGTAACCAGTCCGCAGATAGGAGCTTTATTGAGGTTTTTATAAAGATAATACCTGTTTTTAACTCTTTTTTAAGATTTTTGGCTTTTAAAAGAGATCTAAGGTCAATCTATTCGCTATTTCGCTAATGTGTCTAAATATTATGAGAGGATGCGATCGCTTATTACTCTGAACCGTTAGAAACTGTATCGTTACCTGATTATTGGGAAGTATGGCAATCTCCTGCTCTAAAAAAGTTTGGTTCAGTCCTGGCAGATTGAAACCGAGGTCTCCGTTGGCTATCTTCCTCAAAAGCTGTGGGTTGGTCTTAGGGCTGATGGTGGCTGGTCGTGGTAGTGCGATCGCAACACCAAATGACCTCCAATCGCTAGATCGAGGCCACAGAATCCTGATCCAAAGGGGGTTGCAACTCAACGCGTTGGTCTTTGGCTTCACAACGGAAGGACGAGAAAACGATCCTGAACTTTGGCAAAATTGGGCCGCGAGCAACTTTACCACCCTCGATATAGGGTTTCAGGCGTTGCCACCCCTCAACACGGTTGCCGGTAGCCAGCAATGGGCGACCTGGCGCGGAACACCCAAAAATCCGGCCCAAAGCCTACCAGATCGTCTGTTTCAATCGGGGCAAATCAAAAATCTCGTCAGTTGGCAATATAAAGACGAACAAGATATTGGCCAAGAAAGCGAGCTCCAAGAACTCGAAACCTGGATCAAACATTACCGACCGTTACTTCCCAACACTCTCCTTTATACCAATCAGCATGGCGATGAACGCTTTGGCGGCTATGGCAGTATCAGTGACCTCAATATCCAGCGCTATATGCGGCGCATCCAGCCTGATTTACTCATGCAAGATACCTATCCCTATGGAATTTGGAACGATTTAGGCAACTTCGGTGGACGTCCCGCCCAACTGTACTACGCCATGATGCGCTATCGTCGATTCGCCTTGGCAGGTAACGACGGAACAGGCCGTCAGCCTATCCCCTATGGACTGTGGACTCAAACCTTCAAAGGGACGGCCACAGGTGTGGGCTCCTGGCGCCGCTTTCCCTCTGAGTCAGAGCTGCGCCAGCAGCAATTTACAGCCCTAACGCTAGGATTCAAGCTAATCAGTGCCTTTACCTACAATAGCTTCAGTGATACAGGAGGACAGTTAGACGCCCCCTTCTTCAAGCAACCCTTTGGCAAAGAACCCACACCCACTTTCCAACAGATCGCCGAAATTAATCGGCAAAGCCTTAATTTAGGGTCCACCCTGGTGCGCTTACTCAGTACGGATGTCCGCATTGTGCCCAGACCGCCTGCCCTAGCAGATTTAATTGCCCCCGATATTCCTCGTTGGGATACCCAGGCCGATCCATATATGACTCGATTGGAGGCCCAAAATCTAGGAAAGTTGTATAGGGGCCGCCGGGGAGATGTATTGGTCGGATATTTTAAGCCCTTGTTAGAAAGCTTTGATGGTCCAGCCACCAACCAACACTACTTTATGCTCACCAATGGTTTGGCGGGCAAACGGCATTCGGTTGCCCAAACACGCCAAAAACTCACCGTTGAGTTTGCCTTTGGCGAGAGCGGGATTACAGGGCTACAGCGCCTCAATCGCCTGACGGGCCAGGTCGAGGCTATTCAAGCGGGATGGACAGAAGAAGTCGCCCCAGGGCTGGTGTCTAAGTTCGAAGCAGTGAGCGATCGCACATACCGGCTGACGCTGATCCTCGATGGTGGCACAGGCGATTTATTTAAGTTTGATACAGGCGCACCCTTTGTCGGTCAACTCCCCCAGGCTCAAACGGATGCCTAGGGAGGGGCGTGTTTACTCTGGATCAACCCAACGACCATCCGCCTTGATCAAATTAATCAACTCTTCAACACCTTCGGTCTCTGGGACTTTCTTGACCTCTTCCCGCCCCCGATAAAGGGAAATATAGCCCGGCTGTTTACCGACGTAGCCGTAATCAGCATCTGCCATTTCACCGGGGCCATTAACGATACAGCCCATGACCGCAATATCGAGACCCGTGAGATGATTCGTCGCAGCCCGGACCTGCTGCAGCACGTCTTCCAAGTTAAACAGGGTGCGACCGCAGGAGGGGCATGCTACATATTCCACCATCGTCTTGCGGAGTCCCAAAGCTTGGAGGATGCTATAGCAAACTGGAATCTCCTTTTCTGGAGATTCGGTCAGGGACACCCGGAGGGTATCGCCAATGCCATCTGCTAACAGAGTGGCAATTCCAGCCGTTGACTTAATGCGGCCATATTCACCATCTCCAGCTTCCGTTACACCTAAATGCAGGGGATAATCCATGCCCAGCTCATCCATGCGCTTTGCCATCAGACGGTAGGCGGCCAACATCACGGGCACCCGAGACGCTTTCATAGAAATAACGAGATTGTTGAAATCCAGAGATTGACAGATGCGAATAAACTCCAGGGCCGACTCCACCATGCCCTCAGGCGTATCCCCATAGGTGAACAGCATCCGTTCGGCTAGGGAGCCATGATTGACCCCAATCCGCATCGCCTTATTTTGATCTCTCAGAGAGACCACTAAGGGCTCCAGGGTTTCCCGAATTTTATCGCCGATATCATCAAACTCGGATTGTGAAAATTCCGTGCGATCATCCTTTGCCTTTTCAAACACATACAGGCCCGGATTAATCCGCACCTTATCGACATGCTTGGCTACCTCTAGGGCAATTTTCATGCCGTTATGGTGAACATCGGCAACCAGGGGGACTGTCTGGTAAGTTGCCGTGAGCTTCTCTTTGATGGTCGCCAAAGCCTTGGCATGGGCCATGCTAGGTACCGTCACCCGCACAATTTCACAGCCCAACTCATGCAGACGACGAATGGCAGCAACAGAGCCGTCAATATCTAGGGTGTCTTCATTAATCATGGACTGGACCACCACGGGATGACCGCCCCCAATCACCACATCCCCAACGGCAACCGGGCGAGTTTTGCGTCGAATAATCGAAGTCGCGACGGGGGTGGACTGCTCGCCAGTTTCTTTGACAGGGGTTGATAAAGTCTGCATGGTGAAGAGGTTAAGACCACGATAAGGAAACGTAAGGAGCAGTACCGCTCCACCCCCTAGCTTGCCATAGATCGTGGCCTATTCGTGAGCAATAAAAGTCGCCTCCCTCCCCCCAGTCTGGATAGGCAGCAGATTTTTAGTCATTTACTTCAGCGTGGAGAACAGACCTATTCCACTGCGGTTGAACCCTCGGCACAGATGATGGTCGATCCCTTCAGTTGAGGGGTGCCGGGAGGGGTTTTGGTGGGTTCATTGGATTTGCAAATAGAGGAAACGGGAATACTGGCTTCCTTGGCATATACCGCGCCTGTATAGCTAAAGATGCCGTTCTGTTTTGCGATCGCAGCCACAATGGCCTTACTCTCATTCGCCTCCAACACTTGCAGTTGGTATTCACCCGTGTCTTTCGGTAAATCAGATTTTAGGGCCTGCAAATTGGTGGTGAATCGTCCGGTGACTAATTTCTCCGCCTGCTGCGATCTGAGAATGCTACCTAAATAAGTTTTGCCCGTATCTTGTTTAGCAACAGTCCCCTTTTTTTGAACTTCCTTTTCTACTTTACTCACCACTTTTTTGTCTGTTTTGGAGAGCTTAACTTTGGGAGCGGGGGACAGTTTAGCCTTGGGTGGCGGGGAAACGGGCTTTTCAGCCTTCGGCGGTGCTGGAGTAGTCGGCTTTTTGGCCATAGCAGGTTTCGGAGATGTCTGAGGAGAGGGGGAGTCCAGTGAACGCTCCGGTACCGGAGAATTTGCATTTGTTTTCGGAGGTTGTGGCGGAGTTTCAGACCCTGAGCAGCTGATCAGCAAACTACTCGCAATCCCACACAGCCAATATCTTCTTAGCCAAGCCATAGTCCAAAAATTAATCATTGATCGTTTCTCTTTGTTGATTCTTCCCCAAACGAACAGCGGAAGGTACAAGAGTTGAGATAGCTGAGATTGGTCAACCCATGACGCTAAAGCCCTAACAGAAGGATCTTAAGGATCTTATTTCCTCAAAAAACTATTTTGAGTTTTTATAACTTGTAACAACTAACACTTTTTCTATTCAGGATTTCCTCAAGGATAAAAGTGACCTGACTCATTTTCTAAATCAGCAATTGCTGAGCGTCTAGCTTTCAATTTTCCAATTTTTGACAGAGATGACTTCTCCCTAACGGCCAACCCAAGCTTACTTGGCAAGGAGAAATGAGCGGCCTTTCATCATGACTTCATCTACTTTCCCCGTCACCTATTCAACCTTAGCCTGTGATGCTTTAGTGTCTAGGGTTCTGCCTTATTTCCAGCTTGCGGATGTCATCGACTGCAAGCTATGGCATCGGGGTTTGAGCGATGTGTATTTGGTGGAAACAGCCACCCGGCTCTTTGTGCTTCGGGTCTCTCACGCCCATTGGCGAACGAAATCAGAGATTGATTTTGAGTTGGAATTGCTCATTTTTCTGCAACAGCGAGAGATTCCCGTGGCCCGTCCTTTGCGGACCATGGATGGGCAACTGTCCATCGAAATTGAAGCCCCTGAAGGTAAGCGCTATGCAGCCCTCTTTGACTTTGCACCAGGGCAAGTTCCCCTAGGCGATTTAAGCAGCTCCCAAGGTCAAAAATTAGGGGAAACGATCGGACGTCTTCATCAAGTTGCGACGGACTTCCACAGTCGGGCTTATCGACAGCCCTTGACCCTCGACTATCTATTGGATGATTCCTTAGAAGCGATCGCACCCTTCTTACAGGATCGCCCTCAAGATCATGAATATCTGATCGATATTATTTCCGAGGTGAAGAAAAAGTTGCAGGACATGCCCAAAGATCCCCCCTTTTGGAGTGTGTGTTGGGGCGATCCCCATAGCGGCAATGTTCACTTTACGGATGATAATCAAGTCACCCTGTTTGACTTTGACCAATGTGGTCACGGTTGGCGAGCCTTTGAACTCGCAAAATTTCTCCACGTTTCAGCCCGCACCGGCATGCAAAAGCAGGTTCGCAACGCTTTTCTAGAGGGCTATAAATCCGTACAAACCGTCACCACTCAAGAAGAAGACTCGATTCAGCCTTTTTCCCAGGCAGCTCATATTTGGCAATGGTCCATTGGTCTCAAGTCTGCCAAAGTTCATGACAATTGCCGTCTAGACAATAGCTATTTTAATCAGCGCATTCAGCAACTCAAAATGCTGTCTTCCCCAGAGTGGGAGCTGTTCTAACCCACTTTAATAATCTTGCGATCCACGGCCTTGATATAGCTCCGGCAATTGGGACAGCGTTTCAGGGTTGGGGGGACAGACTGGACAAACCCACATTTGGGGCAAGGTCCCCGAGCAACCGACCATTGTAGAAAAACGCCTAACCCCGATAACGCCACCCATAGAGGAATAACGGACCATAACCACGGCCTAGGGAACTGTGGAACAAGCACCAAAACCACGCCAATCCCGAGGGTCATCACTGTGGACCATCCGACTCCGCCCACGATGCGCATTGAATTCGTAAAATCTTGACTGTCAATCGCGGAATCTGAATCTGCAGAGGGAGAGGTAGGGCGCTTAGCCATATTTAGTGACGATTAAATTCTAGTGGCTTTTGAATCATACCTTGTCTGAGCAGTGGCTTCAGGCCCGCTGAACGACAGCGCCTTGTCTATCCACAGTCAAAATTTGCGTTGCTACAGTAATACCGGACGGATGCCATTGGTTTTGGATATTGTGTGCGATCTCATCTGCCGAATCACGACTCCCCAATGCCAACAGGGTTGGCCCTGCTCCACTGATCACCAAACCATAGGCCCCAGCTTCCAAGGCAGCTTGGTAAGCGTCCCTATATCCAGGAATGAGCTTTAGCCGATAGGGCTGGTGCAATTTGTCTTCTAGTGCGGTTTTAAGTAGGGTCGGCTCCCCCTGCTCTAGACCTTTTAGCAAAAAGCCGAGATGGGCCATATTGAAAATCGCATCGCCGTACCCACAAGTTTCGGGTAACGCATTGCGGGCTAGATCCGTCTTTAGCTCAAAATCGGGAATCGCAACGATAGGTACGACCGCTGGGGACCAATCGATTGAACAGATTTGCCATTTGCCACTGGCCTTGGCAGCCAGACAGCAGCCTCCTAACATAGCGGGGACGACATTATCGGGATGCCCTTCCAGTTCGATGGCCAACTGTAGTAACTCAGATGAGTCTAAAGGCTGATTCACCAGTTTATTGGCTCCGATTAGACCCGCAACAATGGCTGTGGCTGAACTACCTAACCCTCTCGCCTGGGGAATATCTAAATGGATATCGATTTTGATTGCGGGAGGCGTTTGACCTAGATGATGATATGTTGCTGCAAACGCCCGATAAACCAGATTTTGATCATCCATCGGCAGTTTTTCCGCCCCCTGTCCCGTGGCTTGAATGGTGGGAGATTCTGAATGCTCGGAAAGCAGCGTAAATTGGAAGCGATTGTGGAGGGAGAGAGCAGCGCCCAAACAGTCGAAACCTGGCCCAATATTGGCGGTTGTCGCGGGAACCTGAATCGTTAATGTTGGAGTATTCGACATGGGTGGGAAGCACCGAGAAGGTGTAAAAGATGCACAAGGGCTTAAGAAAAGGATTTTCTGTCAGCTTGTAAGCTAGGCTATTCAGTAGCCTCTTACAAAACGGTACTGGAACCGAGAAATAGAGTCTAGTTTTTCTCGCCGGTCTAAAATCTTGTCTTTAGCCTTCTTGATAAACGCAGAGCGTTTGACAATTCATTGCCCTGTTCCCCATGTCCTAACCCTGGTTGATGTGGCTTGATCACTATTCGCCTAAAAGTTGGGATTCTGCCCAGACCATTGGGGCAGCACAGGCTTGTCCTGTCCATCAAAGGCGATTAGAGAATGGATTAACCGTTTTACACCAATACATTCCCTCAGTTCCCGTGGTCGCCGTTGATATTTGGGTGAAGGCAGGGGTGACGTCAGAACCTGAAGCTGCGCCGGGTTTAGCGCATGTTTTAGAGCACATGATTTTCAAGGGAACTGAAACGGTTGCCCCCCAACAACTGGACCGCCTGCTAGAGCGACAAGGCGGCATCGTCAATGCGGCTACGGGTTATGACTACGCGCATTACTACATTGTCACCCTAGCCGATCAGTTGGAAGTCTGCTTTGCAACATTTGTGAACCTCCTCATCCATGCAGCGGTTCCTGAAGCAGAGTTTCGGCAGGAACTGGACGTCATCTGTGCCGAAATTGATCAAGCCTATGACAATCCCGACTGGGTAGTCTATCAATCTGCTCGTCAACTGTTATTCCCCCACCATCCTTATGGCCGCCCCGTAATTGGTTTGGCAGAACTTCCTCCCCTGCTGTCTGCCGCCCATACCCGAGATTTTCACCATCAGTGCTATCAGCCGGACAATATGACGATCGTTCTGGTGGGCGATCTACCCCATGAACAAGCCATTGATTTGGTCCAGAAGCATTGTGATTGGCCTCAAGTCCTTTTGGGTCGAGAACCACTGTCCTTCAGTCCCCTGATGCCTTTGGGCCAACGTAGTTGCCATGCGATGGAAACCCCTGGCATTGACCAAGCGCGGTTGACCATGGCTTGGTTAGGACCTGACGTAAGTGCGCCTGCGCAGGGATATGGATTAGATTTACTGTCGGTGCTACTGACTGGCGGACGAACCTCCCGATTGGTGGCCGATTTATTGGAACAACGGGGTTGGGCTCATGATGTTCATAGTGAATTCTTCCTTCAGCGAGAAGGGGGCTGTTTCACCATCTCCGTTTGGTTAGATCCTAAGTATTTGGAGGTGGTGGAAACGTTGATTCGAGAGCATATCTATCAGCTAGGAGAAACCTGTATCCCTGAGGCAGAACTGCATCGGTGCCAACAGTTGGTGGTCAATGACTTTACGTTTGGCACGGAAATGGTTAACCAGTTGGCCGGATTATACGGGTATTACAGTATATTGGGCGAATTGGAACAAGCCTTAGCTTATCCCCAGTTGATTCAGGCCCTTGAACCTCAACATCTGCAGAATCTGGTTCAACTGTACCTATCCCCAAACAACTACGCCATCACGACATTGCAACCTTGCTCCCTGTAAACTGCTCTGAATGCTGCCTCTTCCCTCTCCTCTGATCTCGGTTCCTGTTACGTCCGGTCTGCTTTGCCAAAAATTTAAGTTAGCCAATGGGCTGGTGGTTTTAGTGACAGAAAACCCCATTGCCGATATCATTGCGGCTCGCATCTTTGTCGGGGCTGGCAGTATCCGCGAACCTGAAAACCAGGCTGGAATAGCTTATCTGACGGCGGCAACTCTAACCAAAGGCACGCATCGATTCTCTTCTGCAGAAATTGCGGAGCAGGTGGAATCAGTGGGAGCCAGTTTAGGAGTAGAACGGGCGTCGGACTATTTTTTACTGAGCCTGAAAACTGTTTCTGAGGACTTCTTGGATATCTTGACCCTCGCGGCTGAGTTACTTCGAACTCCTTCTTTCCCAGAGCCGGAAGTGGAGTTGGAAAAGCGGTTGGCTCTACAGTCCATTCGTTCGCAGCAAGAGCAGACCTTTACCTTAGCGCTAAAAGGGTTGCGGCAGTCTCTTTTCCCGCTAGGGCATCCCTATAACCAAACAGGACCCGGCGATCCTGATCAGATTGCTCAACTTCAATCCACCGATCTTCACCAGTATCATCAGACCTATTTTCGGCCTGACAATATGGTGATTAGCCTATCGGGCAATTTGACGCCAACTGAGGCTGTAGAGTATTGCCAACAGGTGTTTGGAGATTGGTCTGCACCTGAGCAGGAATTACTGCCACCACAAGCTTTACAGCAAGTGGTGAAATCCCCTTTAGTCAATGAATCCAATCTTTCAGTCACCCCTCAACCCACCCAGCAGAGTATTGTCATGTTGGGCCATCTAGCCCCTTCCGTGCAGGAGCCGGACTATGCAGCGCTGAAGTTGCTGTACACCTATCTGTGCAATGGCCTGTCTAGCCGTTTGTTTGTGGAACTGCGAGAAAAGCAGGGTCTGGCCTATGAAGTCTCGGGGTTCTATCCCACTCGTCTCGGGCCTTCGCATTTTGTCGTGTATCTGGGAACTGCTGCGGAGAATACTGCGATCTCACTGACGAAACTCCAAGCTGAAATCGATCGCCTTCGTCAGCAGCCGCTCCCTGATGAGGAACTGGCAACAGCCAAAAGTAAACTCCTCGGTCAATATGTTTTGGGTAAGCAAAGTAATGCCCAACTCGCCCACCTAATGGGCTGGTACGAAGCGTTGGGATTAGGCATCCACTACGATCAAACCTTCCCTAAGCAGATTGAATGTTTGAAGGCTGAAACCGTTTACCAAGCCGCTTGTCAGCACCTGTATCACTCCCATATTTCCCTAGTCGGTTCAGAAGCTGCGATGCAGCCGTGGTTGAAGCTTTCCTAATCGGCCTCTACTTTCTCTAAATATTGACTACTCAGTAAATACGCACCATTCGCCATGCGCACACTCCAGTAATCACCAGGTTCTCGGCTGAGAACCATGCCTTCTTCGCCCACACGAATCACATCCGGGGGCCGCAACATAGGCATCGGTTCTGCCGTTTTGACATAGGGGGGGAGGGAGACGATCCGAATGCGATCGCCAACATCAATGGAGTCAGACATGGTTTAAGGACAATTTCCTGAATGCAAACGGTCAATCAAAATCAGAAATTGACCCTTAGATTAAGACTATCCCGAATTCTAAGGTAAGCCGATACAATCGAGAAGCACTTTTACCCCAGTCCAAAGGACGTTACCGATGCCTGCTGAGTCTTCCAAGCTGCTTGATGGCAAACGGCTGGCCCTGCAAATTCAGGAAGAACTGACCACCCAAATCCAAACCCTACAAGCAGAGATAGGGCGTCCGCCAGGATTGGCAGTGCTGATGGTGGGAGATAACCCAGCTAGTGCAGCCTATGTCCGCAATAAAGAACGAGCCTGTGAACGGGTTGGAATTGCGTCTTTTGGTCACCATTTCCCGACAGAGGTCACTTTTGATGAGGTGAAGCAAACCATCCATAACTTAAATGCTAATCCTGAAGTTGATGGCATTCTAGTGCAGTTGCCCTTACCTCCTCACTTAGACGCTACCGCCTTACTTTACGAAATTGATCCAGACAAAGATGTCGATGGACTGCATCCGCTGAATTTGGGACGTCTGGTCCGGGGCGAACCTGGGTTGCGGAGCTGTACTCCCGCTGGGGTCATGCGATTATTGGCTGCCTATGATGTTGAGTTGCAAGGCAAGCATGCCGTTGTCATTGGTCGCAGTATTTTGGTGGGTAAACCTGTATCTCTAATGCTGCTCGCCGCCAATGCCACGGTGACGATGGCCCATTCTCGCACTCCTGACTTGGCTGCTGTGACGCGTACGGCAGACATATTGGTCACTGCAGTGGGGCAGCCAGGACTGATTACAGCAGAGATGGTCAAACCGGGGGCTGTGGTGATTGATGTAGGGATTAACCGCAAAGAAGTTGAAGGGAAGGCCTGCTTGGTTGGAGATGTGGATTTTGCCTCCGTTCAGCCCCATAGTTCATTGATCACGCCTGTCCCTGGGGGTGTGGGTCCGATGACTGTATCTTTGCTTTTGGGGAATACGGTGTGGAGTTATAAGCAACGGCGCAAAGCATCATACAATAGTTGAACTGGCCTGATGGTTGAGATCGCACCGAATCACTGCTGTCGACAACTCAAGGGCTTTTTGCCCGACTTAGGGTGACCATGCCATCGTCAAAGATCATGAAGGATCACCAGGATGATATCCGCTGAAAACCCTCAGAAAACTTCCTTGGCTCAAGATTTGTCTAATTCAACCCCCGCCAACTTTAACCTTGTAGACTATCTCTCTCAGCGGCAAAAACTGGTAGAGGCTGCCCTAGATGCCTCCATTCCCGTGGTCTATCCCGAAAAAATTTATGAGGCCATGCGATATTCTCTGATGGCGGGAGGAAAACGGCTGCGCCCCATTTTATGTCTGGCGGCTTGTGAGTTGGCTGGCGGCACCCTAGAGATGGCAATGCCGACAGCTTGTGCCTTAGAAATGATCCACACCATGTCCCTAATTCATGACGATTTGCCCGCCATGGATAACGACGATTTCCGACGAGGCAAGCCCACCAACCATAAGAAATATGGGGAAGACATCGCTATTCTGGCCGGTGATGGGCTGTTGGCCTATGCCTACGAGCATGTGGCGATTCAGACCCAGCAAGTCCCAAGCGAGCAAGTCTTGAAAGTCGTTGCTCGCTTGGGTCATGCGGTGGCTGCTACAGGCTTAGTGGGGGGTCAAGTGGTCGATTTAGAGTCAGAAGGTGCAGAAGATGTCACCCTGTCAACCTTGAATTTTATTCATGCCCATAAAACGGGGGCATTGCTGGAAGCATCGGTTTTATCGGGAGCTGAGCTGGCAGGGGCGGATCAAGACCTCTTGAACCGATGCTCTAAATATGCCCGCAATATTGGTCTGGCCTTCCAAATTATTGATGATGTATTGGATGTGACGGCCACCAGCGAGAAACTGGGTAAAACCGCCGGTAAAGATGTGGCGGCCCAGAAAGCGACCTATCCCAGTCTCTGGGGCATTCCAGAATCAAAGCGACAGGCCCAACATTTAATTGAAGAAGCGAAAGCCGAGTTAGCGATCTATGGAGCGCAGTCAGCCCCATTACAGGCGCTAGCTGATTTCATTACGTCTCGTCAATCCTAGATTTTGTCAATGCTCTCCTGGTCTGAGTTTCGACGATAAATATGCAGGATTTTGGCAATATTCTCAACAACCAGGTCTTGCTGGTTTCTCTGGCGGCGAGTTTGATTGCTCAAGGCCTCAAGATCATTATTGACTGTATCCAAAACGGCAAAATTAATTTCCGGGTGTTGGTGGAAACGGGAGGAATGCCCAGTTCCCACTCCGCCTCGGTGACGACCCTGGCCACCTGCGTGGGACAAGTCCAAGGATGGGATAGTACTGAGTTTGCGATCGCAACTGTCTTTGCCATCATCGTCATGTACGATGCCGCTGGTGTGCGCCAGGCAGCGGGTAAGCAAGCCAAGGTCCTCAATCAAATTGTGGATGAAATGTTTCAAGAGCATCCCGAATTCAATGAAGATCGCCTCAAAGAACTCTTGGGCCATACCCCGGTGCAAGTGATTGTTGGTTCAATTCTGGGAGTTGCGATTGCCATACTGCTCGGCCCGGCTGGTTTGCTCCTTTAACATTCTGACTTTGTAGGGGCCAGATCGTTGCGCATATATTCCAAGGCAGCGTTCACAAGATAGCTGGATCGATTACTGCCACTTTCGGCAACCTGGGTATCGCATTGTCAAACGTAGATTTGTTTGAAAAATTTTGAATCTATCTCTGAAAGATCATTAAGATTTAGGAAGAGACCTTAACCGATTTTAGGCTGCACCGATGGCACGGATTGTTCTGATTGCAGGATTTGAATCCTTTAATATCGACTTATATATCAGAGCTGCCGAGCTGGCACAAGCTCGCTGTCCAGGTTTGGAGGTTCGGATCTTTAGCGATCGCGACATTAATTCTGACCCTGATGCTGTCACCGTCGCCTTGCAAGGAGCAGATGTCTTCTTTAGCAGCTTAGTCTTTGACTACGATCAAGTGCTGTGGCTACGAGAGCGGGTGCAGGATATTCCCATTCGGTTGGTGTTTGAGTCGGCGCTAGAACTGATGAGCCTCACCCAACTGGGCAAGTTTGTGATTGGCGAGAAACCCAAAGGCATGCCCAAGCCCGTCAAATATATCCTGGATAAATTTGGCAGCGGTAAAGAAGAAGACAAACTAGCCGGGTATATCAGCTTTCTCAAAGTAGGTCCTAAACTGCTCAAGTATGTTCCCGGTAAAAAGGTCCAAGACTTACGGAACTGGCTGATTATCTATGGCTACTGGAATGCTGGGGGGCCTGAGAATGTCGCCGCCATGTGCTGGACCCTAGCCGAAAAATATCTCAACTTACCCCTCAACGCGGAAATTCCACCCCCCATTGAAACCCCTAATATTGGTCTGCTCCATCCAGACTATGAAGGGTATTTTGAATCTCCCCAGGACTATCTGGACTGGTACAAAATTAATCGGCTGCCCTTCCTTTGGAAAGCGGGAGCAACCTCCACAACTCAACATATCCACTTTGCCCAGACCCCCGTTGTGGGGATTCTGCTGTATCGCAAGCATGTCATCACCAAGCAGCCCTATATTCCCCAAATGATTCGTAAGTTTGAGGAAGCAGGGCTGATTCCTTTGCCCATTTTTATTAACGGGGTGGAAGGCCATGTGGCCGTACGGGATTTAATGACCACCCGCCACGAACAGGATCAACGCCAACAGGGCACCAAGGAAATTCTGTCTTTGTCTGATAAAGCAGCGGAGGTAGATGCGATTGTCTCGACAATTGGTTTCCCCCTCGTCGGCGGTCCCGCAGGATCCATGGAAGCGGGACGGCAAGTGGCGGTGGCCAAGCAGATTCTCAGCGCTAAGAATGTGCCTTACCTCGTGGCCGCTCCTCTGCTGATTCAGGATATTTATTCCTGGACTCGCCAAGGAATAGGTGGCCTGCAAAGTGTGGTGCTCTATGCCCTGCCGGAATTAGATGGGGCGATTGATACGATTCCCCTAGGTGGGCTGGTTGGTAATGACATTTATATCGTGCCTGAACGAGTTGATCGCCTCACCGGACGATTGAAGCAATGGATTGTCCTCCGTCAGAAACCAATGGCTGAGCGGAAGTTAGCCATTCTCCTCTATGGATTTCCACCGGGATACGGGGCGACTGGAACGGCTGCACTGTTGAATGTGCCGAAATCTCTCTTAAGCCTGCTCCGGTCTCTTCAAAACCAAGGTTACGACGTGGGGGATTTACCAGAGGATGGCGAAGAAATCGTCAACTGGGTGCGGGAAGCAGATAGCGGCTTAGTCGATCCGGCCCAGATGAATGGTCATGCCGGAACCACCTCCGTCAATGTTCGCCAGCTGGAACGGTGGCTGGGATATTTGCTAACCCATCGGATAGAAAAGCAGTGGGACTCCCTAACGGGAACAGGAATTAAAACCAATGGCGAGGAATTTAGCGTCGGCGGCATTCAGATGGGGAATGTCTGGATCGGGGTGCAGCCGCCGTTAGGTTTGTCGGGTGATCCGATGCGTTTAATGTTTGAGCGGGATCTGACCCCGCACCCCCAATACGCAGCCTTTTATAAATGGCTGCAAAATGGCTTCCAGGCCGATGGGGTGATTCATTTTGGCATGCACGGCACCGTGGAATGGCTGCCCGGAAGTCCCTTGGGGAATACAGGATACTCCTGGCCAGATGTGCTGTTGGGAAATATTCCTAACCTCTATATCTATGCGGCTAATAATCCTTCGGAGTCAATTTTGGCGAAGCGCCGAGGTTATGGCGTTTTGATCTCCCATAATGTTCCGCCCTATGGTCGAGCCGAACTCTACAAAGAGCTAGCTGCCTTACGCGATCTGATTCAGGAATACCGCGAAGACCCGGAAAAAAATGCGGTGTTGCGGGAGGCCATCTGCAAAAAG
>NZ_JANQOP010000045.1 GCF_028285745.1 Acaryochloris sp. IP29b_bin.137 | reverse complement strand
AGCTGCTTCGACGAGTGGTTACCTAGGCCAATCCCTGGCTGAGTACCCCAATGTCCAACGGTGGCTCGATGCGCTTGAAGCTAGACCGGCAGTGCAAACCGGAATGGCGCTGCTATCACCCGACTTCGAGAGTCAATTCGGCACTCTTGCTTAATTTATTCAACTCCTTCTAGATCCTTTCTGTGCGGAGGTACACCCATGACTTACGACTACGACTTACTGGTAATCGGTGCTGGTTCTGGTGGTCTGGCTGCTGCCAAACGAGCCGCCAGCTATGGTGCCAAAGTTGGCATTATCGAAAATGACCTGGTGGGCGGCACCTGCGTCGTGCGCGGTTGTGTGCCCAAAAAGCTACTTGTCTATGCGTCTCAATTTTCCCATTTTTATCAAGATGCGGTGGGCTATGGTTGGGAGGCAGTGAAACCAAAGTTCCATTGGTCCAAACTAACTGAGATTGTCGATACCGAGGTTAACCGTCTCAGCCAATTACATACAAGTTTTCTGGATCAGTCCAAGGTGGATCTGATTCGAGGTCAGGCATCGTTTCTTGATGCCCGTACAATCATAGTGAACCAAGGTCAAGGTAAAACGGCTACACCCCAGACCTTCACTGCAGATCGGATACTGATTGCGACGGGAAGTGAAGCTATTTTGCCAAAGAGTCCTGGCATCGAATATGCCCTCACTTCCCGCGAACTGTTCAAACTGCAAGAACAACCGAAACGGATGGCCATCATTGGAGGCGGTTATATCGGTATTGAATTTGCGGGTATTTTTAATGCTCTGGGAACAGAGGTAATTCAAATTGTCCGAGGCGACAAAATTTTACGCGGCTTTGATGACGATATCCGCACACATCTCCAAGACGCCATGCACCAACGCGGTATCAAAATCTTGACTGAATCCCAGGTTGAACGGCTAGAGAAAACAGTAAATGGCACGGTCCTTTCCCTCATCGGTGACTCGGCACCCCCAACTGTTGAGGTTGATGCAGCAGTGTTGTTTGCCATTGGTCGAGCACCCAACACCGCTGATCTTGGTCTAGATCTTGCTGGAGTGGCAATGACAGATCGGGGTGCTGTGGCGGTTAACGAATGGAGCCAAACGACTCAGCCCCATATCTACGCTGTTGGTGATGTGACTAACCGGGCTAACCTAACCCCCATTGCCATTGATGAGGGGCGGGCCTTTGCCGATACAGTGTTTGGAAATACTCCTCGTGCAGTAAATTACGCCAATATTCCTACGGCAGTGTTTAGCCAGCCGGAAGTCGCGTCTGTGGGCTTAAGTGAGGACATGGCTAGGGAGCGACAAGGTCAAGAGAACGTGAAGATTTACCGCTCTATATTCCGACCTCTTTACCATAGTCTTACGGGGTCGACGGAAAAGACGCTAATGAAACTGGTGGTGGATCGGCAAAGTGATCGCGTTCTCGGTGCCCATATGGTGGGTAAAGAGGCAGCTGAAATTATTCAGTCAGTTGCGATCTCACTCAGTAAGGGAGCTACTAAGCAGGACTTCGACAACACGATGGCCCTCCATCCTTCCACTGCCGAGGAATTTGTGACCATGAGCTAAGGAGTTGAATCATGTCTCCGAAATTCACCCAAATTGCTTTTACGCCCACGGTTAAAGCCATACAAGAAAAATATGGTTCACGGGAGATGTACGACCGAATGGCCGCCAGTGGTCCAGACAATGATACTCTCATCCCCCGTGTCGCGGATTTCATCCAGGCCCGAGACAGCTTTTATATGGGGACTATAAACAACAATGGTTGGCCTTACATCCAGTTTCGTGGAGGGCCAGTGGGCTTCTTAAAAGTATTGGATGACAAAACGTTGGGGTTTGCCGATTTTGTGGGGAACTGTCAATATCTGACGATTGGAAACTTAGGGGATAGTAATCGTACTTTCCTCTTCCTGATGGATTATGCCAACCGTCGTCGCCTCAAAATAT
>NZ_JANQOP010000027.1 GCF_028285745.1 Acaryochloris sp. IP29b_bin.137 | reverse complement strand
ATCAACAACTAGAAGTCCAGCTCAAACAGCAGTCTGCTCAAGAACAGAAAATTATTGCAGAGAGCGAGCTATTCCAAGAAGATGTGGGCCATATCTTGGATGTGGTCTCTGCCATTGAATATGGGGATTTGACCATTGAAGCTCAGGTCAATGACCGAGCAACGGGTTTGATCTCAGATACCCTCAATCGCCTGATTGAATCCTTGCACCGAATTATGTCTGTGGTCTCGACCACCGCCAGCGAAATTGCGAATAACACCGAGCAGCTAGAGACCTTGGCGGTTGAGACCAATGAGCGGGCCGCCAGCCAAACCCAATCGGTTACAGATGTGCGATCGCTGATGGAAAACGTCAACACCCTGACCACCAACTCTCGGGAGCAGGCCACCACTACCAAAAATGCTTTGGAGCTAGCTAAATCGGCTGTTGAAACTGGTCAGCAAGAAATGAACGCCATGGTCCAGGGTATCTCCACCTTGGAAGAAGGCACCGAGCAAATCGTCAAACGAACCCAGCTTCTGAATGAATTTGTGGATTTGGCCGCTCAATTCTCGAAAGACCAAAAGCGCGTGGCTTCTCTGACTCGCGTCTTGGCCCTCAACGCTTCCATGTTGTCCACTCGGGCCTTAAAAGAAAAAGATCCGACCCAATTTGCCAGTATTGCTAAAGAATTTGAGACCCTCTCTCGCCAAGTTAATGATTTAGCTGCTGAAACGAACCAGACCTTAGCTCAGCTGCAGCAACGAACAGATCAGATTCAGACCGTAACATCGGGTCTGACCCAAGATGTCAGCGACATCAACCAGTTGGTGAACAAGTTCACGGATGAGGTGGGTAAATCACGACAAGCCTTTACCAATATGCAGGCCGCTACAGACCAAGTGGCATTGGCTGGTCAGCAGGTCCGTCAAGCCAACGATGACATCTTTGAGGCGGTGCAAAGTACCCTGATCGCTACTCAAACCATTGCTCGCGAAGCGGAAGATACTGCTTCCCAAGCCAACATTACCCAGGAGCAGGCGGCTGCCATGGGTGAGTTGGCCCATAACCTTGCCAATATGGTGGAATTCTTCCAATTGCGGACGATGAGCGAAGACAACCTGTCTCCGCTGATGGCTGATCCTGAACTGAAATCAGCCAATATTCCCCTAGCGGTTGCCGCTGAGTCTTAACAGGAGCATTGGATTTACCGAGCCACTGCCGCAGAAAACGTATCTTTTTCGTCCTACTGAGATGACTGACTCCGACTTCGCCTATTCGTCCCCCAGCAATCCTGCGATCAACGATCCTGAAGCTGAACTGCAGAAAGAACTGCAGGCCATGTTCGAGATTGATAGTCAAGAGCATCTGCGGACCTATTTTCAGCTGTCTCAAAACCTCAATCCCAGCTCTTGGGTGGCAGATATCCAGAATATCTACCGGGCTATTCATACTATTAAGGGAAGTGCGGTTACAGTGGGGGCCGATGCGGTTCTCCATGCCGCCATGGTCTTAGAAGATCTTTTATCCGATTTGCGTTATCTAGAAGAAGCGCCTCCCCTAGAAGATGGGGCTTTACATCGCATGCTTCTAGAAGCAGGGGAACTGCTGGGTAGCTGTTTGCAACTCTCAGGCCCTGAAGCCCAATCTGCAGTCACGCCCACGGTCAACCGCATCAAAACCCTGCATGAGCAGATTCAGCTGAACTATCTGCCTAACTGGGATGAGCTGACCCAAGTCCATCAGGAATTTGCGGAACAAGGCTTCGATCTGGTCATTCTAGAACTAGAAATGGCCGTCAACCAACTGGACACTCCCCAGGTGCCCTCGTCAACCCTGGCTAAGGCGCAACAAATGTTGGGCCAGCTGCAACAAATTGGTGAGGACCTCCAGCTCGCCGAGGATTGGTCCAAGCTGTTGGGTGGTGCGTCTCAGCTTCAGCAGTTTCCATTGGCGGATGTATGGCAGCCGCAATGGCCGATATACTTTGATTTACTCAAGCATTGTGCCAAGCAAAGCGGTCAGTTAACCCCTGAACAACAAGAGCAGTTTGACTCACTGGTCACCGCACTGCCAGAAGAACCCGTTGTATTACCCTCTCCCGTTCAGGAACCTGAAGCAGTCTCTCCCCTCGCCGACGACAGCTTTGACGACTTCGATGTAGACATCGACCTGGATGCGGATATCGACCTCGATGCAGACATCGATCTCAGTTTCGATGAAATAGACTTCGATCTGGCCGCAATGGCTCCTGCTAAACCTGCCCTCTCCAGTGCCATTGCTGCAGATCAACCCGAGTCTGCCAATCTGGATAACGAGGCCGATCTGGATGACATGGCTGATTTGTCCGATGAATTCCTGGCTGAAGCCGATAGCATGGACTTCGATGATCTCATCGATCAAGATTTAGGCATTGGCGATCTACCAGACCTGCTCACTGATATCGCGGAGTCTGCTGGGTCATCCCCCCAGCCTGGTCTATTCCCCCATTCCCAACCTAGTTCCAAGCCGTCTGCAACCCCAGTCCCCGGCTCTTCAAAGCGGGAAATTAAAATCCCGGTTCCCTTAAGCCGACTCAATCAATCTTCTCAACAAGTGGTTGAGACCCTGCTGACTGCTCGATCCGCCTTTAATGAGTCTTCGACCCTGCAGTCCCAACTCACTCAACTGACGGCCCTCACGCAAGAGAGTGCTGAATATATTTCTAGACTCCGACAGCTCCAGGATGACTATGCTTTGTTGCGCGATATCAGTGACGTGCAGGATTCGGACAGTGGCGTCTCAATGGAACGCTACCGTCAGGGTTACACCACCATCAATCGTCTTTTAGAAAATATTTTACGGATGGCTGAGCTAGGGGCAGAACTAGAAGGCACCACCCAGCACACCGTCAACAATTTAGGCCAGCTCAGTCGCAATATCACCCAGCTCAAAGATGGTATTGAAACCAGTCGCCTGGTTCCCTTTAGCAATATTACCCTGCGAGCCCGAGCCATTCTTCGGGATTTGACCAATCGCTATGACAAACCTGCACAATTAGAAATAGAAGGTGAGCAAGTTGAACTGGATGCAGGTGTTATCCAACAATTGGAACCGGCCTTACTCCATCTCTTGAGAAATGCCTACGATCATGGCATTGAGACGATGGATGAGCGCTTGGAACGAGGGAAGCCGGTGCAGGCCACCATTCAACTGGCTTTAGAACGGCGAGGTAATTTATATCGACTATTGCTACAAGACGATGGCAAAGGGATTGATGCCCAAAAAGTCAGTCAGATTGCCCAAGAGCGAGGTTTTCCCCTCACTCAAACCAATACGCCAGCGGATCTGATCGCCGTTCTCTGCCAGCCAGGATTTAGCTCCCGTAGCTCCGTGAGTGAAGTCTCCGGTCGAGGGGTCGGCATGGATGTGGTCGCCAACCAAATTACCAATATTGGGGGTCGGTTACTGCTCGACACCCGGTTGGGACAAGGCACCATCTTTATCATTGAAATTCCAGCACCGCAGCTATTGGTTCCTTGTGTCCTGCTCAAAGTAGGAGAACGAAAGGTGGCGGTTCCCACCGATGATATTCGAGAAACGGTCCTGGCTAGCACCAATCAACTACAGCCGCCAGCAGACAGTGACCTCACCTGGCAGCTCTCTTTTCAGGACAGCTCTGGCTCAGGCTATGGGCTGGCAGCCTTTTGGCATGAATTCACCCAAGTGTCCGATACGGCTATTTGTGTCCGTATATCCTTGCCAGATGGCAATGATGTTTGGTTGATTGCGGATGATTTGTTGGGACAGGAAGAACTACTGATTCAGCCTCTGCCCCATCCCCTCGTGAGTCCGCCCGCCTTAATGGGCGTCAGTTTACAAGCGGATGGTCAGTTACTGAGTGTCTTAGATCCCCTGGAACTGGCTCAGTCTTTGGCGAAGCAACAACCCCAAACCAACAAAGCTCCGGAAGAGCCCAAAGCCCCCATATCTGAAGGTGTACAAACGATTTTGGTGGTGGATGATGCTGCCCTGATGCGTCGGCGATTGGAAAGCAGTCTGAATACCTACGGTTTTGCCACCTTTACCTGTAGCGATGGTCAAGAAGCCTGGCAATGGCTGCAAGCGAATGGTGCTCCCGATATGATGATTACCGATGTGGAAATGCCCAATATGGATGGGTTCACGCTGATTGACCGCTGTCGGCAGTCCAATATGGAAATGCCGATCCTAGTGGTATCTTCCCGGCTTTCTGAAGAGTGGGGTAAAGAAGCGGAACGTTTGGGTGCCAACGACTATTTGAATAAAGGGTTTTCAACGCCAGAGCTGATTAACTGCGTTAAAACCCACCTTAACAAGCAGCCAGCCGAATGTTGACCAACAGGTCATGGAGATCAGCCCCAGCAGAGGGACTGTCTGGGAGAATACTAGACTGACTGGCGTTTTCTAGCTTTTGTAAGAGACGGCGATACTCTCCTTCAAAGAACACCTGATCCCCCTCTTTAATGACTGCTCGTTCTGGGCCGGATGTTTTTTGGGCGATTAAATCGGGGATGTAGGTTAATTGAAACTTTTCGTTCAAGTGTCTGAGATTAGCCTCAATTTCGCCCGTCTGCATCAAGTGAATTCCCGTAAGCAAGACTCGAAAGACATACAGCAATGGTTTGACCCGAGCTGGAGATTCTTTGGTGAAGAGCCGCCATTGGGTCTGGGCAAATCCTAAGTAGTGATGACTATGATGCCGAGTGATGCATCGAGTTGCTATCTCTTTTAAGGCATCATGTTCAGGAGACGTTGCCACCATCAGCGGTGAGTAGAGCTGCTCTAGCACATAGCCATTACGCTTCAGCAGCAACCCCATAAATTTTTTGACATCATGGGTCACCAGATCCAGCTCAATGCCCTCCTGTTCGGTAGAAATTTCCCGAGTTTCGGATCCCGTCTGCAGACCAATGACTTCTTTCAAAGGCAGAATATGAACGCCTCGCAAGTCATAGTCTGAATCAGCAGAGGGAAAGCCATACAAGTGGGCACCACTAATGGTGGCAAATAGCAGGGGATAGGGTTCTTTGCTTAGAATTCTCTGAAATGGTGTGGGCAGCTCAAATCTCATTCGTTTAGTACATCTAATGATTCGAATCGTATCAGTCAAGGCTAAGAATAACTGCAACAAAAATATATCAAGTGTTCTCGAACAAATCCAACAGGAAATTATTCCGAAATTATACTGAGGTTAATCATTAAATTGGTTTTTATTCTAGTAAAAGATAAATATTTTTATTCTGAAATTCAATCTAGAGAAAAATATTTTTCCTACATCTCTATCGTATTCAAAAAACGGATGCAAGAAAACATAGGACAAAGTGATCAAATTGCCCTAAGCAATAATTCAGTCTTTAACAAGCATAAAAACTCTTTTATTTCTCAATTCTTACAGTTTTCGAGTAGTGTCTCTGCCGTTGCCGGAGGAGTCATCCTCTCTTCAAATACCCCAGTGAGCAAATATGGTTTTATCCTTTTGGCACTGAGTTCAAGTCAAATCTTTATCTCTAGCTCGATGACTGGCAATAAGGGATTAATGATGTATTCTGCATCGCTCTTTGTTTTTGTAGACTGTCTCGGAATTTATCGATGGTTGCTGCACTAAATCTGATGGAGGAAAAAGTAACGTCTAAAAATACTTTTTCAAAAAAACACAAACAGGCATTTAAGTCAGACATATGCGCTTTGACCGCCGATTCTGATATTGGCTGGATGAAGCTTGGAGACGCCTATCAACAATTCGTTAAAGATCAACAGGCTGATATTCCTCTCTCAATTTGGCTTATCGAAAATCCAAACAGCCCTATCGCTCTACCAGGAAGTGTCGATCTGAAAGGACATGACTACATACATCTCCTGCTTAATCGAGGTATGTCGCTATTCGACGAGGCTTTTGTGATTGGCTATACCATGGGAAATTGTGTAAAGGTAGGCAGTCACCATATCTACGCATATAAGCTTTTTTCTAAACTGTTCTTCCCCCAGCCGTATCAGTTTAATGCGCTGCATCGAAGAGCCTTTGATTTTGGTTTTATGTATGGGAGAAAAGTTAGATTTAAAAATATCCATAAAGTCCATTTCGAAGACTATAGTGATCAATCTATTCACGATTTACGCATCCATTTCGGCATAAATCTTCAGGAAATCAACTGTTTATGGAATGCTGAGCAAATTTTATTAGAACCGCCCCCTGCCTGTGTAGCGATTTAGGTAGGCCAATTATTCCCCAATGACTTTATCTAAAATACTCTCTCATTGCCAGGATATTTAAATAAATGAGAGACAAGTGAGTTCCCGTTGATAGATAGCCCTATCAATCTTTTATCGCTGTATAAATTCCCAGATCTCTGGTCATTAACGAACATATGAGTCACTCTAATTCTTTCTCCTTTAGAAAACAGGAATTTGTTACCCAAATTTTGGCAGCTATTCAATCCTCTCAAAATGGATATTGGCAATTTAATTTTTCCAACTCAAGTCAGATTCACAATCAGGCAGCTTACCTCGGTGTAAATCATGCCGGTACTTTATGTTATGCAGGCAGTCATCGACTGAGTGGAGAGTCATTTCTTAGAACGGTCAAACGGTTTAATTATTCAGCTCGTCAAGAAAAATATAAGCCTTATTTTTCAGAATGGGCGACCAAGCTTGAGCAGGGAAATAGTTCCATTTGCACAGTTATGACTGACATGCTCTTGAAGCGAGTGATTACGCCTAAGGAATTAAGGCAAGCACTCAAACATAAAATTCTGATTCACTTTGATACATTCTTAAATGCTGGTCAGGGGGCAGCCCATTTTCTGCCAGATGAGCAGCTCAGTTCCATTGATCCGCTATTAGGATTCTCTGGTCATGAAATCCTTAGTGAAGGATTACTCCGCCAAAAAAAATGGGAACAACTCAAGTCATTCATTCTTTCAATGGACGGCATTCCCGTTGTTAATCAAAAAAAAGTCAGTGAGACAGAATTATCTCCTTTAGAGAAAAAATGGTTTGACCGAATATCCAAACATCACAAATCGCTGGAGGAAATTTCGGTTGCCCTTGGTAAAGACCCCTTGGAAATCGCCTCCATCTTTTCCCAATGGGTGCAACGTGATCTGGTTGAGATAGAACGACCAATGCAATCAGATTGTGCACCTATCATGATTATTGATGATTCCCCCATACTGATTAAGCAATTCGAGCATCTAGTTAAAGTGTTAGGGCATCAGGTTATCGCTTGCCAAGAGTCTGAGCGAGCTGTCGATAAAATTCAGCAAGTCAAGCCATCGATGATATTTATTGATATCAATATGCCTGGCATTACCGGATTTGAATTGGTCAAACGGATTCGTCAGCAAAACAGAATTTCTACTATCCCACTCGTCATTTTGACTGGAGAGCAGAAGCTATCTAACAAGTGGCGGGCTCAGTGGAGTGGGTGCGAGTTTTTGACGAAGCCCTTGGGGATAGCTGAGATCAAATCCTTCCAGTCCCAGCTAAAAGATTTGATTCAGCAGTTTGTGGAAGGGCAACAGCTCCTAGCCGCCTAGTTAATAGGTACGTCTTATCAATCTAGTGAGGGTAGATTCCCCGCTGCTTGCAGCGAAGAAATGGGATTGTAATCCAAATCTACGGTTTGGGAGCAAATCGTATTCCATACCCCGTCTGCTTGCAGCGGGGCAGTTGATTGCACATTGGCACTAAAGATCCCCAACACCACCTCCCGACTCTCAGCTTATAACGCTAAGTCGGAGGCCAAAGCCTTAGGCTTTGTATACTTAAAGCGGTCGTAGCTAGCGGTGGAATTATGTCATCCTCATCATCAACCCCACAGGATCGCTACCGGCAAGTCATCGATCACCTTCTAACTGCTTACTTGCAAGGTAAGTTCCCTAGTATTCCTCTGCTAGAGCAAGCCCTCGCTGCTGAATTGGAGCAGTTGAAATTAGAAATAGAGATTGATCCAGAATACTTCCAATGCTGTTTGTTAGATCAAGAGCAGTCTTTACAATCCCAACTTAGTACTTCCGATACAGCAACGCAGGCCAAAGCAGAACGATCCTTGCGAGGACTAAAAGTGATTAAAAAAACTTGGCAACAGTTGGCCCAGGAAACCCAGGCTAAAAGCACAATTACTGTTGCAGTCAACAATCTTGCTCAAGCACAAGATACTCATCAAGCCTTCTTGCTGCTAGTTCAGGAAGTGGATCAAAATCGCAACCCAGCCCTAAGCCCTTCAGATATTAAACAGTTGTCTGTAGCGCTCCAGCAAAAAGGGCAAGCCAGCAGCACTCAAGTGCAGCGTCTTGAACAGTTGGCAACGGGATTGACGAAAGGATTAACAACTTGCTCCAAACTTCAAGTTCATGTGTTGGGCTGGATCTTTGATGATCCGAAAAAAGCTGGCATCAATCTAGGAAATAATCCTTGGGAATATTGGGCAAGGAAGATAGCTCCCGTAGAACAGACTGCTCAGTCGATTGGCTTTGGTTTAATATCAACGCAACCCACGGTCAAACCGTCTCTTCCGCAGACCGTATTTCAGGTCCTATCAAAGCCCAATCACTCAGTACAGCAGTGGGCTAGCCAGCCCTCCACCTACCGTGTCCAAGACTGGGTAGAGCTGTTGATGATTATGCAGTTCCTGCAGCGAGGACTGGTCTCTTGGTTTGATCAGCAGGCCTTCGATCCCAAGGTGGGTCCCAAACAGTCCATTTCTACCTACTTGACCTTTGCCAGTATTTGGCTCGCGATCGCAACGGGTATCCAGGAACGCGATCCGCAGAATGTCCTGGGAGAAGCCTGTTTTCAGATCACCCTCCAAATTTTACGCAGCTTTGCTAAACAGCCCTACTTCCCGCTGTATGGCGGCATCTTTGCTTCGTTTTATGGTGGGTATCTGCGTTCGACCTTGGACTATCTTGATGTGCCCCTGCAAAAAGTAGAAGGCACTCAGGAGAAGGCTCGTATCCTGACGCTATTAGGGTATTCCCAGCGGGCCATTGGTCAGTATGATCAGGCGATCAGCTTTCATCAAGAGGCCCTGGAAATTGCTCGTACCGCCGAAGATCGAGCCTGTGAAATTGCAAACTTGAATCATCTCAGCCGGACCCATATCGCTCAAAAAGACTATGCCCAATCCGTCAACTTTGCCCAGCGGGCTCTAATGATGAGTCGGGAGCGAGGGGAGCGTTTAGGCCAGGCCAACGCCCTAGCCAATCTTGGGTTCTCGCAAGTCTTTGCGGCCCAACAGCTCGAACGGGCCGAATCGGATCACTATGCGATCGCAATGTCCTATCTTCAGCAAGGATTAGACCTCGCCGAGAAGCAGCAAGATTTCCTGAGCCAGGCGCTTTGCCACAGCAGCTTAGGGTCAGCCTATCTTGTTTTATCGCAGCCCCAGGAAGCCATCCATCACCTGGAAGCAGGCTTACAGGCCGCCCGTACATCTGGCGATCTGTATCTTCAAGGATTGAATTGTCTCAACTTAGCGGAAGCTTTGTACGCCATCAATCAGGGAAACTCGACCGTATATTACGGCTGTTTGGGCCTGTACTTACTCAATACCATTCAATCCCCCGACTGGACTCAAGCCGCAGGGTTACTTACGGTTGTGAGAGGGAAAATAGGGTCAGAAACCTTTCAAACTATCTTGCAACAAGAGAAATCTCGGATCGAACAAGCAATTGGGGGCGATGGGTATACTCAAATTCCGACGTTGCTGGAGCAATATGGACAACATTAATGGGGACAGTGGGGACGAGCTGCGCTAGAGATAGAATCTGAGAACAAAACAACAGCCTTTTCAGTTCCCCCAGGGGCATTTTTATAGAGACATCGTTTCAACCCAGCAATAAAAAACCCCCTGATGGGGGTAAAAAAACGAATTCTAATCGGTAACTGAAGTATTTACTTGTTCGGTTGAGGCGTCATCCGCAGATAGGGCTTAATTTCAGTCACACCCTTCGGAAATTTTTGCTTCGCCTCTTCCGTGGGAATAGTGGGAGCGACGACGACATCGTCCCCATCTTTCCAGTCCACCGGGGTGGCAACTTGATAATTATCGGTCAATTGCAATGAATCAATAACCCGCAAGATCTCACCAAAATTTCGACCTGTACTGGGAGGGTAGGTAATGGATGCTCTGAGTTTTTTATTGTTGTCAATAATAAAGACGGTGCGCACGGTGACTTTGGCATTGGCATTGGGATGGATCATGTCATAGAGATCAGACACTTTCTTATCCGCATCTGCCAGGATGGGGTAATTAACCGTTGTATTTTGGGTCTCGTTAATATCTCCAATCCAGCCGTTGTGGGAATTCGCATCATCCACACTTAGGGCAATCGTCTTGACATTACGCTGGTCGAACTCAGGCTTGAGCTTGGCTACGGACCCCAGTTCAGTTGTGCAAACGGGGGTGTAGTCTGCAGGATGCGAGAAGAGAACGACCCAGCTATCGCCAGCCCATTCAAAAAAGTCAATTGTGCCAGCGGTGGAATCTTGAGTGAAGTTAGGTACGGTGTCCCCTAGTCGCAAAGACATGGTGAAACTCCTGTCATGAAAGGTTGGTATGTTCTTACACAAAAGATCATGCCATAACCGAAATCGGTTAATGTCCGGTTTCCCGACCGGGAAACAGTTCTTAATGTAAAACGGCCTATGTTGGAATGACAGGGCAACCTCAGTGAGGTAGGCCCTAAAAAGCTACAACTACCCATCCGAAAGACTTCTAGCCTTTATTTTTTGATTAAATTGGGCCTTGGATTGCAGAAATAAAGAGAAGCTTAATTTAAGCTTGAGGAGAAAACTGGGTGACCTCTCGCCATTCTCGAATCACGCTGGGGGATGCCTCAATGGTGGCCGATAAACCTGTGGCTAAAGGAATCGCTATCACTAGTCGGGTATCGCTATCCAGGTGCTCTAGCAACGGCTGAACGTCATATTGTCCAACATTGTTGGGGAGCATGAGGGTGGATGCATCTATCGCTGGGTTGG
The DNA here is from genome assembly GCF_028285745.1 of Acaryochloris sp. IP29b_bin.137. GTDB lineage: Bacteria > Cyanobacteriota > Cyanobacteriia > Thermosynechococcales > Thermosynechococcaceae > Acaryochloris. Next base: position 15,363 of record NZ_JANQOP010000027.1, on the reverse strand, counting down.
ATTTCCAGGGGAATTGATCGGCCACCCTAAACTGCAAGGGCTGATCGGCCAAGACTTCTACTTGGCCGGGAAAACCTACTAGCCGCAGAAATATCCCTTCTAATTGATCGTTGATGTAGCGCTTAAAGAGGACCGCTTGCCAACTGTGTTGGGCTTGATCTTGGAGACTCTGTTGCGATCGCACGGTTACCTGCCCCGGCTTCTCTTGATAGAGATGCACTTCAGCTAAGGCAGGTGTTGAGCATAACGTCAGACTTAAAATCACAAGGCCCATAGCCCATAGACGACGGAGCATCATAGCGACAACACCTTGGTTTTTAGGGTTTGCAGTGCTGATTCTAAGTCATCATTCACCAGTTGAAAATCAAACTCATGGGCGGCAGCCAGTTCGATTTTGGCTTGGTTTAAGCGATGGGTAATTGCGTCTTCCGAGTCTTGCCCTCGACTGCGAATACGAGTTTCTAAATCACCCAAGGAGGGAGGACTGACAAAAATCTGAAACGCATCGGGCACTTTCTCTCGAATTTGGCGGGCCCCAACTAGCTCAATTTCTAAAATCACTTGCTGCCCGTGTGAGATTCGCTGCATGACAGGTTCACGCAACGTTCCATAGTAGTTCCCTGCATATTCGGCCCATTCCAAGAGCTGCTTTTGCTCAATTTGCGATTGAAACTGAGCTGGGGTTAAAAAATAGTAGTGCTCACCATCAACTTCCCCTTCGCGGGGGGAACGAGTCGTGGCTGAAATCGCTAAATATAACTCGGGACAATCTTGTAAGAGCCGCTGTATTAGGGTTCCTTTACCAACACCGCTGGGTCCAGTGAGGACAATCAGCTGGCCAGGATCTTTCATGGGCGTTATACCAGCGTCTCAATAAAACAAAGGCTCTTTCGTTTAGCAGGACATACCCTTCAAGGACTGGTGAACTTAGGAATGCATCTGTACCCATTCATCAAGCGTTCTGGGACCAATCCTGAAGGAGAAGCATCGGTTGAGTTATTTATCGGAGTCTTTCGTTTCCTTATTGGACATAAACCGATGGGCAACCGTTTCTGGCTGAATGGCGGAGAGCACCACATGACCAGAATCCGTGACGATGACTGCGCGAGTGCGCCGACCGTAAGTGGCATCAATCAGTTGAGCCCGTTCCCGAGCATCGCTAATGATACGCTTAATAGGAGCCGACTCTGGACTGACAATGGCAATCACTCGATTACCAGAAACAATATTGCCAAAGCCGATATTGATGAGCTTGATATCCATAAATACAAATCCTCACGCAGATTCCAACCCTTAGTGGTATTAGAGCGCATCACCCAAAAAAGCTCTAATATCATCCTTTTTTCCATCTTATCCACAAAAGATCTAGACCTACAACCTAATTTTAAGTATTTATTTCTAGTCATAGAAAGCTTTTTCAGGATTTTTAGGAATTATTAGGATATAAGGTATTGGTTTATACAGAATTTTAATTCTATTTGTGAATAAAGGGCTCAAGTCCATAAAATAAGTATTTATTCTTAAAATTAGGTAGACGTTTCAAGGGGACCGAACGATAGCTCTGGATCCCCAATCTATTGGTGTTTTTTCTGAAGATTACTTGTGCAACAGGTTGACTTTACGACATTAATGGCAGCGTGCTGCGAGTTGCGATCGCACTGGTTGCCTGCCCGGATCGAACAAGTCATTCAACGCGATCGCTTCACGATCTGTATCGCCCTGCGCACCCTCAATCATCGGGGTTGGCTCACCCTTAGTTGGCACCCCCAGGCCGCTCGGATCTGTATGGGAACGCCTCCACCCAAAGGAGCAGATACCTTTACCTTTAGCCAGCAGTTGCGTCATCAGCTCAATGGTTTGGCCTTAATGGCCATCGAACCCATCACTGAGTGGGAACGCGTGATTGACTTGCAGATTGGTCAGCGGCCTCAGTCCGCCATCGATTGGCATATCTATACCGAAGTGATGGGTAAATATAGCAATGTCATCTTAACCAATGCTGAGAATCGAATTGTCACTGCAGCTCATCAAGTCAGTGCCCAACAATCCAGTGTTCGCCCCATTCAAACTGGAGATATTTACCAACCTCCCCCGCACCTCACCGACCCTATTCCCTCCCTGTCAGAATCCTTCGAACATTGGCAGCGACAGGTGAGTTTAGTGCCTGGCCCTCTCAAACGAAATTTACTTCAAACCTATCGAGGTTTGAGTTCAGCTTTGGTCTTGTCTATGTTGTCCACCGCCAGTCTGCCCCCCGAGCAATCCACCGAACAGCTCCAAGATTCCGATTGGCAGCGGCTATTTCACCTTTGGCAAGATTGGCTTTCTGCCCTAGAACAGCAGTCTTTTAACCCTGGATGGTATCAGGCGGCGTCAGGCTACACCGTATTGGGCTGGAAAATCACACATCCAGCGACAGATCTTCAGACGTTGCTGGATCAGTACTACAGCCAACAGCTAGGCGAACAGACCTTTAAACAACTCCGGCATCAACTCCAGCAAAAGGTCAAAGGTCACCTCAAAAAGCTTAATACTAAAGCCCAGACTTTTTATGATCAGTTGAAGGCCTCAGACACCGCTGAGACCTATCGGGAACAGGCTGATCTACTAATGGCCCATTTACATGAATGGCAGTTGGGTATGAAAACCCTAACCTTGAAGGATTTTGAATCCGGCAAACCCCGAACCCTAACCCTCAACCCAGAAAAGAATGCGGTTCAAAATGCTCAAGCCTGGTATAAACGCCATCAAAAACTGAAGCGCGCTCGTGCGCAAGTGCAGCCCTTGTTAGAAGCGGTTCAGGAAGAAATAGCCTATCTAGAACAGGTTGAAGCCAGTATCCAGCAGTTGGTACAGTATCAGGATGCCGCGGATTTATTGACTTTGCACGATATCCGAGATGAACTGATCCTGCAAAACTATTTCCCAAAGGTAGCGTATCGAAAGGATGCTTCCACGGAAATTCCATTTTATCAATACCAGTCTCCGTCGGGATGGGAGCTACTCATTGGTCGCAACAATCGCCAAAATGATCTCCTCACCTTTCGGACCGCCACCGCCTATGACCTTTGGTTCCACACCCAGGAAATTCCGGGTAGTCATGTTCTCTTAAGGCTAGAAGCAGGTGCTGTTCCTGAACCCGAGGATATGCAATTTGCGGCAAATATGGCAGCTTACTATAGCCGGGCTCGGCAGAGTCATCAGGTTCCGGTGATCTATACCGAATCCAAATATGTTTTTAAGCCGAAAGGGGCGAAACCCGGGATGGTGGTCTACAAGCATGAACAGGTGATTTGGGGCCAACCCCAAGCCGTTTTAGATCGGGTTTATGGTTCTGCGTCAAGCTAGTAATGCGGTCGCAAAAGCTTAATCAGAATTTTGCCCCATGGGTCTAATCGATCCTTGGACAGCAGAGGTTTGGCCCGTTTCCTAATCCATGCCATGCTAACTGGATAACCCGATCAGCCTAAGATGTGGAGTACCGACTGCCAGTTTTATCTCGTTATGAACCCACGTATTGCGCTTGTCTTGGCCACTCTTAGCTACGCCATCAGTGGCTGTACAACCGGTGTCCAGCCTACTTCTTCTCCCAAAGCAACCTCAGCAGTCACGGCTCCTCAACCATCGCCACCGTTGAGATTAGAACTGACTGATCCGGCAGCCGTCACGAATCCTCAGATCGAAGCATACTTATCCCAATTAGGAGCACCAACAGTGAGTCAAGGGGTATGGATTCAAACCCAAGACACCTTGCTCGCGAATCATCAAGGCACCGTTCCCTTACCGGCTGCTTCCGTGACCAAAGTTGCCACTTCCTTAGCTGTATTGAAAAAGCTAGGTCCCGATCATCGGTTTGAGACCCAAATTGGCTACATCGGCACCCTTGAGAACGGGGAACTTCAAGGAGATTTGGTCATTGAGGGAGGCGCTGATCCATTTTTTGTCTGGGAAGATGCGATCGCACTCGGAAACCTGCTCAATCAAAACGGCATTCGCAACGTGAGGGGCAATCTGCTCGTGGTCGGTCCGTTTTATATGAACTATGAACCCGACCCCATTACGTCTGGAACGCTGTTGCAGCAAGGACTCAATCATACTCGCTGGCCTGCGGAAGCCCAAACACAATACCAAACCTTGCCGCCTGATACGCCTAAACCGGAAGTTGCGATCGCAGGCAGTATCCAAACCGCAGCTTTACGCCCTGAACAGGTCAAACCGCTGATTCGGCATCGCTCTCTTCCCGTGGCTGAGCTGCTGAAAAAAATGAATCAGTACAGCAATAACGCCATGTCCGAGATGCTAGCGAAGCAAGTGGGGGGCGCTCAGCAGGTGGCTCAAATTGCTGCTCAAGCGGCTGGGGTTCCGTCTCAGGAAATTCAACTGATCAATGGCTCAGGCCTGGGGATTGATAATCGCATCTCACCCAGAGCAGCCTGTGGCATGTTTCAAGCCATTGCCCGCCTATTACATCCCCAACAACTGACCATTGCCGATATTTTCGCGGTGATTGGAACCGATCCAGGGGTACATAATGAGCGACCCTTACCGCAAAAATCCGTCATCAAGTCGGGGACCTTGAATGGCGTTAGCTCTCTAGCTGGAGCCCTGCCAACCGAAAATCAAGGGGTCGTCTGGTTTGCCGTGATTAACGGCGAAGGGGAGGTTGATCAATTCAGAGCGGAACAGGAAACCTTGCTTCAAACTTTTATGCAGTCCTGGGGAACCACTCAGCAAACCTTGGACTTAATCACCGCTAATCCCGACCGCCAAGGATTGACAGCCATTCGTCAAGTCGTCAGCTTAGAGCCCAGCGTACCGAGGGAGTAAAGGATGGGAAATCCCGTTTGGGCGCGGGCGCTAAAGTTTTTTGCTAAAAGACCCTCGCTGGGAGCGGTGCATTGCCCTTAAGACCGCTGCTGGATCGACAAGCTTGCCTTGATACTTTAAGGTCCAATGGAGGTGAGGTCCGGTAGTGCGACCCGTCATCCCCACTCGACCAATCCGCTGCCCAGCCCGGACGGTCTGCCCTTGGCGAATCCGCAGCCCTCCATCGACGACATAAGGCCCGCGGCTATCTCTGGCAACATAGCCTTTCATATGGCAATAGACATGGACCCAAGAGCCCGATTGCACTCGAACTGAGGTGCCACAGGCTGTGTTATCAGAGACTCGAACGACTCTGCCAGACCACCAGTTGCGAATATAGCTCCCCTGAGGAGCTGCAAAATCGAGACCAGTATGGAATTCTGTTGAATACCCTCCAGTGGGTGATGAGCGGTAACCAAAGGGAGACGTATATCCCTGAAAGTTTTCTACGGGGAATGAACCGTTGCGCCAAATTGAAGCTCCGACGGCAACCTGGGGCGGTTGGTTACCCACAGCTTGAGGTCCGATCGCTGATGCCAAACCCAACCCAAATACACTTGCACCTATAGCAGCCAACCAGCGGTTGCGTTTCATTGCGGAACTCCTTTCCAAATGGCCTCAACTTGCCCAATCAGCAGCGGTTCGGTCGTCAACAAAAACAATAAAGAAAACATGAATTCTCTTATAGCGTTATGCATAGTATCTGTCAATGCTTGTCAGGGAGACTTCTGACTAAATAACACCAATTCATCCCTCTCTTAATTAATTTGGGTCACTCTTGGGTCATTCTGAGGCAGAGATCTCTGCCCCCTTGACTCTTCTATAACGCTTCTAGTTCCATCTATAGGCGAACAGGATTGTCAATCAATATTGTCAGTATGCACTCCCCGGATTGGGAATATGGCAATCCAATTGATCGGTAGAACGGAGGTTTTCTGCCCTTTCACTGATTTGTGAAGGAAAAGGCGGGGCGAGGTTAGACTGAAGCAATGGCTAAGACAACAGGCAAGTATTCTCGACTCCGAAAACTCATCCAATATCTTCAACCCCATTGGCGCAGCGTTTTGCTAGGGATATTAGCGCTATTGATCGTCAATGGCTTGGGGACCTATTTGCCACTGTTAATTCGTCGGGTCATTGATGACCTAGAAATTGCTTTTGATTTTGGTCCTATTCTGCCGACCATTTTAGTCATTGCTGGGCTGGCCTCGCTGATGTGGTTTATTCGCATGGCTTCCCGCATTTTGCTGTTCGGTGTTGGTAGACGGGTTGAATTTGATCTTAAACAACGAATTTTTGAGCATTTATTATCGCTAGAGCCCGCTTATTTCGCGGCCAATACGGCGGGTGACTTGATTAACCGCGCCACCAGCGATGTAGACAATATTCGCAGGCTTGTGGGCTTTGCTGTGCTGAGTTTGGCCAATACCCTGTTTGCCTATGCATTGCGTTTGCCAGTGATGCTCGCGATCGATCCCGTGTTAAGTCTCGTTGCGATCGCAGTGTATCCCTTAATCATGCTTTTAGTACAGGTTTTTAGTCACCGTCTACGGAGTGAACAGTTGGCCGTCCAGCAGGCGCTCTCGACCATGAGTGAGTTAGTCCAGGAAGATATGAGTGGCATCTCCCTGATCAAGATTTATGCCCAAGAGACCAGCGAACAAGCCGAATTTCAACACCTTAATCAATCGCTTCTAACAGCTAATCTCAAACTCGCTAAAACCCGCAATATCCTCTTTCCCGTTCTGGGAGGAATGGCAAGCATCAGTTTATTGGTTCTGTTGGCCCTAGGCAGTCGGGCAATTCCATCCGGTCGCATCAGCGTTGGGGATTTCGTCGCCTTGCTCCTTTATGTTGAGCAATTGATTTTCCCCACGGCGCTGTTAGGGTTTACGATCACAGCCTACCAGCGGGGAGAAGTCAGCATTGATCGGATCGAATCCATTCTGGGGATAGAACCTCAAATCCAGAGTGCTGAGACTGCAACCCCGCTTGACAAAAATCATATAGATGGTCAGTTAACGGCGAAGGATCTAACCTATACCTATCCCGGTGCCGCCACACCGGCGCTTAAACAGATTAATTTCCAAATCCAGCCGGGTGAAACGGTGGCGATTGTCGGCCCTGTGGGGGCCGGAAAATCAACTCTGGCCAATGCTCTCCCCCGCTTATTAGATATCGCCTCTGATCAGCTCTTTGTAGACGGACATGACGTGACGCAAATTTATTTGCGAGATCTGAGAACCGCCATTGCCTATGTGCCTCAAGACAGCTTTCTGTTCAGTACCAGTCTGAAAAATAATATTCGCTATGGCAATCCTCTCAGCGATGCATCCGAGGTGGAGTATGTTGCAAAACAAGCCCAAATCCATGACGAGGTTTTGAACTTTCCCCAGCGCTACAGAACGATTGTGGGAGAACGGGGCATCACGTTATCTGGGGGACAGCGGCAGCGGACGGCTTTATCTCGAGCTTTGCTGGTGGATGCCCCCATTTTGATCCTGGATGATGCGTTGTCCAGTGTCGACAACCAAACTGCAACGGAAATTCTCGATAACCTGTCGAGGGGGACTCAGCGTAAGACCGTTATCTTTATTTCCCATCAATTATCTGCGGCTGCGATCGCAGACCAGATTTTTGTTATGGACAAGGGCGAAATAGTGCAAATGGGGACTCACGAGACCTTAGTCAGACAAGATGGCCTCTACCAAACCCTCTGGAATCAGCAAAAACTGGAAGCGCAATTGCTGTAGCGTCAACCTTGATTGCCATAACGGCGGCATATCAGCTTAGCCCCCCCAGGTTTCTACAGGATAGAGAGCGCTGGGCCAAATCAGCCCTAAAGGGCATTGCCCCCGGGCGGGACTTGTTCAGATTTCAGCTTGATTAGTTGCTTCAACATGGGAATAGGAAATGACTTGGCAACTTGTTGATAGGGAGCAACGATGCCCTCTGGACTAACAACATAATGGGTGCCGTTTGCATACTGACTGTCAACAACGACCCCCGCCCGGTGGGCCAAGGAATACCATTGCTCGTATTGATGGTCAATCAGAACTAATATTCCGTCCGCACTAACGCGGTAGGCTTTCCCCACGTAGCCCGTCGTGTCATAAAAAATTTGGTGGATATGCTGATCTAATTGGATCTCATCGGGAATCTGCGGTCGGTAGAATGCCTTGATTTCCGTTTCGATGTTCAGCTCCTGCAGACGATTGTGTAAGCCTTGCTTGTTGTCGGAAAAGTAGGCTTCCCGCGCCTGTTCATCCTGTAAAAAGGTCAAAATAATGGGAACTGGAACGCCCCGAATCGTCAAAGAGGGTCCCCAGAGTAGAGCCGTCGCACTTGCGACCACTACCAGCCCTATTCCCCAACTTAGGAAGGTTAAACGTTTGGGTCTTTTCGCCATACCCCCTAGTCTAACGACTTCGAGTCGAAGCGTTTGGATCGGGGATACAGATTTGCTTCAATTTGCTTCATCTAATGCCGCAGAAGCAATACCAGACGCCATGGCCAGGCTGCTTCAACGAATGGTCTGCCCCTCAGTCTAAACCGATCTACTGGTAATTAACGATTCGAGCAAAGCCTTCTCCCGTCAGGCTAGCCCCTCCAACTAAGGCACCATCAATTTCAGGTTGTGACATAATCTCATCGACGTTGTCCGGTTTGACTGACCCCCCATACTGAATGGTGACGTTGGCATTGCTTAAACGTGAGCGAATCAACCCAATCACCCGATTGGCTTCGCCACTCTCACAGGTATCACCGGTCCCAATGGCCCAAATAGGTTCATAGGCAATGATCAAATGATGTTGATCGACCCCAACTAACCCTTTCTCAAGCTGCTCAAAGATCACGGATTCCGTTTGTTGGGCATCTCGTTGAGCTTTCGACTCCCCCACACACAGGATGGGGGTTAAACGATGGGTTTGAGCGGCCTTTAAGCGCTGGTTCACCGTCTCATTGGTTTCCCCGAAGTACTGACGGCGCTCACTATGGCCCACCACAACATAGCGGACCCCCGTCTCCACCAGCATGGGACCAGAGATTTCACCCGTAAAGGCGCCCGTGTCCTCCCAGTGAATATTCTGCGCACCCACCTGCACGCGACTGCCATGTAGGTTCTTAGAGAGGGCGGTCAAGGTGGTGAAGGGGGCACATAGGATCACATCTCGATCTTCAGGAGTGTTCTCTAGCAGGGGAAGAAAGACCTTCAAAAACTCCAGGGCTTCAGTCTGGGTTTTATGCATCTTCCAATTGCCTGCGATCGCAATTTTTCGCACGGTATCGTTATCTAAGCGTTGAGTAAAGTTAATGCATTATTAAGTGTAAGGGCTTGTGTGACGCATTGCTAGACGTCGGCATCATCGACTGGGCGTATCCCCAGGTTGGATACGTCCTCGTTGGCCTTTCTCAATCAGCTGTACTAGGGATCACTTCACCGTTCATGCGGGCTGCCTACATTGCGTGGGTCTTCCTTATGGGGCCTCATCTTCAGGAATATCGCTGAGTATTGTTCCAAATCCTCATGGAAAGGCATTGTCCCAGTGCGGATTTTGCACCGATTAAATTCTGCTCTGACTCCTAAAATTAGGGGTGAGAAATTTACTTTTTCCTGGGATAATCCCTAAGTTGTATCGTTTCTTACCGAATAGCAAAGCTAAATTCGTTACTGTGCTTTCATGACTGTAACCTAGACTACACTTCATGCGGCTCGAGCAACTGCAAGCGTTCCTATCGGTGGCCCAAACTGGAAGTTTCCAACAAGCAGCTAAAAAATGCGGTGTCACTCAATCAACCGTTAGTCGGCAAATTCAAGGCCTTGAGTCTGAGCTGGGCCTGCCCTTGCTCCATCGAGGCGCCCATAGCAAGCTCACTCTAGCGGGGGATCAGCTTTTACCCCATGTCCGTAAAATCCTGACCGAATGGCAGGACGCCACGCAAGAAATTAACGATTTACGGGCAGGCAAGCAGCCGGAACTATGCGTTGCTGCCATTCATTCTGTTTGTGCCCATTACTTACCCCCTGTCTTGCAGAAATTTTGCAAGCTCTACCCCGAGGTGCAGTTAAGGGTGACGTCCTTGGGCAGTGATCGCTCCCTCAAAGTTCTCCAGGATGGGTTAGTAGACCTAGCCATTGTGATGAACAACCCCTTCCTGACCAACCGACCTGAATGGGTGGTGGACTGGTTGTACAACGAGCCGATCCAAATCTTGATGTCAGCTGAGCATCCTTTGGCCCAGCACGAGCTGGTGCCTTGGGTAGAGTTGGCTCAATTCCCCCAGGTGATGTTTAAAGATGGCTATGGCATGCAGAGACTGGTGCAAGACCAATTCAAGCAACAAGGCTTAGAGTTAAAAGCAGTCCTGGAACTCAATACTTTGGATGCTTTTCGTGGGGTGATTCGCCAAGGTGAAATGATTTCTTTGCTCCCCAGTGGTGCTCTAGTGGACTCTCAATCGGATCCAACCCTGGCGATTCGCAATCTAGCTGCGCCTGAGATTGCAAATCCTAATCGTCAGCTGAGCTTAACCCGAGAAGTCGTGATGGTTACCACCCAGGACAGACTGTTAATTCCACCTATTGCTAATTTCCGACGTTTGGTTCATGATTCTTTCATCTCCAATGTCCCGTAAGGCTCTCCTAGGGTCGGGGCATTTGGGTCGCTATGCCCAAATCAATTTGCTGGCATAGAGTCTACCCATTGGCAAAGAAGATCGCCATGAGTGATGTGTTTCGTGAGTTACTGAAAAAGGTGGGAAGTGGCCGGCATACTAGTAAGGATTTAAGTCGTGCCGATGCCCAAACTGCTTTGGAGCTGATGCTGCAGCAAGAGGCTACCCCGGCCCAAATTGGTGCTTTTTTGATCTCTCATCGAATTAAGCGGCCCACCGGAGAGGAGCTAGCCGGTTTTTTAGATGCCTATGAACATTTGGGCCCAACCTTGCCACCACTTCCCAATAGCCCCAGAGTCGTGGTGTTTAGCGTTCCCTACGATGGGCGCTCAAGGACTGCCTGTGTTTTACCGCTCACTGCTTTACTCCTAGCCGCTGCGGGGCATGCTGTGCTGATGCATGGGGGCGATCGCATGCCGACTAAGTATGGCGTCCCCTTAATTGATCTTTGGCAGGGCTTAGGCGTGGACTGGACCCACCGCTCTTTGGCCGATATTTATCATGTCATCGGGCAAAGCAGATTGGGGTTTATTTATCTCCCGGAACAGTTCCCCCTGGCCCAGGGGTTGGTGGACTTCAGAGATCAAGTGGGTAAGCGCCCGCCGTTGGCCACCACCGAACTGCTTTGGCATCCTTATCAAGGGGATCATCACCTGATTTCGGGCTTTGTCCATCCTCCCACGGAAAATATGATGCGGGAGGCCTTAGCTTTGCGGGGAACCCATCGGTTTACAACGGTGAAAGGCTTAGAAGGAAGTTGTGATTTACCGCGCGATCGCAAAGCAATACTGGGGGTCAACCATCCTGACCAAGAACCTTGCTGGCAACGACTTATCCTGTCAGCACGAGATTATGATCTTCATGGCCCCGAAGTTCCCTACTCTTCTACAGCAGCGCTACTGGAGCAGTTCCATGCAGTATTAAACGGTCAATCTTGTGAACTGATGCCTGCGGTCTTATGGAATACGGGCTTCTATCTTTGGCATGTGGGGGGCAGCGCTAGCTTACACGAGGGACTCCAAATCGCGGAGGACCTCCTGATCAACGGTACTGCGAAAAAAACGCTTGAACACCTTCAGCAAAGCCTTTCAGATTGATAAACGCTCCTCTCCATTGGGGGTTAGTCCCCTGTTCAGTTGAACAAATCTATGAGTCAACCCGCTGCAACCCACCCGTCAGACCCGACCCCTTTTGTAACTGGCCTAGTATTAGCCGGAGGCCAGAGCAAACGGATGGGGGCTGATAAAGCTTTGGTCTGTTGGCATGGAATCCCCTTGCTGAAGCGAGTTTGCCACGTTGCCCTCCAATGTTGTGATCCAGTTTATGTCCTCACCCCTTGGCCTGAACGGTATCAGGAGGTTATCCCTCATGCCTGTTGCATACTAAAAGAATCGAATCCAGGGAAAGGCCCTTTATTTGCACTGTTAGAAGGCTTCAGTCGCCTACAAACCACTTGGATACTGCTATTAGCTTGTGACTTGCCCCTCCTCCAAGCCGACATCCTCAAGATCTGGTCCACCTTGTTAAAGAATAGCCAGACTTTGGCGGTTGTTCCTTATCAAGAGAATCAATGGGAACCCCTTTGTGGCTTCTACCATCATCACAGCGGTCCGTTCTTACAATCCTTCCTGGAACACGGCGGACAGTCTTTTCAACATTGGCTATCAACCCTTCCCACCCAGAAGATCGCTTTAGACGCGCCTGCTCAAGCGATGTTATGGAACTGTAATTCTCCCAACGACTTAATCCCACCTGAGGTTTAGTATCATGCCTGCTGAAGAGAATCTATTCTTCCAATTTGAACATGAATTTGTGGAGGATTTACGCTGTATTCCGATGGTCGTGCGGTTCAAGCTAGATACCTGTGGGATCAAGCTGAAGCTAGCCCAGTGGAATCTGTTTAGTGAGGATGAGCGGGAGCAGTTTATCTTCCAGCCCTGTTCATCAGAAGACGAGATCGAAGATTATCGGGCGTTTCTCAAAGATCTGATTTTTATGTATTCCGAAGCCGAAGCGGCTGAACTTCCCGTAGACGACAATCCCCCTTGGCTAGATGGTTCCACCATCCCAGCCGCTTTAGTTGAGAAAGCCACAGCTTATGAAATTGAAATTAGCCCCCAACAGTGGCAAAGCCTAAGTCCTCTTCAACGATTTGCCCTTATCAAACTCAGCCGTCCTAATCATGAGAACAAAAACTTTGTACCAGCGCTCAAGGAATTTCAACTCCTGTAAATGCCTAGGGATGATCAACAAAGACCACTTGTTCAATCGGGCGATCGCGCAGTAACCGTTTAGGGACACCACCGGGATGGGTTGTATAAATTGCACTGCCATTGGTGTACACGACCCCACCTTCTGCATCAACATCGTAGGAGATCACCCCATCTCCAATAACTTGGATTTCACCATCCGGGCGCTGACAAATAAGTTGCCAGGATCGGGGAACAAGGGCTGGAGAATCTTCATCGCCAAACTTACGGTTCTTCTCGGCCTCAGCTTCTGTATTGATGGTATTGCCCCAGATCAGCAAGTCTTGCTTGGCTTGAACTTGGGGTTGTCCGGGTTTGACCAAGGGCTTACCGGTATAGGACTGAGTAAACACATTGAGCCATTCGTAGATCGCTTGAATTAATCGCAATGGGATCAGAAAAATATCTTTGAGCAGCGTTAAGACATTGATGGGTCGGTGGCGGGTTCGGTAAGGACGCCGGATGTAGTAGAGGGAGCCATCAGCCGTCATTTTGGGAGCCAATAGGTCAAATTTAGGACTCTCAGCAATGGTCACCATCTCTCCAGACTGGAAATCTAGCTTTTCAATCGAAAAGGGACTCTGTTCTAAGGCAAACCCTTCTGAGTTGCGGGCAATGCCCGCAGACTGGAAGATGAGGGTCTTCGATGAGCTAGGAACCCACTGCGGTGCCAGATCAAGGGAATCTCCAGCGGTAATTTCTCTCGGTCTTGCCCCATTCATCGACATGACTGCAATATTTGCTGAACCATCTTTATGCATAACGGTACAGGCAAACTCGTTGTTTTGAGGGTGAGCATTTAGATGTTGAACGGCAAAATCTGAGTGATGAAACAGTCGTTGTTCTTTCTCTAACGCGGCATCTACCGTAAACACACCGGTCACTTCTCCAACAGCCAATGTATAGAGTAATTGGCCCGGACTACAGGGACTGACTGAGCGAATCGCGACGGGAAGCTTGGCTTCTCCCATGGCTTCCATTTGTTTGAGGAAAGCGGGCGGGATCATTCCTGCCATAGGATTCTTATCTTTCCAAGCATTCCGTCGCTGGCTCTTTAGGGTTCTGTCTTGTACGTCTTGTCCAAATTGGCTATCGATGGTGCGGACAGGTTGGTCGCCTAATTTGAGGTGTAATTTACCACCTGCAAGGTATGCAAAGTTGAAGCTCATGGATGCAGGAATGAATTGTGGTGAATATCTACGATAACAATTTTATGGGCGACTAGTGGGTAGCCGTTGGTTCTAAAGGATTCGCACTAGATTTTGAAAAACCACTGCTGTCGATAGAGCCCATAGGCCACCAGCCACCAAAAACAAAGGGTCAGGACAGCAAATAAAAACGCCCCCAAGTCAGGGCTGGTCCAGCTTAAAAACCAATTTTGAAACACCCAATTAAATGCATTGATGGCGTTCTCTCCAGCTCCCCATTGGGTGAGAACTAAGATTTTAATCACCAGCACTGACGCTACAAATATAGCGATGGAATTTAGTCCCAACACCTCAAAGGGCTTACTCCAAAGACGAAGCCGACGAACTTCGATCAATTCGTAGCAGGCTGCAAGCAGAATAAGAGAAATGCCAACCGTAAATAACACATAAGAACTTGTCCACAGCTTTTTGTTGATGGGAAACCAAAGGCTCCAGAATAGCCCTAACCCCAGACTGATCAATCCATAAACCGTGAGGGTGAAACTTTGGCGGCTCGTTTTAATTTTGAGACCACTGCCACGTTTGCGGAGCCAGTCTCCAGCAAAATATCCTAGAAGTACCGTTGCGATCGCAGGCAATGTACTAAACAGTCCTTCTGGGTCACCCATGAAATTAAACTGATCCCCTGCATATAGGTGGGACGTACCAATAATAAGGCGATCAATATAGGCGCCAAAATTACCCGTACGGGTGAGGTCGCCCGCCCCAAACCCTGGCACTGGAATAAACGAGAGGGCTAGCCAATACCCGACCAATAGCAGTCCTGTAACCCCCCATTGACTTTTGCGGGGCAGCTTTAAGATCACTAAGGCCGCGACGAAATAGGTCAAACTAATCCGCTGCAGGACGCCCATCACCCTCAGTGTACTGAAGTTGTAGGACCAAAACCCGTTCAGCAATAGCCCTAAGCCAAACAAGACCAGACTCCGACGCAGAACGCGAAGATATACGGCTCGCTTGGGTTGAGTCAGTGAGGCAGTATGTCTGGCCAAGGAAAAGGCCATGGCGGCACCTAGAACAAATAGGAAAAACGGAAAAACCAAATCTGCAAGCGTCCACCCATGCCAATCTGCGTGTTTGAGTTGAGGATAAGACTCCTTGACCAGCCCTGCTTGGTTAACCAAGAGCATGCCTGCGATCGCAATTCCGCGAAATACATCTAAGGAACTAAAGCGTGACGAGGAATAGGCCATAAATCATCTCAGAGCATCAGCCTGCTTTTCCATAAATGATCTGAACGTTCTGGCTGCAGGGTCAATATTTATCCCTCTTTTGTCACTTCAGATAGATGAAATTTGAAACGACGTAATTGCTTTTGGAGTGAACCCAATCATTAGGCCATGCACTAACGTAATTTCAAGCTT